>NZ_VFMO01000001.1:642384-963577 GCF_006715095.1 Yimella lutea
GAAGTAGCCGGTGTACTTTGCGCGCTCACGCGGCGCCACGATGTCGCCGATGATCGCCAGGGCCAAGGTGAACAGGCCACCGGCGCCGACGCCCTGGATGGCACGGAACACGGCGAGCTGGGTCATCGAGTCGGCGAACGCACACGCGAATGAGCCGACGATGAAGACGCTGATTGCGAACAGGAACAGCTTCTTGCGGCCGTACAGGTCGCCGAGCTTGCCGTAGATCGGGGTCGCGATCGTCGAGGTGATGAGGTAGGCGGTGGTGACCCAGGCCTGCATCGACAGGCCGTGCAGTTCGTCACCGATGGTGCGGATGGCGGTGGAGACGATGGTCTGGTCGAGGGCGGCGAGGAACATGCCCATGAGCAGGCCGGTGAGGATCCGCAGGATCTGACTGTGTGTGTAGTCGCCGTCGGACGTTGCCGTCGGCTTCGCGGCGGCGGTGGTCATGCGTCCTGCTTTCCGCAGTGGGTGTTGCGTCCGAGTTCGTGGGTGAGGGCTTGGTCGAACCGTCCGAGATACGCGGTGAAGTCGCGCACCTCGTCGCTGGTCCAGCCGGTGAGCATCGAGCGGAACCACTCGGCTCGGCGGGCGGCGAGTTCGTCGATGATCTGCTTGCCTTCGTCGGTCAGTCGCACCACCTGGGCGCGGCCGTCCTGCGGGTCGGCGACCTTCTCGGCGACACCGGCGGCCACCAGGTGACTGATCTGCCGGCTGACCGTCGAGATGTCCGAGTGCACGCAGGCGGCGATTGCCGAGACGCGCTGATCGCCCTGCTTGAGCGCGATGAGCACCGGGTAGGACGAGACGTCGATGGCCGGGTGCAGCCGGGGGAGGTGGTTGCGCAACGCCGACAGCTTTTTGACGACGTGCACCAGATCGGTGGCGAGTTCGCCGGCGACCTTCGTGCTCACGGACATGGACTTCCTCACAGGTTGTTTGCAGCAAGCAACTTTACACATAGTAGATCGATGCAAACAAGTGGCGGGGTGAGACTCGACACGTGCCGATACGGGAGGCCGGGTTGCCCCGACATGAAGCCTTGACCTAGGTTGCGTTACTCGATCGAAGGGCAGGGCATGACCACGACGACCGACCCGCCCGCATCGCTCACCGCCGCGGTGCGCGCGTTCGAGCTGAACACGGCGCTGTTCGATCAACTTCAAGGTCTGCTCGCCCGAACAAGCTGACCGCGTGGACCGAATTCGTGACCTGCCGGGCGTATTCGCGTTCGTTGTGCTGTTCGTCGTGGTGTTCCTGCGTGCCGGCGGCACCTACCTGCTGGGTCGCGCCGCCATGCGGGCAGGACACGCCACGCGGTGGCGGGGCAAACTCAGTGGCCCACGGATGGCGCGCGCCAGGCAGTTGTCGTCGCGTTTCGGCGTGTTCGCGGTTCCGTTGTCGTTCTTGACCATCGGCGTCCAGACCGCCGCGAACTTCTCGGCCGGTCTCACTCGGATGCCGGCGCGCAGGTACGTTCCGGCTCTGCTCGTCGGGTGCGTGATCTGGGCGGCGATCTACGCCGGTCTGTTCACCCTCTTGCTCGACCTGTCGGAGCGCTGAATCTCAAGGAGTGACGGCCATCGCGTCGAGCACCTGGCGTGCGACGTCCTCGTCGCCCTCGACGTGGTAGCGCAGATCCTCGGTGGCGATCCGGCCCGCGCCGCGTCGGGTGAACTCCTCGGTGGTCATGCGGATCGACGTCACATCGGCGCTCTCGTCATGTGAATCGCCGGAGAACAGTTCCTCACCGTACGGCTTGCCGTTCTCGTCCTCGATCACCCGGACGCCCGATCGCGCGTTCACCGGCCCGGTCGTCTCCACGATCACGGTCGTGCCGATCGGTAATCCCGCCTTCGCGGCCCGGATCGGCAGCGCTGCCATCAGCCGGCCAGTGAACAGAGCGGCCGCTGGGGTGTCGAGATTGCCCGGCCGGTTGAGCGCCTGGCGAATGTCCTGCTCGTGGCACCACATGTCGACGATGCGCAGCGACACCAGGTCGACCGGACGACGCGGCCCGACCGCGGTCTCGACGATCGTTTCGGGGTCGGCGAGCAACTGGTGCAGCGCAGCGACCCGCTGTGGGAACAGTTCCTGCCACTGCGCGACCACCTCGGGTCCGGGTGTTCCGCGACGCGCCTCGACGTGGGCTTCCATGAAGCGTCCGAAGTCGCTGCGCAGCCACGTGTAATCAGGCACCTCGACCTCGGGTGTCGGGCCGCCGTTGAAGATGTCCTCCAGCCCGACGACGTGCGAGAACTGGTCCTTCACCGTCCAGCCGGGGCACTGCGTCGGCTTGGTGAAGTCGTCCTCATGGCAGGTGAATCCGAGGTCGAGGATCGCCTGTCCGGTGGCGGAGTAGGCCGCGATGAGCTCGGTCAGTTCGGTGGGGGCAGCCGGATGCATGTTCCCCAGGTTAGGGGTGTGAACCTGCGACGTACCCTGAACGGGTGGGCATGATCTCGAACGACGCGGCGTCGCTGGCGATCCAGTACGACACGACCGACCGACTCGCGACCAGGGCGTCGGTGTGGCGCGACACCCCGGACGGGCGCAACCCGACAAGGGCGGCGCTCGCCGCCGTCGTAGCGGCTGAACCTGCCGACTTCCTCGAGGTCGGTTGCGGGACGGGCGAATTCGCCGCGTCCGTAAGCGATGCTCTTTCGAACACTCATGTCGTCGCGACCGACCGTTCGCAGGTGATGGCGCTCGCCACCGCTCGACACGGCGTCCTGACCCAGGTCGCCGAGGCCGCGGATCTGCCGTTCGACGACGCGTCCTTCGATGTCGTGTACGCCGGTTGGATGCTCTACCACGTGCCCGATCTGGACGCCGCGCTCAGGCAGGTGCGCCGGGTGCTTCGACCAGGCGGCGCTTTCGTCGCGGTCACGAACGGCGATGAGCACCTGGCAGATCTGCTGACGCAGGCCGGGGGAGAGCCGCTCGTCACCGGCTTCAGCACCGAGAACGGGCGGGATGCCTTGAGCCGACATTTCGCGCACATCGACCAGGAGGACTTCGACACTCGTGCGGTGTTCGCCGACCATGTCGCCGCGCAGACGTACCTGGCCACCTTCCGACCCGACCTCGCCGAAGCTCTCCCGGCGTTCGAGGGCGAACGCTCCTGTCGTGGCGCCAGCACCGTGTTCGTCGCTCGATGACCCATCGCGTCCTTACCCCGTTCGCTGCTGCGGTCGCGCTGACCGTCTGCACGATCGCCGTCCTCGCCGGTGGGGCTGCGAACCCGCTCGAACTCCTCGACCCCGGCCCGTTGGTGCGATGGGGGCTGCCGCTCACCCGCACCGTTCACGACCTTGCCGCCGCGCTCACCATCGGTGCCCTGTTGCTCGGCGGCCTCCTTGTCCCGGAGACCACGAGTTCACGCCGGCGCGTCATCGCCGGGCGGGTCGCGGCCTGGAGTGCACTGGCCTGGGGTCTGGCCGGCGTCGCCCGGGCCGTGCTGGCGTACGGCGACGCTGCAGGTGTTCCGGTCGGCTCCGAGGGATTCTGGACGGGCGCCTGGAAGTTCACCTGGGATCTCGAGGTGCTGCGCGCCCCGGCCATCACCGCCGTCGGCGCCCTGTCGGTCAGCGCCTGGTGCTTCCTCAATCCCCGCCGCAACGGACTCGCATGGGCCTTCTTCGGTGCTCTCCTCGCACTGTGGCCGCTCGCGCTCTCCGGCCACGCCGCCGGTAGCGCCGACCACGAGACCGGCGTCGACTCGCTCGCCGTCCACCTGCTGTCGGTGACGATCTGGGTCGGCGGGATCGCCGCGATCGCGGCGATGTGGAACACCCTCGGCAAATCAGCAAGCGTCGTTCTGCAACGGTTCTCGACCATCGCACTGTGGTGCTACGTCGGCGTCGCCGGGTCGGGGGTCCTGGCTGCACTCCTGCGGCTGCGCTCGCTGTCCGATCTCGGCAGTGCGTACGGCGTCCTGCTCCTGCTCAAGGTGGGTGCGCTGGTCGCACTCGGCGTCATCGGTGCCCGCCAGCGCTCAGCGGTCGTCGAGCGGCTGAAGAAGGACCCGCAGGACAAACCGGCCCGCTCGCTCGCCGTCCGGCTGGCGTCGGTCGAGGTGGTCATCATGGCCGTCGCGATCGGGTTGGCGACAGCGCTCGCCCGTACTGCACCGCCGGTGGTCCAGGAGGAGTCCGCCGACCCCGTCGTCGCGCTGACCGGCTACCCGGCACCGCCGCAGATCAGCGCCGCCGAGATCTTCGGATCGTGGCGCACGCAGTGGCTGTTCACCTCGGTCGCCGTCGTCGCCGTCCTCGTCTACCTGCGCTGGGTGCGCCGCCTGCAGCAGCGCGGCGACAAGTGGCCGATCGACCGCACGATCTCCTGGTGTTTCGGCTGGGCGCTGTTCGTGTTCATGATCAGCGGCGGGCCCGGCATCTACGGACGCGTTATGTTCTCGGCACACATGGCCGAACACATGATGCTGTCGATGGTCGTGCCGATCTTCCTGGTGCGCGGAGCCGGCGTCACGCTCGCACTGCGTGCGCTGCCCAAGCGCAATGACAAGACCCTCGGCCCGCGGGAACTGCTGCTCGCCTCGGTGCACTCCCGGGTGCTCAACGTCGTCGCAAACCCGGCCATCATCGCAACGATCGTGCTCGGCACGCTGATTCTCTTCTATTACACCGGCTGGTTCGAGTTTGCGCTCACCACCCACACCGGGCACCTGACGATGATCATCCACTTCGTGCTGTCCGGTTACCTGTTCGCGTGGTCGCTGGTAGGCATCGACCCCGGGCCACGTAAGTGGCCGGCGCCGATCCGGTTGCTCGTCCTGTTGGTCACCGTCGCCTTCCACGCCTTCTTCGGCGTGGCCTTGATGACCGGCACCGACCTGCTCGCCGGCGACTTCTTCACCCGGGTCGGACTGTCCTACGTGCCCGACCCGCTGCTGGACCAGCAGCGCGCGGGTACCGTCGCCTGGGGTGTCGGTGAGGTGCCGACGCTGGTGCTGACGATGCTCATCGCGTTCGAGTGGTACCGCACCGACAGTCGGGATGCCGAGCGTCAGGAGCGCAAGGCCGAGCGGGACGGCGACTCCGACCTGAACGCCTACAACGACTACCTGGCCGGCCTGGGCCGGGGCCGAGGAGGCAGCTGATGAAGGTAGCGCTGATCCAGTTGGCGTACGACGACAACGAGCCGAACGCCGAGCGGATCGATCGCGTGGTCGACCTCGTCGAGAAGCAGCGTGGACACGATCTGGTCATGCTGCCCGAACTCTGGTCGGCCGGCGGTTTCGACTACCGGGCGTGGTCAGGCGCAGCCCAGGCGACGGACGGCGTTGTCGCACAGCGGCTCTCGGACGCAGCGCGCTCGATCGGCGCGTACCTGCACGGGGGGTCCATCGTCGAGCGTCCGGCGGACGGCTCGACCGGTGCCGAGGGCAAAGACCTGTGGAACACGTCGCTGATCTTCGGCCGCGACGGGCGGACCCTCGCGACCTACCGCAAGATCCACCGCTTCGGGTTCGCCGGCGGCGAGCCGAAGCTGATGGAGGCGGGAGAGGACCTGGTGACCGTGGAGATCGACGGCACCAGGGCCGGCCTCAGCACCTGCTACGACCTGCGCTTCCCCGAGCTGTACCGGCAGTACGGCGACCGCGACGTCGAACTGTCGTTGATTCCGGCGGCGTGGCCGATGGCGCGGGTCGAGCATTGGCGAGTCCTGTTGCGCGCCAGGGCGATCGAGAACCAGACCTTCGTGCTGGCCTGCAACACAGCGGGCACCCACGCCAAGACCGAGATGGGCGGACACTCGGCAGTCATCGACCCCAACGGCGTTGTGCTGGCCGAAGCGGGGGAGGGTGAAGAGGTGCTCCGAGCAGAGATCGACCCCTCGCTCGTCGCCCAGCAGCGCGAGTCCTTCCCGGTTCTGCGGGACCGTCGCCTGTGAGCAGTCGCGCGGCCAGCCTGTCGCCATGCTGATCGACCGCCTCCGGGCCGGCCACGTCCTGAGTGCTCTCGGTGCGAGACTGGCGACATGGTCGACCGGTTGCGTGCCCCTGAACTTCGAGGCCGGCGGTGGCTGAACACCGGCGGCGAGGAACTCTCTCTCGTCGGTCTGCGCGGCCGAATCGTCGTTCTGGACTTCTGGACCTTCTGTTGCGTGAACTGCCTGCACGTCCTGGACGAACTGCGTCCGCTCGAGCAGGAGTTCGCCGACTCGCTGGTGATCATCGGCGTGCACTCGCCCAAGTTCGAACACGAAGGGCGACCTGAAGCCGTCGAGGCCGCCGTCGAGCGGTACGCCGTCCATCACCCGGTGCTCGATGATCCCGACCTGGTGACGTGGGATGCGTACACGGCTCGTGCCTGGCCGACGCTGGTCGTCATCGACCCGGAGGGCTACATCGTCGGACAGATGTCGGGTGAGGGTCATGGACCGGGCATCGCCTCGCTGGTCCGTGAACTGATCGGCGAGCACAGCGCGAGGGGCACTCTGCGGCAAGGAGATTCACCGTACGTCCCGCCGAGCTCGGACTCGACGCAGTTCAGGTTCCCGGGGAAGGCCGTCCCGCTGGGCGACGGCGGCTTCGTCGTCAGCGACACCGCGCACCACCAGATCGTGCTCCTGGAATCGGACCTGCGGACCGAACGGGCACGATTCGGTGGGCCGGAGGTCTTCGAAGAACCGCAGGGCGTCTGTGTGCTCCCATCGGACGCGGCCGAACGGCTCGGCTACGACCTGCTGGTCGCGGACACGGTGAACCACCGAATTGCCTCGATCCGGTTGTCCGACGGGCGGATTCGCACTGAGGCGGGTACGGGTGAGCAGCTGCGTGAGCGTTCCGGAGGCGGTGCTGCGCACAAGCAGCCGCTGTCCTCGCCGTGGGACATCGTCTGGTGGCTCGACCGCGCGGTGATCGAGATGGCCGGTACCCATCAGCTGTGGGCGTTGCACCTCGCGACCGAACCTGAGAACAACACGGTCGCGGTCCTGGCCGGGACGAGCGCCGAAGGCCTGCGTGACGGTGCGGCGGACGAAGCGTGGCTCGCGCAACCGTCCGGCCTGGCTGTGAGTGCATCCGGCGACCGGGTCTGGATCGTCGACTCCGAGACGTCTGCGCTTCGTTCGATCGTGGTCGACGACAACGGTTTCCGTCTCGAGACGCACATCGGGGAGGGCCTGTTCGACTTCGGGTTCGTGGACGGTGTTCGTTCGCAGGCGCGCATGCAACACCCGCTCGGCGTCGCCGAGGCGGCGGACGGCACCGTGCTGGTCGCCGATACCTACAACGGCGCGATCCGCCGGTTCGACCCTGTGACGCAGGTGCTGAGCACGGCGCTCACCGGGCTGAGCGAACCCAGCGACGTGCTGCCTCTGGACGACGGTCTGATCGTCGTCGAGTCGTCGGCCCATCGCGTCGATCGGATGCGTCTGCCGGCAACCGCTGCGGCCGAGGGCGGCGCCGGACGAGTGCGTCGGTCTGCGACGCAGATCGCGCCGGGCGCAGTCGAACTCGTCGTGCATTTCGAGCCGCCGGCCGGGCAGAAACTGGACGACCGGTACGGCGATCCGACGATGCTGATGGTGTCCTCGACCCCGGATTCGCTGATCCGGTCCGGCGGTGGTCGGGCAACCGGTCTCGCCCGTGCGCTCGATCTCGACAGTTCCGTCGGGGACGGTGTGCTGCACATCAGCGTGCGCGCCGCGGCGTGCGACGCATCCGGGCCCGACGGGGAGGTGCCCGAGCACGCCGCTTGTCACCTGTACCAACAGGACTGGGGTATTCCGGTGCGGTTGGAGGCCGGTGCGGACGCGGTGCTCGACCTGCACCTGCGCGGGGTCTGATCGTGACTTCGAACGCTCGCCCGGTCGGGCGGGATGACAGCACGCACATAGACTCAGGGGCATGGCTCGAAGCGTCTTCGTGACCTCCGCCGAGGGACAGGCAGGCAAGTCCACCGTCGCCCTCGGACTCCTTCAATTGCTGGCCCGCGAGGCCGGCTCGGTCGGGATCTTCCGACCCGTGACCGCGACCCTCGGCGAGCGTGACCCGATCGTCGAACTGATGCTCACCCAGGCCGGTGGCCACCAGTCCTACGAGTCGGCCATCGGCGTCGGGTACGAGGAGACGCACGGCGATGAGGAGGAGGCGCTGACCCGGATCGTCGAACGCTTTCACGCCCTCGGCGCCGAGCATGACGTCGTTCTCGTGCTGGGTAGCGACTTCCACGACGTGTCCCCGGGAGCGGAGGCGTCGTTCAACGCGATGATCGCCGCGAATCTGGGCACACCGGTCGTGCTGGTGGTGCCGGCGTTCGCCCGGTCGGCGGTCGATGTCGTGACTGCCGCCGAACTCGCCGTCGAGGAACTGCGCACGCGGCACGCCAATCCCGTTGCGGTCGTGGTCAACCGGGCCGACGATGCACGTGCGGGCGACATCCGCAACCGCTTCGAGACGTCCAAGCGGCTGGACGGCTTGGCACTAGCCGGCATCCTGCCGGAGAACCCCCTGCTGGACGCCCCGACCGTCGGCGACCTGATGAACGCGTGTCGCGGCGACCTCGTCCAGGGCAACTCGGAGTGGCTGCACCGCGAGGCCCAGGGCTTCCTTGTGGCCGCGATGTCGATGCCGAACGTGCTCACCAGACTCGTCGACGACGTCACCGTCATCGCTCCCGGCGACCGCTACGACATCCTTCCCGGCCTCGTCCTGGCCCACCAGTCGGGCACGTTCCCGGCGCTGTCGTCGATCGTTCTCACCGGCGGATACACGCCCCCGTCCAGCGTCATCCAGTTGATCGAGGGTGCGCACCTCGAACTCCCGATCATCGTCACCGAACTCGACACCTTCGAGACGACCGCGGTGCTGTCGCGGGTGACGGGGCGCATGCGTCCCGAAGCGAAGGCGAAGGTCGAGGCGGCCCTGCGTAACTTCGCCGATCACGCCGACGCGCAGACCCTGCTGGAATGCATGAACCTGGGCACCAGCGCAGCGGTCACCCCCTTGATGTTCGGCCACCGGCTGATGGATCGCGCACGCGCGCAGCGCATGCACATCGTTTTGCCGGAGGGAGACGATCCCCGCGTTCTCGAAGCGGCGGACGCGGTATTGCGGCGTGGCATCGCCGACCTGACGATCCTCGGCGACGAGCTGAAGATTCGCTCGCTCGCATCGTCCATCGGTGCCGATCTCAGCGGCGCGAACCTGCTGTCCCCCAACGACCCTCGCCTGGTCGAGGAGTTCGCCACCGAGTACGCGCGGCTGCGGGCGCACAAGAACATCTCGATCGAGCAGGCTCGCGAGACGGTGACGGACGTGTCTTACTTCGGCACCATGATGGTGCACCTCGGCAAGGCCGACGGCATGGTCAGCGGCGCCGCGCACACGACGGCACACACCATCAAGCCGTCCTTCGAGATCATCAAGACGGTGCCGGGCACGAACGTCGTCTCCAGTGTGTTCCTGATGTGCCTTGCCGACGAGGTGCTGGTCTACGGCGACTGCGCAGTCAATCCCGACCCGACCGCCGAACAGCTCGCCGACATCGCGATCTCCTCCGCACGCACCGCACAACAGTTCGACATCGCGCCGCGCGTGGCGATGCTGTCGTACAGCACCGGAAGCTCCGGTCACGGCGCCGACGTGGACAAGGTGCGGCAGGCGACCGCGCTGGTCCACGAGCGTGAACCCGAGCTGCTGGTCGAGGGCCCGATCCAGTACGACGCGGCGGTCGAGCCCTCCGTCGCGAAGTCGAAGATGCCCGACTCCCCGGTCGCCGGTCAGGCCAGCGTGCTGATCTTCCCCGACCTCAATACCGGCAACAACACCTACAAGGCTGTCCAACGCAGCGCCGGTGCGATCGCGATCGGTCCGGTGTTGCAGGGCCTGAACAAGCCGGTCAACGACCTGTCCCGCGGCGCGCTGGTCGACGACATCATCAACACGGTGGCGATCACCGCCATCCAGGCACAGTCACTGCAGCAGGGGATCTCATGAGCAACGTTCTCGTCATCAACGCCGGCTCGTCGTCGCTGAAGTACCAACTGGTCGACCCCGAGACCGGCGAGGCGTCGGCGAAGGGACTCATCGAGCGGGTCGGTACCGACAAGGGACATCTCAAGCACGAATCCGGTGACCGCAAGGACGAGCGGGACGTCGAGGTGCCCCACCATTCGGCCGCGGTGACGGTCATGCAGGACGCGATGGAACGGGGTGGCACACCGCTCACCCCCGACTCGGTGATCGCGGTCGGTCACCGCGTCGTCCACGGTGGACGCAACTTCACCGAACCGACGCTCATCGACGACGGTGTGGAGTCCGAGATCGATCGTGTCGCAGTACTTGCTCCGCTGCACAACCCCGCGGGACTGGCTGGAATCCGCAGTGCCCGCAAGGCTTTTCCCGACCTGCCGCACGTCGCAGTGTTCGACACGGCCTTCTTCTCCGAATTGCCGGCCGCCGCCGCGACGTACGCCATCGACCGTGATCTCGCGCGTGAGCACGCGATTCGCCGGTACGGCTTCCACGGCACCTCGCACGAATACGTCTCGCAGCAGGTGTCCTCGCTGCTGGGTCGCGACGACCTGAAACAGATCGTGTTGCACCTCGGTAATGGCGCGAGCATCTCGGCGGTCGATTCCGGCCGTGCCGTCGAGACCTCAATGGGTCTGACCCCCCTAGAGGGTCTTGTGATGGGTACCCGAAGTGGTGACCTCGACCCGGGAATCCTGTTGCACCTCAGTCGCGTTGCAGACCTTGACGCACAGGGGCTCGACGACCTACTGAACAAGAAGTCCGGCATCTACGGCCTCGGCGGTCACCGCGACTTCCGCGACCTGGCGCAGGCGAAGGACGACGGGGACGAGGCCGCGACGCTGGCGTTCGACGTCTACGTCCACCGTCTGGTGAAGTACGTGGGTGCCTATGCCGCGGTGCTCGGTGGCTTGGACGCCATCACCTTCACCGCCGGTGTCGGTGAGAACTCGCCCACGATCAGGGCTGCTGCGCTGGAGCAACTCGGCTTCCTCGGAGTGCGGCTGGACGAGCAGAAGAACAGTTCACGTGATGGTGGCGCCCGCAGGATCGATGACGGCGCCGGTCGAGTCGCGGTTCTGGTGGTGCCCACGAACGAGGAATGGGCCATCGCACGACACGCAGCCGAGGTCGCCGTCCGCTGACCGAACTCACATCTACTCGCCCGGACTCACAGCTGTTGCGTGCGCGGCGCGAAACGTCGACTTGTTTCGAGCCGAGCGCGCAACAGTTGCGCACTCGGGGTCGGGGTCGCGTCGATGAGCAGAAGCCGTCGCCCCGAAAAACAGCGCTGGCCGCGACGGGCTATCCGACGTCGCGACCAGCGGTGTCAGATGAATCTATCCCACGCCGCCACGAAACGGGTGCACGACGCCAACTGTGTTGATAGTGGAGACACCGAGAACAACGGTGGCCGACCCATCGAAAGGGGTCAGCCACCGTTGACGTGCAGAGGTACTCAGCTCACGATCGGCATGCGATCGGGCTCAGAACGCTTCTTCCGGCAGTTCCATCAGCGACAGGTCGGTTGCTTCCAGCATGGCCTTCTCCGCGCTCAGACGTGGCAGCACGTTGGCCGCGAAGAACTTCGCCGCCGCCACCTTGCCCGTGTAGAACGCCTCGTCCTTGCCGGCGTCCCCGGCGTCCAGGCGGGCCTGTGCGACCTCGGCCTGGCGCAGCAGCAGCCAGCCGATGACGAGGTCACCGGCAGCGAGCAGGAAGCGGGTGGTGTTGAGGCCGACCTTGTAAATCGACTTCGGGTCGCCGTCCTCACTCATCGAACCCATCGCGGTCATGGCGAGGTTCTCGACCATGCCCTGGACGTCCTCGATCGCCTTGCCGAGGTGGTCACGCTCACCGCGCAGCTTGTCGTCGCCCGCGCCGCCCTTGGCGGTCTGCAGCATCTGCTCGGCCAGCGCGCCGAGAGCGACGAACTGGTCCTTGAGGATCTTGCGGAACAGGAAGTCCTGACCCTGGATGGCCGTCGTGCCCTCGTACAGCGTGTCGATCTTCGCATCGCGGATGTACTGCTCGATCGGGTACTCCTGCAGGAAGCCCGAGCCGCCGAACGTCTGCAGCGATTCGGTGCCCAGCAGCACCCACGCACGCTCCGAACCGACACCCTTGACGATCGGCAGCAGCAGGTCGTTGAGACGCGCGGCCATCTGCGCCGGGGTACCGTCCGCCGGGATCTCGCTGCCGGTGGCCAGGAACTCCTGGTCGACGATGTCCTGCTGGGTCGCGGTGAACAGCACCAGCGCCCGCAGACCCTCCGCGTACGCCTTCTGAAGCATCAGCGAGCGGCGGACGTCGGGGTGGTGGGTGATGGTGACGCGTGGGGCGTCCTTCTGCGGCGTGGTCATGTCGGCGCCCTGGACACGCTGCTTGGCGTAATCGAGCGCGTTGAGGTAGCCGGTCGACAAGGTGGCGATCGCCTTGGTGCCCACCAGCATTCGCGCGTGCTCGATGACGCGGAACATCTGCGCGATGCCGTCGTGCTCGTCGCCCAGCAGGGTGCCGACGGCGGGTGCGCCGTCGCCGAAGGTGAGCTCGCAGGTGGTCGACACCTTCAGGCCCATCTTCTTCTCGACGTTGGTCGTGTAGACACCGTTGCGCTCGCCGAGCTCACCGGTCTCCAGGTCGACCTGGTACTTCGGGACGATGAACAGCGACAGTCCCTTGGTGCCCGGACCGTGACCCTCGGGGCGCGCGAGCACGAAGTGGATGACGTTGTCGGTCATGTCCGACTCGCCGGAGGTGATGAAGCGCTTCACGCCGGTGATGTGCCAGGTGCCGTCGTCCTGCTGCACGGCCTTGGCGCGCCCGGCACCGACGTCCGAACCGGCGTCCGGTTCGGTGAGCACCATCGTGCAGTGCCAGCCCTTTTCGACGATGTGAGCGGCGAGCTTCTTCTGCTCGTCGGTACCGAGCAGGTACAGCAGCTTGCCGAAGGCGTAGCCGGCGGCGAACATCGCGATGGCGGGGTTCGATCCCAGCACCATCTCGTTCATCGCCCACTTCAGGCTCGGCGGAGCGACGGTGCCGCCCAGTTCCTCGTTCACGTCGACGCTCCAGAAACCGGAGTCCTGGTAGGTCTTGTAGCTCTTGGCGAACGACTCGGGCATGGTGACCGACTTGGTCTCCGGGTCGTAGACCGGCGGGTTGCGGTCGGCGTCCACGAACGACGAGGCCAGGTCGGTCTCGGCCAGGCGAGCGACCTCCTTGATCATCTCGCGGGCGGTGTCGGCGTCGAGGTCGGCATACGGTCCGGTGCCGAGCACCTCATCGCGACCGAGCACCTCGAAGAGGTTGAACTCGATGTCGCGGACGTTACTTTTGTAGTGCGTCAACGTGTGGCTCCTGTTCAAGCGCAGCGCTTGCCATCGCGCCAGTTACTGGGCAGTAATGTCATTGTGCTACCCGCCAGTAACGAATGACAACCGGGGTCCGGTGAATTCCTGGTGTGTCCCGCACGGCGGCTGACACCATGGGCTCATGCAGTCGCAACCCGCTACTCAGGTCGACGCCGCGGTCGCGGCCGTGCGAGCTCAGGGCGAACGCATCACAACGGCCCGGCGCGCGGTCCTGGAGGCGCTCGCCGACCGGCCGCACCTGGACGCGGACGCCGTCGCCGGACGCGTCGGGGAACGGCATCCCGGCGTCCACCGCGCCACGATCTATCGCTGTCTGCAGTCGCTCGTCGACCTCGGAGTCATCGCGCACACCCACGTGCCCGACTCGGCGACGATCTACCACCTGGCGGTCTCCGGCCACAGCCACTCGCACCTGCAGTGCGCCGGCTGTCAGCGGATGTTCGACGTCCCGGTCGCTTGGCTCGCCGAGCTCAGCGCTCGCGCCGACCGCGAACTCGGCTTCACGCTCGACGCCGGACACGCTGCGTTGCTCGGCCGCTGTGCCGACTGCCGCGAGCCCGGCCCGCCGAGTGGCCGGGCTGTGAACGAGCGTCCGGGGTATGGCCCGGCCACCAATTCATAGCCCGGCCACTCGGCCTCGGGGCGGGTGCGTGCGGCACAGTGGTGGACATGAGTTCCCTCGAGCGCAAGCAGCCCCCGAACCCCTACGACTTCCTTCCCGCGCTGCCCTCCTTCGAGGTCCGCAGCGACGACGTGACCGACGGTCAGCCGCTCAAGGCCGACCAGGTGCAGGCGCAGGGCGACACCTCGCCGCAGCTGTCCTGGTCCGGAGCCCCTGAGGGCACCAAGTCCTACGTCGTCACCTGCTTCGACCCGGACGCCCCGACGCCGTCCGGCTACTGGCACTGGGTGCTCGTCGATGTGCCCGCCGACGTCATCTCGCTCGACACGGGCGCCGGCGCGGAGGGCGCGTCGCTGCCCGGCGCGGCATTCATGCTTAAGAACGACGGCGGCACCGTCGCGTACGCCGGGGCGGCGCCGCCCGAGGGCGACGTCTTCCCGCACCGCTACTACTTCGCCGTCCACGCGGTGGGCGAGGAGTCGCTGGGCATCGAAGCGGACGCGTCCCCGGCGGTCTGCTCGTTCAACCTGGCTTTCAAGGCGATCGGCCGCGGCTACATCCACGGCACCTACCGGGCCTGAGCCACCCACTGGTCACCGATCGGCCACCCGCCCGCGAATGGGGTGGGTGGCCGATCCGCTTCAGACCCGGGACGCCAGGATCGCGTTCCGGCGCGCCAACCGGTGCTCGCGCCTGATCTGCGCCTCGCGGGGTTCTCCTCCAGCACGGTGAGGATCAGTTTGATCCCGAACTTCAGGTGACATCCGGCCTAGCATTGCCGTTCATGGCCTCATCCCTGTCTGTTCGTCGCGCTCATGCGGTGGTGGCGATCGTCTCCTGGTTGTCGGTGCTGCTCGTCGCGATCGTCTCGGCCGCGGACGGTTTCGCCGCACGCGCGGTGGTCGAAGGCAACCTGTTCGGCACGCACACGTCCGGAATCGCCGGAGCGCCCGGCCGGATCGGCGACACCTTCAGCTACTTCACCGTCTGGTCGAATGTCGTTGTCGCGGTTGCCTTCACGCTGCTCGCGCTGCGGCCCGGTGTCGACTCGTTGGTGCACCGGGTGTTGCTGCTGGACGCGCTGCTGATGATCACGATCACGACCATCGTCTACTGGGCGATGCTCGCGGCGAACGACACTTGGCAGGGCTGGTCGGTGATCACCAGCCCGCTGCAGCACCTCGTGGTCGGTGTTCTCGCCGTCGGCGTCTGGGCGACCTACGGCCCGCGCGGTTGGTTGAGCTTCCGGCTGCTGCCCTGGGCGTTGGTCGTCCCGTTGATCTGGATCGTGTGGACGCTGTTGCGCGGACAGGTGATCGACGCCTACCCGTACGACTTCACCGACGTCTCGACTCTCGGATACGCCCGGGTGGCAGCCACTCTCGCGGCGATCCTGGCGATCGGCCTTCTCATCGCGGCGATCTACTGCCGTATCGATCGGGCCCTCGAACGTAGATCTCCGAAGCGCGCATAAACGATTCGCCTTCGAAGCAGCGGTGCTGCGACCATTCCTCGGTGAGCAGCACCGTCAACACCGGACACACCGACTTGCGCGCCTTCTGGCGCGACCTGCCGCGCGAGGGCAAATGGTTGCTGTCGACGACGGCGATCCAACTGCTCGGCCGCGGTCTCACTTTGCCGTTCACGATCATCTATCTGCACGAGATCAAGGGCGTCAGTCTCGACCTCGCGGGCACCCTGATGGCGTGGATCGCGGTCATCGGGGTGGTGGCCACCGGGCCGGGCGGCTGGGCGACCGACCGCTTCGGCGCCCGCGTCGTGTCGGTCTTCGGCTCGGCCTGCAACATGGCCGGCCTGTTCGTGCTGGCGTTTGCGCACACCGTGCCGTTCTTCTTCCTCGCGATGTCGTTGATCGGCATCTCGGGCATCACCTGGCCGGCGTTCAACTCGCTCATCGCGGCGATCGTCAGCGGGCCGGCGCGGCAGACCTATTTCGGGATCAGCTTCGCGTTGGTCAACCTGGGTATCGGGGTCGGTGGGCTGATCTCCGGGGCGTTCATCGACGTCCATCGACCTTCGACGTTCACCACCATCTACGTGCTCGACGCGCTCGCGATGCTGATCCCGATCGGTCTGCTGCTCGGACCACTTCGGCACGTGCGCACCCAGGTCGAGCCGACGCAGCAGGCCGCCGGCGCGCGCACCTCGTACCTGTCCATCGTCCGCACACCGGCGATGAAGTGGCTGTTGCTGCTCACCTTCCTCGGCAGCTTCGTCGGCTACGGCCAGATCGAAGCGGGGTTCAGCGCGTACTCCCGTGAGATCGGTGAGGTCAGCACCCGCGTCATCGGCTGGGCGTTCGCGGTGAACACCGTGGTGATCGTCGTGGCGCAGATGCTCGTGCTACGGCGCATCGCCGGACACCGACGCACGCGTGTCCTGCTGGTCATGGCCGTGGTCTGGGCGTGCGCCTGGACGTTGCTCGGTTCGTCCGGACTGCTACCCGCCTCGGCGTACGCCGTCTTCGCGGTCATCGCCTTCCACTTCGTCTTCGGGTTCGGCGAGACACTGCTGCAGCCGACCATCCCCGCGATCACCAACGACCTCGCTCCCGACCACCTGCGCGGCCGGTTCAATGCGATTTCTTCCGGCGCCTTTCAGGCAGGCGCAGTCGCCGGGCCGGTCGCGGCCGGGTTCCTGCTACGGCACCACTGGAACCTCCAGTACATCGTCGTGTTGCTGGTCGGCTGTGCGGCGATGGCCTGGTCGGCGCTCGCCCTGGAGCGCCGGATCTCCCTGCAGGTCAACGGCATCGTCCCGCCGATCAAGGACCCTGGCGTCGTCGGTGACGGCGCCGTCCACTCGGTCTAGTCTCGTGCCATGAGTGACGTCCTGCTGGTGCTCAACGGGCCCAACCTCAACCTGCTCGGGCAGCGCGACCCGCAGCAGTACGGCACCACGACCCTCGCCGACATCGAGGCGTCCGTCCGTGAGCGTGCCGGTGAACACGGCCTGGACGTCGACTTCCGGCAGAGTAACCACGAGGGCGAACTCGTCGACTGGATCCAGCAGTCGCGGACGTCGGCGGCGGGCATCGTCATCAACCCTGCCGCGTACACGCACACCTCGGTCGCGATCAGGGACGCCTTGGAGATCGTCACCTGCCCGGTGGTCGAGGTGCACATGTCGAACATCCACCAGCGAGAGCCCTTCCGGCACCACTCCTACGTATCGGCGGTGGCGGACGGTGTCATCGCCGGACTCGGCGCGCACGGCTACGTCCTGGCCGTGGACGCCGTGGCAACCCTGCGCGCCCACCCCTGACCCGAAAGTCCGCAGAACGCACGGGTCGACCCGTCGGTTCTGCGGACTTTCAGAGGGTGAAGCGGACGGTGTCGCCGGGGCGCAGTTGAGCGAGCCGGTCGGTGTCGGCGTCCGTCACGACCGCGATGACCGGGTAGCCGCCGGTGGTCGGGTGGTCGGCGAGAAAGACGACGGGCTGACCGTTCGCAGGCACCTGGATCGCGCCACGCACCATGCCCTCGCTGGCGAGTTCACCGGAGCGGCTGCGCTCGAGCGGCGGTCCGTCCAGGCGGACGCCCACCCGATCGAGATCGCTGCTGGTCGTCCATTTCTGCTGCAGCAGAATGCGCACTGCGTCGTCGGTGAACCAGTCGTCCCGTGGACCGAGCAGGACGCGGACGGTCACCGGATTCGTCCAGGCGTACTGACCCGGGAAGGGTTGCGGCACAACCGAGTCGGGCGCATCTGCGACCGGCAATCGGCGGCCGGATCGGAGTGGTTCCGGTCCGATGTTCGCAGTCGGTGAGGTGCTGCGACTGCCGAGTGTTCGGGGTTCGTCGATGCCGCCTCGGACGCCGACATAGGTGCGTAACCCCGCGACCGGAGTACCGATTCGCAGGCGATCGCCCTCCTGCAGCAGGAAGGCTTCGCCGAACGGCATCGCGCGGTCGTCAGAGCTGACGCAAGCGGGTGCACCGGTGACGGCGACGACGACCGGCTCCTCGGCGAGCAGGACGGCGTTGCCCATCAGGAGTTCGAGTCCACAGGCTCCGTCCGGATTGCCGACCAGCCGGTTGGCCAGAGTGAGTGCTCCTCGGTCTGCGGCGCCGCCGGTCGGTACGCCGACGTCGGCGTATCCGGGACGACCGAGGTCCTGGACGGTGGCCTGCGGACCGACGGACTCGACGATCAACGTCACGGCATCACCTCGAAGCGCACTCGGACGCCCGGCCGGAACAGCCCGGGCGGATCGCAGTCCACGTCCCAGATCGGCAGGTCGGTGCCCCCGATCAGTTGCCAGCCGCCCGGGGACGCGCTCGGGTAGACCGCACTCCACCGTCCGGCGAGGGCCACTGCGCCGGCGGGGATACGCGTACGAGGTGAGTCGAGCCGCGGGATCTCGACATCGTCCAGCGGCGAGCCCACTGGCTCGCGCACGAGATAACCGAATCCCGGTGCGAATCCGGTGAAGTCGACCAGCCAGGGAGTTGCGGTGTGCCACTCGACGAGTTCGGCGGGCCTGACCCCGAGCTGATGGGCGAGTGCTTGTAGGTCCGCACCGTCGTAGTGGACCGGCACGGCTACTTCGCCCGATGACTGGTCTTCGACGCAAGCGGCACCGACTTCGAGGCTGTGCAGCGCAGTCTCGACCGAGCCGCGATGTCGGGGGTCACGCAGGCGAACCAACACCGTCCGTGCCGCCGGAACATGCTCGATGATCTCGTCGGCTAACCGGCCGGCGGCGATCTCGGCGCGAAGTGCTGCATCGAAGTCGCGGCGCTCGCGGGCGTCGTCGAGATCGACCAGGATCGCGCGGTCGCCGCACGGCAGGAGCCGGATCATCGGACGAACGGGCGCAGGTCGACACCGGCCTCGGTGAGGGCTGCGCGCACCCGGGTCGCGATCTCGACCGCACCGGGGGAGTCGCCGTGCACGCAGACCGACTCGGCGGTGACGCCGATCTCCGTGCCGTCGTTCGCGGTCACCCGCCCCCGGGTGGCCATCCGGACGACACGCTCCGCGATTTCTTCCGGATCATGCAGGACAGCCCTCGGCTGGGAGCGGGGAACGAGAGTCCCCTGCGGGGTGTACGCGCGGTCGGCGAACGTCTCGGTGACCGCCCGCAGACCTTCGCCCTGCGCGATGCGCAGCACCACCGACCCCGGCAGCCCCATGATCGGCAGGCTCGTCTGCTCGCAATTGCGGTACGTCGCAACCGCGTCCACGACGGCCCGTGCTTGTGCTTCGTCGTGGACGACCGCGTTGTAGAGGGCTCCATGCGGCTTCACATAGGCGACCCGTCCGCCGACCGACCGCGCCAGGCCGTCCAGGGCGCCGATCTGGAACAGCACGTCGGCCATCAACTCGTCCGGAGCGATGTCGATGAACCTGCGCCCGAATCCGGCGAGGTCGCGGTATCCCACCTGTGCGCCGATCACAACATCTGCGTGGACGGCCTGCTGACAGGTGCGCAGCAAGGTGGCCGGGTCGCCGGCATGGAAACCGCAGGCGATGTTCGCGGAGGTGATGACACCGAGCATCGCCTTGTCGTCGCCGAGAGTCCACCGGCCGAAGGACTCACCGAGGTCGGCGTTGAGGTCGATCGAGGTCACGGGTGAGGTCATGGCCGAATCCTGCCTCAGCGGCGCAGGTGGAAGGGGTTAGAATCCTTCGAGCACGACCCGCGAGTGTAGTTCAATGGTAGAACATCAGCTTCCCAAGCTGAATACGCGAGTTCGATTCTCGTCACTCGCTCTCGACATCGATCCCGTTGCAGCGCAACGGGATTTGTCGTTTCCTGATGCAGTTGTCGAATGCCTCGGTCGCTCAGGTGGCTCGGTCTCGATCGCGGCGCTCGTCTGTGGCTCGCACCTGGTCGACCGTCGTCGCGATCCCTTGATTCCGCGTAATGGGTAAGTTGGGCGCGTGCTCCTCTCCGATCGCGACATCCTGGCCCAGATCGACGCCGGCCGCGTCGTCCTCGACCCGTGGGACGCAGGGATGGTGCAGCCGTCCAGCGTCGACATCCGGCTCGACAAGTTCTTCCGGTTGTTCGACAACCACAAGTACCCCTACATCGACCCCAGCGAGGAGCAGGACGAGCTGACCCGGCTGGTCGAGTCCGAGCCGGACGAGCCCTTCGTGTTGCACCCCGGTGAGTTCGTTCTCGGCTCCACCTTCGAGACGATCACGCTGCCCGACGATGTCGCCGCCCGTGTCGAGGGCAAGTCGAGCCTGGGGCGTCTCGGTCTGCTCACACACGCCACCGCCGGCTTCGTCGACCCGGGGTTCAGCGGCCACGTAACTCTCGAACTCAGCAACGTCGCGACCCTGCCGATCAAGCTGTGGCCCGGGATGAAGATCGGTCAGTTGTGCTTCTTCCAGTTGTCGAGCCCGGCCGAAAATCCTTACGGCAGTGAGAAATACGGCTCGCACTACCAGGGTCAGCGTGGACCGACGGCCAGCCGGTCGTACAAGAACTTCCACCGCACGCAGGTCTAGGTGGAGCGACGGGAGATCGGCCCGGGCGTCGGTCGCGTCAGGCCGACGCTGATCCTTCCCGACCGACGTGCGACCGAGCCCCGGGGCGTCGTGCTGATGCTGCACGGCGGCGACGTGGAGGGGGTCGAGGCGCGCAGCACGTTCGACCCATCACCGCTGCCGGTGCGGGTGGCCGCGGCCGGGATCGCCCGCCGTCGACCAGACCTGGCAGTCGTCCGGCTCCTCAATGCCGTCGGAGGCTGGAACGATAGGGTGATGTCCCCGGTCGCCGATGCGCGATGGGCACTCATGCGTATCGGACAGCTCTATCCCGATCTTCCGGTCGCGGTCGTCGGTCACTCGATGGGCGGCCGCACCGCGTTCGAACTCGTGGACGAGCCGGACGTCCGGGCGGTCATCGGCCTGGCACCGTGGTTGGCCGACGGGTATGACGAGAAGCGTTTCCTCGGCACTCCCGTAATGGTCATGCACGGACGCCTCGACAACGTCACCGATCCGGACGCGTCCGCAGACCTGGTCCGCCGCATCCGCATCGACGGCGGCAGCGCGACGTACCGCAGCGTGCCCGACTGGCACACGCTGATGTTCCGGCCGGCCGGCTGGCACCGCGAGGTCGCTTCTTTCCTGCACCACTACCTGGTGGGCGACGGCGGCGACCAGCCCAGGAATGCGTAGGCGCGCAACAGTTCCGGACGCGGCCACAGCGGTTAGGTTGGCGGAATGATCCGCTTCGAGCAGGTGGTGAAGTCGTTCGGCGACAAGAACATCGCCGTCGACCACCTTGACCTGGAGGCCCCCACGGGCCAGATCACCTGCCTCGTCGGCCCGTCCGGCTGCGGCAAGACGACCACGCTGCGCATGATCAATCGGATGATCGAACCCACCTCGGGCACGATCACGATCGACGACCGCAACATCGCCGACGTCGCTGCTCCCGAACTTCGCCGCGGCATCGGGTACGTCATTCAGCACGGCGGACTGTTCCCGCATCAGACGGTGCTGGAGAACGTCGGCACCGTGCCGAAACTACTCGGCTGGGACAAGCAGAAGATTCGCAATCGTAGCCGCGAGGTGCTCGAACTCGTCGGTCTGCCAGGCGATTTCGCCGACCGGTATCCGTCGCAGCTGTCCGGTGGGCAGCAGCAGCGCGTCGGCGTGGCCCGGGCGCTGGCCGCCGATCCGCCGGTGATGCTGATGGACGAACCGTTCAGTGCCGTCGACCCGATGGTCCGCGACCAGCTGCAGGACGAGTTCCTTCGGCTGCAGGACGAACTCGACAAGACGATCGTCTTCGTGACCCACGACATCGACGAGGCGATGAAGCTCGGCGACAACGTCGCCGTGATGCGCGTGGGCGGCAAACTCGCCCAGATGGCTTCGCCGGAGTACCTGCTCGCCCACCCGATCGACGATTTCGTCGCGGACTTCGTGGGACGCGACCGCGGGTACCGGTCACTCAGCTTCCAGAACTCCCCGCGGTTCCCACTGATGAGCGAACCCACCGTCGAACTCGGTGCCACCGTCGAGCAGGCGCGTGCCGCGACGAACGGCCGCTGGCTGCTCGTGGTCGAAGACGGCAAACCGCAGGGGTGGATCGAGCCGGCGCGTATTCAGAGCGCCATCGAACCCTCGATGCTGCACCGTGGTGGCACCGTCGCCCGCTCGGGCGGCCCGCTGCGCACGAGTCTGGACGCCGCACTGTCCTCGCCGTCTCGCCGCGGCATCATCGTCGACGACGACGGACGCCTGGCCGGCACCGTCCGCGCCTACGAGGTGCTGCGCGCGATCGAGGAAACCGATCGTGTCGAGGTCGACCCGGACGACGTCGCGCCGGAACACGCGAACGGCCGCACGTGAATTACGCCCTCGACAACTGGTCCGACATCCTGCATCGGGCGTGGCAGCACACGCTGCTCGCCGGGATTCCGCTCGTGCTCGGACTCCTGATCGCACTGCCGCTCGGTTGGCTCGCGCACAGCCGTCCGCGCTGGCGCAATGTGCTGGTGGCCGGGTCCGGTCTGCTGTACACGATCCCGTCCCTGGCACTGTTCATCGTGATGCCGATCATTCTGGGCACCAAGATCCTGTCCGCGTGGAATGTCATCGCCGCGATGACGATCTACACCGTCGCACTGCTCGTCCGCACCGTCACCGACGCGCTCGACGCCGTCCCGTCGACGGTGACACAGGCGGCGACGGCCATGGGGATGACGCGGCTCAAGCGACTGTTCAAGGTCGACCTGCCGCTGGCGACGCCGGTCATCTCCTCCGGCATGCGGGTCGCGGCGGTCAGCAATGTCAGCATCGTCAGCGTGGCCTCACTGATCGGCGTACCCCAACTCGGGTACTACCTCACCAGCGGCTACCAGCGTCAGTACTGGGACGAGATCTTCGTCGGGATCGTCGCCTGCCTGGTGCTCGCGCTCGTCTTCGACGCAGTGATCCAGTTGATCGCCCGGCTGCTCACCCCCTGGCAACGGGTGGTGACGCGATGATTCTGGAGAAGGTCTGGCAGTGGTTGACCGACGGCGTCAACTGGTCAGGGCCCAATGGCATCCCGATGCGGTTGCAGGAACACGTCATCTACAGCCTCCTCACCGTGTTGATCGCTGCTGCGATCGCCATTCCGCTCGGCACCTGGATCGCCCACACCGGCAAGGGCAAGTGGCTGGTCACGGCCGCGAACGCAGCCCGTGCGGTCCCGTCCCTGGGTCTGCTGTTCGTGGCCGCCATGTTCGCCGGCCCGCGCCTGAGCGGCGACCTCGCCTACACCGCCCCCTCGATCGTCGTCCTGGTCATCCTCGCCATCCCCCCGATCGTCGCCGGCGCGTACGCCGGCGTCAGTGAGGTCGATCCTGCGGCCCGGGACGCCGCCAAGGGCATGGGTATGACCGGCGGGCAGGTCTTCACCCGGGTCGAACTGCCGAACGCGCTTCCGTTGATCTTCTCCGGTCTGCGCAGCGCCACTTTGCAGGTGATCGCCACCGCGACCATCGCTGCTGCGGTCTCGCTCGGCGGCCTCGGCCGCTACCTCATCGACGGCCTGGCGCAGAGCAAGTACGAGGTGATGGTCGGCGGATCGTTGCTGGTCGCACTGCTCGCCCTCGCCGTCGACCTGCTCTTCGCGCTGATCCAGCGCACGGTCGTCTCGCCCGGTCTCACCGGCCGCTCCGGACGACGATCGGCCCGTTCGCAACGCAAGGCCCTCGAAGCCACAGGGAGTGCCCGATGACCACACGTACGTTCCGCCGACGCGCCGCGCTGAGCGCCGCCCTCGTCCTCTCGCTGTCGGGGTGTGGGCTGTCCGGTGACGCGCTCGACTCCGGTTCCGGCGGTGGTGACTGCAAGGTCGAGAAGCCCAAGGAGGCACCGATCAAGGTCGGTTCGGCCGACTTCCCCGAGTCCTCGCTGATCGCCGAGGTGTACGCGGGGGCCCTGCAGGCCAAGGGGATTCGCGCTTCTACCACTGACCCGATCGGTGCGCGTGAGGCCTACCTCAAGGCGCTCGGGGACGGTTCGGTGCAGGTGGTGCCGGAGTACACCGGCTCGTTGTTGACCTTCGTCGACGAGAACTCGAAGGAGAAGGACCCGCAGGAGGTGTACGCCGCTCTGCTGACCTCGCTGCCGTGCAACCAACTCGCGTTGCAGCCCTCCCGTGCCGAGGACTCCAACGAGATGGTGGTCACCAAGGCCACCGCCGACAAATGGCAACTGAAGACCATCTCCGATCTGGCCAAGCACGCGAACGAGATCACGATCGCCGCGCCCTCGGAGTTCCAGGGCCGTGAGCAGGGACTGCTGGGGCTGAAGCGCACCTACAACCTGACCCCGAAGTCGTTCCGCCCGCTCGCCTCGGCCGCTGTCGTGGAGGCGCTGAAGAACAACCAGGCGCAGGCAGGCAACATCTTCTCCACCGACCCGTCCATCAAGGTCAACAATTTCGTCGTGCTCCAGGACGACAAGAAGCTGTTCGGCGCCGACCAGGTCGTGCCGCTGGTGGCCAAGTCCGCAGCCACGCCCAAGATGCAGGTGGCCCTCAACGCGGTCTCGGCCAAGCTCACCACCGACAAGCTGGCCGAGATGCTGAAGCAGGTCGTCGTCGACAAGAAGAGCGCGAAGGCTGTCGCGAAAACCTTCCTGCAGGCCGAGGGGTTGGCCTGACAGAGTAGGTGGGTGCTCTCCCGTCTCGTCATCGCTCACCTGAAGCGGTATCCGCGCCTGACCGGCGCCCTCGTCCTGCTGCAGTTGCTGAGCGTCGCGGCCTCGCTCTACCTGCCTTCGCTCAACGCCGACGTCATTGACAAGGGGGTCACCGTCGGCGACACCGGATACATCTGGCGTACGGGCGGCTGGATGCTGCTGGTGTCGTTGGTACAGGTGTTCGCCGCCATCGGGGCGGCCTATGTCGCAGCGAAGCTGGCGATGTTCTACGGGCGCGACACCCGGGGTTCGTTGTTCGCGCGGGTCGGTGAGTTCTCGGCTCGTGAGGTGAACCGTTTCGGGGCGCCCACCCTCATCACTCGGGGCACCAACGACGTCCAGCAGGTGCAGATGGTGGTGCTGATGGGCGCCACGCTGATGATCGCCGCGCCGATCATGATGATCGGCGGCGTGGTGATGGCGTTGCAGGAATCAGTGTCGTTGTCCTGGCTCATCGTGGTCGCGGTGATCGTCCTCGGCGTCACGATCTCGTTGATCATCCGGCAACTCGTGCCCGGCTTCCGGCAGGTGCAGGTCAAGCTCGACGGCGTCAACCGGATCCTGCGCGAGCACCTGTCCGGCGTCCGGGTGATCCGTGCGTTCACCCGTGAGCGCTTCGAGCAGCAACGCTTCACCGAGGCCAACGAAGACCTCACCGGGTTGCTGATCCGCACCGGGCGGCTGATGTCGGCGCTGTTCCCCGTTGTGTTCCTGGTGATGAACCTGTCGACCACCGCGGTGTGGTGGTTCGGTGGTCATCAGGTCGGCGACGGGTCCCTGCAGATCGGTGCCCTGACGGCCTACATGACCTACCTGATGCAGATTCTGATGGCGGTCATGATGGCCACCTTCATGTTCATGATGATCCCGCGTGCGTCGGTGTCGGCCGAGCGCATCGTGGAGGTGCTCGACACGGAGCCGTCGGTGATGCCGCCGGCGAACCCGCTGACGCCGGACGATGGCCGTGGTGTGGTCGAGTTGCGTGACGTCTCGATGTCCTACCCCGGTGCGGATGTCCCTGTGCTGCAGGACGTTTCGGTGCGCGGAACTCCCGGCCAGACGATCGCGATCATCGGCGCGACCGGATCGGGCAAGACGACGCTGCTGTCACTGATCGCCCGGTTGTTCGACGCGACCTCGGGTGAGGTGCTGGTGGACGACGTCGACGTGCGGGAGCTCGACCCGCAACTGCTGTGGGGACGCGTCGGCATCGTCCCGCAGAAGGCGTACCTGTTCACCGGCACCGTCGCGTCCAACCTTCGGTACGGCGACCCGGACGCGTCCGACGAGCAACTGTGGGAAGCGCTGCGCATCGCGCAGGCGGCCGACTTCGTGCAGGAACTCGACGGCGGGCTCGACGCACCGGTCAGCCAGGGCGGCACCAACTTCTCCGGGGGCCAACGGCAGCGGCTGTGCATCGCGCGCGCCCTGGTCAGCCGGGCCAACATCTACCTGTTCGACGACAGCTTCTCCGCGCTCGACCTGCGCACCGACCGCGCCCTTCGAACCGCGCTCGCGCCGTACGTCCGAAACAGCACGGTCTTCCTTGTCGCCCAACGGGTTTCGACCATCCGGGATGCGGATCAGATCATCGTGCTGGAGGACGGCCGAGTGGTCGGGCACGGACGTCACGAGGAGTTGTTGCGTGACTGTACCGAGTACCAGGAGATCTGCGCCTCGCAGCGGATCGAGGACGCGGCATGAGCACCCGGACCACCCAGTCGCCCATGCGCCGCGGCCACGGCCCGTCGATGGGCATCGGTATGGCCGAGAAGACGATGAACTTCAAGGGTTCGTCCAAGCGGCTGCTGGGCCGGCTGCGCCCGCATCGCCTCACGCTCATCCTGGTGCTCGCACTCACCGTCGTCGCGGTGGTGCTGTCGGTGATCGCGCCGCGTGTGCTCGGTGCGGCCGTCGATGAGATCTACGACGGTGTGATCGGTCGCCGCTCGGTCGACTTCGACGAGGTCGGACGCATCCTCGCGATCGTCGTCGGTCTGTACGTGGTCGCCGCGGTGGCCCAACTGGTGCAGGGGTTCCTGCTGGCGAAGGTCGTCCAGCGCACCGTCCAGCGACTGCGCGACGACGTCGAGGCCAAGGTCAACCGTCTGCCGCTGGCATACCTGGACGGCCAGCCACGGGGTGAGATGTTGTCGCGGGTCACCAACGACATCGACAACGTCGGACAGTCGATGCAACAGTCGATCAGTCAGCTGTTGTTCAACGGCCTCACCGTGATCGGCGTCGTCGTGATGATGGTGTCGATCTCGTGGTGGCTGACGATCGTCGCCGTGCTCGCGGTGCCGGTCGTGATGGTCGTGACCGCGAAGGTGATGAAGAAGTCGCAGGGGCTGTTCGTGCAGCAGTGGCAGCACACCGGCGAGCTCAACGCCCAGATCGAGGAGACGTTCTCCGCACACGATCTGGTGAAGGTCTTCGGACGCGGCCCGCAGGTGCAGGCGACGTTCAGGGCTAAGAACGACGAACTCACGAACGTCAGCTGGCGGGCGCAGTTCGTCAGCGGACTGGTCATGCCGATCATGATGTTCGTCGGCAACCTGCAGTACGTCATCGTCTGTGTGCTCGGTGGGGTGCAGGTGGCGAACGGCGGGATGTCGCTCGGTCAGGTCACCGCGTTCATCCAGTACTCCCGGCAGTTCACCCAACCGATCACCCAACTCGCGTCGATGGTCAACCTGTTGCAGTCGGGTGTCGCTTCCGCGGAGCGGGTGTTCGAAGTGCTGGACGCCCCCGAGGAGCCTGCCGACGCCGCCGGCCGACTGTCGCCGGCGCGGGGAAAGGTGACCTTCGAGGACGTTTCGTTCTCCTACGGCGAGGAGCCTCTCATCGAGCACCTCGACCTCGAGGTGGAGCCCGGTCAGACGGTCGCGATAGTAGGACCCACCGGCGCCGGAAAGACCACTTTGGTCAACCTGCTGATGCGTTTCTACGACATCGACTCCGGACGAATCACGCTGGACGGCAGGGATATCCGCGACGTCCCGCGTACCGACCTGCGCTCACGGATCGGGATGGTGCTGCAGGACACCTGGCTGTTCCACGGCACCATCGGCGAGAACATCGCCTACGGCAACCCGAACGCGACCGAGGCGGACGTGCTCGAAGCGGCGCAAGCCACCTTCGTCGACCGGTTCGTGCACTCCCTGCCCGACGGCTACGACACCGTGGTCGACGAGGACGGGACCAATGTCTCCACCGGTGAGCGACAGCTGATCACGATCGCCCGGGCGTTCGTCGCCGATCCGGCACTGCTGATCCTGGACGAGGCGACCTCATCGGTCGACACCCGCACCGAGGTGCTCGTGCAGCACGCCATGGCGGCCCTGCGCGCGAACCGCACCAGCTTCGTGATCGCCCACCGTCTGTCGACGATCCGGGACGCCGACGTGATCCTGGTGATGGACCGAGGACGCATCGTCGAGACGGGGGACCACGAGCGACTGTTGGCACTGGGCGGGGTCTACAGCGACCTGTACGCATCCCAGTTCGAAGGCGTCGCAACCTGATCGGGTTCATCGGTTCGCCGGTGTGTCGCTGGGCGTGGCAACCACGTCGGGCGGCCCCGGTCGTTGCAAGTGGTAGTCGTCGACGGTGCCGGTGGTGCCGTGGAAGAACGGACTGTCGTAGAAGTTGCGCACATTCGGGTCGGTGCTGATCGCCGGTGCCCAGTGGGCCGCCGAATCGGCGTAACGCGTGGCCCCGTGAACCGCGATCGGGTCCGTCTCGTCGCCCACTCGCCGAGCCGGGTCGCCGGTGAGTCCGTACCGGTTCATCCGGTCGGGCGGACCCTGGGTGTCCAGGCGCGGCACCGGATCAGCGCGATGCGCGAAGTCCAGCGACTTCACGCTCGCCGGCAACGCGATCCGCGACACCGGTGAACCGGCAGTGACCACATGGGTGACCCGGAAGGTCTGTCGGAACCGACGGTCCTGAGCCAGCCGCGTCGCAACGATCCCGCCCTGGCTGTGCCCGGCGATGAGCACCGGCTGGCTGCCCGGCGTCACCCCCTTCTTCGCCATCGACGTCCGCAGTGCCTTCTCGATCGCCGGGTACAGCGAACTAGGCATGCCAGCGACCGCAAGCAGGTTCGCCGCGGCGTCGCTGGGGTTGCGCGGCCGATCGGCCGACCAGTCCTGGGTACCCGGCACCTCGACGATCCACGCGCTGACACCGTCGGCAGTCGTGACCTGTCGGACTCGGATGCGCGAGGCCGTGTTGCCGGCACTGGCGGAGGTGGTCTCCAACCGGTCGATGCTGCTGATCACCTGTGCGGCATCCCGCGGCGGCGCCAGATGCGTTCGTTCATGCGGCGCGACCGGTGTCACGGTCAACGGACGGTCGTCCTTCAGCAGCCGTCCCGCCCTGGCGTATCGGACGACGGCGGCCGCCTGCGCCTCCAGGGTCGGAGCAGTCATCGGATCGACGACGAACAGGAGTTGCTGTGCGGTGAGCAGCGTGGCGTCGGTCAGTTCTGGATCCGCGATCAACGCCGCTGTCGTGCAACCCACCACGCCGGCCAGGGGGTTGATGTTGCGCGCGCACGGCGGCATCGCTGCGTCGCGTGCCCAGTCCCATTTCCGGGGGAGAGGAACGGACGCGGCGAGGCTGACCTGCACCGTGCCGTACAGCGTCAGAGCGACCCGCGGTGGCGCCATGATCACTTTGAACGAGCGCAGACTCGCCGCCAGGGACGCATCGCGGACGGCGTACGCAACAGCCGCTCCGCGAAGCGCTCGAGCGGTCAGTTCGAGGTCGACACCGGTGGCCAGTATGCCGTTCGGGTGATGCACGAGGCGTAGTTCGTCGGCAGCGATGCCGGCCGCGTGCAGTGGAGCGAACGGCACAGCGCTCGCCGGCAGGTCGAGCAGTGCCGAGACGATGTCGCCCCCCGCCCGGCGAACGGCATTCCCCTCTGTTTCGAGCACACTCGCGGTGACGCGCATGTCGGTCAGGTCGGCGACCGTCGAATGTGCTCCGCCGGTGCGCTCCGGTGCCCCGGGCTGCCGGCTCATCGGCGCAGCCCGAACCCGCTCGTGAGCGGCCGACTCGTCTCTGCGATCGTCCGACCGACGCCCTTGGCGGCATCGTGGAACGCACCGACGGTGTCCATCGCTGCATCGGTCAGCGCCGACTGGCCGACCTCGACCGCCGTCGCGTACCGGTGCAGTGCGCCAGCCATGCCGTCCACCTCCCGGGCAAGGTTGTTCAATCGACCGGCCTTCTCGTGCAGCCGTTTTCGGTACTGGATGGCCCCGACGCTGCGCCAGTCGACCGCGTCTGCGGTGCCGATGCGCCAGGCCGCGCGTCGAATCTCGCCTGCGATGGTGGACGCCTGACGCGCTACCGCTCTGATCTCGTCCGCATCACTCATGACCCGGACGGTAGGTAAGGCACAACCGCCGGCACCACGCGTCCGCGGAAGCCTGTGAACAGAGCAGCGTCACCGACCGGGCTGTGGACAGCAGAAGGATCGAGGGCCACCCCGAACGGAGTGGCCCTCGATCGTTCAGCTGTCCGTCAGTCGGACTTCACCGCGGCCAGCAGCATGTTCGCCACGTCGACGACCTCGACGTCCTCGCGGGCGTTGCCCTCGGACTGCTCGGCGGTCAGACCGTCGGTGAGCATCACGCGGCAGAACGGGCAGCCGATGGCGATGCGGTCAGCGCCGGTCGCGACGGCCTCCTGGGTGCGGTTGAGGTTGATCCGCGACCCCAGTTTCTCCTCCATCCACATGCGCGCACCGCCGGCGCCGCAGCAGAACGACTTCTCGCCGCTGCGCTCCATCTCGCGGTACTCGACGCCGGGCAGCGAACCGATCAGTTCACGCGGCGGGGCGTACACGTTGTTGTGACGGCCCAGGTAGCACGGGTCGTGGTAGGTGACGGACTTACCGGTGGACGCAGCGCCCACGGACGACGGCGTCTCGCCGGGACGGGTCACCGGGGTCAGCTTCTTCTCGCGCACGAGGCGGTTGAGCAACTGGGTGTGGTGCAGCACCTCGTACTCGCCACCCACCTGCGGGTACTCGTTCTTGATCGTGTTGAAACAGTGTGCGCAGGTGACGATGATCTTGCTCGCGCCGGCCCCGTTGAGGGTCTCGACGTTCTGCTGGGCCAGGGCCTGGAAGAGCATCTCGTTGCCGGCGCGGCGGGCGGAGTCGCCGGTACAGGTTTCGCCGTCACCGAGGACGGCGAAGTCGACCCCGGCCAGGTCGAGCAGTTCGGCCACCGCGCGGGTGGTCTTCTTCGCGCGGTCCTCGTATGCACCGGCGCAACCGACCCAGAACAGGTAGTCGACCTCGGACAGCGACTCGACGTCCTGGCCGAAGACCTTGACCTCGAAGGGGAGTTCCTTGGCCCAGTCGAGGCGGGCCCGCGCGGACATGCCCCACGGGTTGCCCTTGCTCTCCATGTTCTTGAACAGGCCACCGAGCTCGCTCGGGAAGGCCGACTCGATGAGGGTCTGGTAGCGGCGCATGTCGACGATGTGGTCGACGTGCTCGATGTCGACCGGGCACTGTTCGACACAGGCGCCGCAGGTGGTGCAGCTCCACAGCACGTCCTGGTCGATGACGGCGTCCGGACCGTGCGGGTTGTACGCCATGAGCGGGCTGTCGATGTCGTACCCGGTGTCGCCGATCAGCGTCGCGCCCAGGACGTCGGGGGCGTTCTCCCCGTTCTCCCTGTTGTCGCCACCGGAGACTCCGGCCTTCATGAACGGTGCACGGTGAGCGGCGTTGTCGCGCAACGTCATCATCAGCAGCTTGGGCGACAGCGGCTTCTCGGTGTTCCAGGCGGGGCACTGGCTCTGGCAACGTCCGCACTCGGTGCAGGTGGAGAAGTCGAGCAGGCCCTTCCAGGTGAAGTCCTCGACCTTGCCGACACCGAAGGTGGTGTCCTCGTCCATCTCCTCCAACGACTCCAGGGTGACCGGCTTGCCGTCGACCTTCATCGGCTCCAGTGCGCCGAGCGAGGTGCGGCCGTCGGGGTGGCGCTTGAAGAAGATGTTGAAGAACGCCAGGAAACGGTGCCAGGCGACACCCATCGTCAGGTTGCGGCAGATCGTGATCAGCCAGACCATCGCGGTGACGATCTTGATCACCGAGATCACCACGATGAACTGCTTGATTCCCTCGCGGCCCATGTTCGTGAACCACTCGCCGAACCAGAACGTCAGCGGGAAGTGCAGGACATCGGCGTGCTCGCCCGAGCCGGTCTTGTCCAGGGCGTACTCCAGGCCGCGCAGCGTGACCACGCAGATGATCTCGATCGCGATGACCAGCTCGACGAAGTAGGCCTGCCAGAAGGTCGAGCCGAAGAAGCGGGACTTGCGGCCGTCGTGTCCGGCGGAGCGTCCCGGGTGGTTCTTTCGGCGGTTCCAGATCAACCACAGGATGCTGAGCAGTCCGGCCCAGCCGAGGAATTCGTTCGCCCAGCCCCACAGGAAGAACGACCCGAGCAGCGGCAGCATGAAGGTGGGGTCCCAGACCTGGAAGTAGGACTGGAGCACCGCCAGCGACAGCATGATGAACGAGATCATCGTGACCCAGTGCGCGATCGCGACGATCGGCAGACGCGACATCCGGGTGTGCCCGAAGATCTCCCGCAGCATCGTCGCCGTGCGCCTGCCCTTGGCGTCACCGCGGTTCTCGGGGCGCCCGAGCTTGAAGCCGGACATGATCTGCGGGACGGCGCGGGCGACCATCGCGACCCCGACCAGGGTGATCCCGAGGGTCAGGACGATGGAGACGATCTGCAGCGGGGACATGCACGCATCCTAACGATCGGTTACTCGCGAGTACTCGGCGTCGGTTCTCGATGGAAGATCGACCCCGTCCGGACAGGGTCCATCTTGCATCGCAGTTTGTCAGGCTGGACGTCAGGTCGCGCGCATATCGCAGTCTCGGTATGCACAGGCGCTGCCGGGCGGATCAACGAAGTGGAAGATCCGACCTACCGGGGCAGGGTCGATCTTCCATCCGAATCGACGCGTCTCAGGGACTGTGACGGGGTGGCGTCTGTGCTCCCCGGTTATATAACCTGGCATTGGAATAGTCATAACGGGAAGGACGTTATGGCTGGACGACTGACCCGAGCCTTTCGGCTCACGACAGAAGGCGAATCACTGTGCCCATCCTGAACGATGTGACCGAGGCGATCGGCAACACTCCGCTGGTCAAGATCAACCGGATCATCGACGAGCCCGGCGTGACCGTCGCGGCCAAGCTCGAGTTCAACAACCCCGGCGCGTCCGTGAAGGACCGCATCGGTGCCGCCATCATCAAGGCCGCCGAGGAGTCCGGCGAACTGAAGCCGGGCGGGACGATCGTCGAGGCGACGTCGGGCAACACCGGGATCGCACTGGCGATGGTCGGCGCGGCCAAGGGCTACAAGGTCGTGCTGGCGATGCCCGAGACGATGTCCGCCGAGCGCAAGGGCCTGCTCAAGGCTTTCGGCGCAGAACTCGTCCTCACTCCTGGTTCGGAGGGCATGAAGGGCGCTGTGAACAAGGCGAACGAGATCGTCGCCGGGCGTGCGGGCGCCGTGCTGGCTCGTCAGTTCGCGAACGAGGCGAACCCGAAGGTGCACCGCGAGACCACCGCAGAGGAGATCTGGCGCGACACCGACGGCAAGGTCGATATCGTCGTCGCAGGCATCGGCACCGGTGGCACCGTCACCGGTGTGGGTCAGGTGCTCAAGGAGCGCAAGCCGGACGTGCAGATCGTCGCGGTCGAGCCGGAGGAGTCCCCGATCCTGAACGGCGGCCAGCCCGGCCCGCACAAGATCCAGGGCATCGGCGCCAACTTCGTCCCCGAGATCCTCGACACCGAGATCTACGACGAGGTCATCGACATCAACGCGGCCACCTCCGTCGAGTGGGCCCGCAAGGCGGCCACCCAGGAAGGCCTGCTGGTCGGCCTCTCCTCGGGCGCAGCGCTCGCTGCTGCGGCCCAGGTCGCTGCGCGGCCGGAGAACAAGGGCAAGACGATCGTCGTGATCATCCCCAGCTTCGGTGAGCGCTACCTGTCCACGATCCTCTTCGAGGGCATTCTCGACTGATCCGCCGGCCGTGGCGCCCGGTACGGAATCGTCCGTGCGCTGCGGCTGTTGTTCTTCCCGTGTCAGATGCAAGGAGTGAACCGATGGTGGTTCTGACGGGCGGCAGCGGAGTCCGCCGTAGCAGCGGTTCGCCGCTGCGTCGAGCGATCGACGAGGTTCGCGCTGACCTGGACGCGGCCATCGCCCGCGACCCGGCGGTCGACTCGCGAGTGGAGATGGCGCTCGCCTCTCCCGGCCTGCACGCGATCTGGACACACCGCGTCTCACACTCGATGTGGAAGCGCGGCGGACGCTGGAAGCTGCCGGCGCGCATGCTCTCCCAGGCCTCCCGCGCAGTGACGGGTGTCGAGATCCACCCCGGCGCGCAGATCGGCAAGCGGTTCTTCATCGACCACGGGATGGGGGTCGTCATCGGCGAAACGGCCGAGATCGGCAACGACGTGATGATGTACAACGGCGTCAACCTCGGGGGCCGCACCTTCGCGAAGGTGAAGCGCCACCCGACGCTGGCGGACGGTGTCACCGTCGGAGCCGGCGCTCGCATCCTGGGCCCGGTGACCGTCGGCGCCGGTTCTGCGGTCGGCGCGAATGCCGTCGTGGTGAAGGACGTGCCGGCGCAGTCCACCGCGGTCGGGGTCCCCGCCGTCGTCCGGCCCAACCAGCCGGCCGCTGCGCTCGACCCCTTCGCGGATCCGGCGCTCTACATCTGAGCAGAGGTCAACAGTCGCACACGCGTGAACGAAGGCCCGCCCCCATCATGGGAGCGGGCCTTCGACGTGGTGCGGGGGACTCAGCCCTTCGCGGCAGCCTTGAGCTTGGAGCCCGCGGTGACCTTGGCGGCCTTCGACGCGGCGATCTCGATCGCTTCGCCGGTCTGCGGGTTGCGGCCGGTGCGAGCGGCGCGGTCCACGACCTCGATGGTCAGCAGACCCGGCAGCTGGATCTTCTCACCGCGGCCGACAGCCTCGAGGATGACGTCGTTGAGACCGCCGATGACCGCGTTGGCGTCCTTGACGCTGACGCCGGTGCGCTGAGCAATCGTGCTGGCGAGGTCAGTCTTGTTCATCGATATTCCTTGTCTGTGTTAATCAGGACGGGACTCGATGTCTCCGTCTGACTTGTTTCGCTGCGTGGTTACCCCCGTAGCGTTGGCAGTTCACCACAGTAACCGCGAAAAACCGCGGATTTGTGCGGGTGTGCCGTCGGCTTCACCGTACGGGAAGGCGTCGTGACGTCAACCCGACGCGCTGAGGCCGGGCCCTCAGTTGGCGTCGAAGCCGGGGTCGGTCTTGGGCAGCTTGGCGTCGTCCGACAGCGTCGTGGACGTCTGCTTGGTCGAGCCGCTGTCGGTGTCGGCGGACGGTGCCACGCCGGCGTCGTCGCCTGCAGCGAGTTCACCCTCCACAGTTTCACCGGGCTTGCCATGCCTCGCAGCCGAATATCCAGCCGCCACAGCACTTTTCGCGGCTGTGCCCGCGCCCTTGATGGCCGCCTGGCCGGCTGCCGCAGCAACCTCGGGGCCACGCTCCTTGAGCGTCTGGGTGGCCTCGTCCTTCTTCTGCTGGACGGCCGGGTGCTGCCAGGCCTTACCGGCCTGAAGCTTGATCTGTTCGTATCGCTGCTCGCCTGCCCGCGCACCGGCCACATAACCGGCGGCGAACCCGGCGAGGAAGGAAATCTTTCCCATCGGGTCTCCTCTCGTCCTGCGGACGACCCTACTGATCGGCGCAGGACGGCTGGGGCCTGCGCCCTGTCGGCATTGCACGCGAATCCCGGACCGGCGGTGACCTAGGATGGGCGGGCTCCGGTCACCCGGAGCATGGAGGGCTCGCATAGTGGCCTAGTGCGGCGGTCTTGAAAACCGCTAAGTCGGTAACCCCGGCTTCGTGGGTTCGAATCCCACGCCCTCCGCCGATCAGTCCCCACGCAGGGTGCGCATCACCAGCGGCAGTTGTGGCGGGATCTCCGAGGCCAGGTAGCCCACGCGTCCGAACTGGGCAGCGAGCGCGTCGCCCGCCGCCGCGTGCACGTACTTCCCCCACACCAGCGACTGCACGAGTCCGGCGCCGCGGCTGAGCAGACCGGCAACCGCGCCCGCCACGACGTCGCCGCTGCCCGAGGTGCCGAGGCCGGTGTCGCCGGTGGTGACCTGCCACAGCCCGTCGCCGTCGGTGATCCAGGTGTCGCAGCCGACCGCAGCGCCGTACCGACCTGCGGCGTCGATGATGCCCTCGGCCACGCGATCCTCGTCCACCTCGTCCTCGTCGAGCAGGTGGGCCAGCTCGCCTCGGTTGGGGGTGAGTACGAGTCGTCCCGACAACCGGTCGCGCTCGGCTGTCGACAGGTCCGGCAGCACAGTCGCGCCGAACGCGTCCAACACGATCGGCACGTCGTCCGGAAGCAGTCGGACGATCTCGCTCAGCAAGCGGCCGGCACCGGCCGGGTTTCCCAGGCCCGGGCCGACGAGCACGCAGTCGGCACGTTCGAGATCCTTCGTCAGGTGCTGCTCGACCTGCTCGCCGGTGATCGCTCCCTCGGAGTCGTCGGCGAGCGAGGTCGCACCGGACTCCGGGACGGCCACCGCCACCTGCGCCGCGATGGACGCAGCCACCGCCAGGCTCAGGCGCCCGGCACCCATCCGCAGCGACGACAGTCCGGCGAGCATCGCCGCGCCGGGCGTGGCGCGGTCGCCGCCGACGACCAACACCTGGCCGCGGCTGTACTTGGTGCCGGACGGCTCCGGCAGGGTCCACGAACGCAGCAACGCTGGCGTGATCAGCCGAGGCTGTTCGCGCGAGCCGCCGCGTGCGTCGTCCGGGATGTTTTGCGAGACAGCGTCATTGGTCATTGCCGGCACCCACCTCATCCGAGGCGCCCGGTTGGGCGGTGACCTGCACGTTCTCCTCGCGCAGGTGCTCGTTCAGGTTGTAATCGACGACCGTCCAGCCGGTCGGTGACTCCTCGTCACTGCGCAGTCGGCAGATCGCGGCGTTGCCCATCGGGTTCGTGCGCGCCCGGTCGAGCACGGACTCCTCGTCCAGGCCCTCGGCCACGTAACAGAAGAGCAGGTTCACCACGTCGTGGGCGGTGATCAGCACGGTGCCCTCGCCGACCAGGTGGCGGATGTCGGTGAGGACACCGCGGACCCGCTGCGTGACATCGGCCCAGGACTCACCACCCGGGGGCCGGTAGTAGAACTTGCCGATCCAGTTACGGCGTTCCACTTCCTCGGGGTACTTCTCGCGGATGCCGGCCGCGGTCAACATGTCGGTGATTCCCATGTCGCGGTCGCGCAGCCGCTCGTCCACCCGGATGTCGACCTCGAGCCCCGCGCCGTCGAGTGCGGTCTGCAAGGTCTGGCGGGCGCGACGGTACGGACTGGTCCACGCGATGTCCGGACGCTCGGACTCCTCCAGTCGGGACAGCCATGCCCCGACCGCTGCGGCCTGCTCGTGGCCGAGTTCGGACAGTTCGATGTCGGGGTCGCGCACCGGGACGTCGATCCGCTCCAACTTGTCGCGCTCGGCGGACTCGGCCGCGACGTTGCCGACGGACTGACCGTGCCGGACGATGATCAGGTCGATGGGTGCCATTGCGCCAGCGTAGGTCTGGGCGGGCGCACCGGGTCGGGCGCGAGGCATTCGACTCGCCGTGCAGCATCTGGCGTCTCGCTGTTCTGCGGCGCCACACTTCGGTATCCAGGACACGCTCGATGACGAGGTGCTCGGAACGCTGGGAGCTTTCGTCGGGGCGGTGGTCGTCTCACGACGTGTGGGAAAGGGTGCCGGAACAACCCACCGGCCGGTCCGCTGAACCACTGCCGGAGCCAGTGACCAGCATGATGGGGCCATGAGGTCGCTGCTAACCGCCCGCGTACCGTGACTTCTTCTACTTCAGTCACAACCTCGGTATGACCTACCAGGTGTCCGACACCGACGTCTCCAGCACGGACATCCGGTCGGTCGTCCTGCGGCACAGCCTGCTGTCCTACCTGTTCGGCACAGTCATCCTCGCGGCCACGATCAACCCGGTCGCCGGTCTCGTCACCGGCAATTGAAAGGACTCGACATGAGTTACGAAACGCTGACCCACACCCTGGACGACGGCGTCCTGACGATCACCCTCGACCGTCCCGAACAGCTGAACGCCTTCACGGTGACGATGGCCGACGAGCTCGAGCGGTCGTTCCGGGAGGTGAACGACAACGACGACGTCCGCGCGGTGATCGTGACCGGTGCCGGGCGGGCCTTCTGCGCCGGTATGGATCTGTCGGTGGGTGGCAACGTCTTCGGGCTCGATGAGTCCAAGCGCCCGGGTCTGGCAGACATGGAAGACCTGGCCGATCCGCGGATTGCACAGGTGCGCGACACCGGCGGACGGGTGACGCTTGCCATCCACGACTGCCGTAAGCCGGTGATCGCGGCCATCAACGGTCCGGCCGTGGGGATCGGCGCGACGATGACGTTGGCGATGGACGCGCGTCTGGTGTCGGAGAAGGCGCGGTTCGGGTTGGTGTTCGGCCGGATCGGGATCGTGCCCGAGGCGGCATCCACCTGGTTCCTGCCGCGCATCGTCGGCATGGCCGACGCGATCGACCTCATGCTTTCTGCCGACATTCTGGACGCCGAGCAGACCGTCGCTCGGCGTCTTGCGAACGGCGTGCACGACACCGATGAGTTGCTCGGTGCTGCAAAGGAATTGGCTGACCGATGGACGAAGGGTCGGTCGCCAGTCGGCGTTGCGCTCACCCGCCAGATGATCCGGCGCAACAGCGCTTACGAGCACCCGGTCGAGGCACATCGCGTCGATTCGCTCGCGATGTTCTGGACGAGTGTCGGCGACGGCAAGGAAGGTGTGGCAGCGTTCCTGGGCAAGCGTGCTGCGGAGTACCAAGGACGCGCCTCGCAGCTGCCCGACTTCTACGACGAGTGGCTGTCGCGTGGGCAGTGACGCCAAGACGGCGACCAAGGACGAGTCGCTGCTCACCGTCATCGTCGCGTTCGCCGCGAACCTGCTGATCGCGATCGCCAAGACCGTCGTCGCAGTCATCACCGCGTCGGCCTCGATGATGGCCGAGGCTGCGCACTCGTGGGCCGACACCGGCAACGAGGTCTTTCTGCTCATCGGCACCCGCAAGGCTGCCAAGAAACCGGACGACGATCACCCGCTCGGTTACGGCCGCGTCGGCTACGTCTGGTCGATGTTCGCCGCGTTCGGGTTGTTCACGGTGGGTGCCGCGGTGTCGATCTGGCACGGTATCCAGTCGCTCGGCGCGACCGAGCAGGAGACCCCGTCCTACCTGTGGGCGTACGTCGTGCTGGCCATCGCGTTCGTGCTGGAAGGAACCTCGTTCCTGCAGGCCCTGCGGCAGACCCGCAAGAACGCGGCCCGACGGCGGCTCGCGCCGCTGCGGTACATCCACATCACGTCCAACCCGATGCTGCGCGCGGTGTTCGCCGAGGACGCTTCGGCGTTGATCGGCCTGATCATCGCCGCCTGCGGCATCGGTCTGCATCAGGTGACAGGCGACCCGATCTGGGACGCGATCGGCTCGATCGTCGTCGGCATCCTGCTCGGCGTCGTCGCGGTCTTTCTGATCGCTCGCAATATGGACTTCCTCACCGGCGAGAACGTCACGCCGCTGGTCCGGAACGCGGCCCTCGCCGGACTGCTCGATCACCCCGAGGTCGAACGGGTCAGCTACCTGCGCATGGAGTGGATCGGGGCAGACCAGCTGTACTTCGTGGCCGCCGTCGACCTGATCGGCGACCGCCCGGAGCCGGATCTCGCGCGAACCCTCGCCGGCATCGCCGACGACCTGCAGGAACGTCCTGAGATCGTCCGTGCGGTACTGACCCTCACCCGTCCGGACGACACCACCGACCTGTGTCCGGGTGAACTGCCGGCCTGGTACCTGGCGGCTCGTTAACCGGTTGCTGCGCGCACGTGCGTCTGCGAGCGTGACTGCATGAGCGACACCACCATCCGCCGGATCGAACCGGGCGACGCCGACTGGTTCCTGGCTGCGGACGAACTCGTCTGGGCCGACGACGAAGCCGGCGATCGGCAGGATCGCCTGCAGAACACCCCGACACGGGCCGGCTTCGCAGCCGAGCAGGACGGTGAACTCGCCGGGATCAGCGCGTCGTGGGACATCGAGCTGGCGGTGCCGAGCGGGATGACCGGGAGTCGCCTGGTGCCGGCCGAGGGCCTCACCTGGGTCGGCGTCCACCCCGACCACCGTCGCCGGGGCGTCCTGAGCGCGATGATGCGCCACCACCTGCGTTGGACGCGCGACGAAGGCCGTTCACTCGCCGCGCTCAAGGCGTCCGAGCCCGGCATCTATGGACGCTTCGGCTACGGCCTGGCTGCGCAGTCACTCAAGGCGAAGTTCGGCCGGGGCGCCCAGTTCGCCGCTCCCTCAGAGGTTTCCGATCTGGCGGACGCAACCCGCACGACCTTCCGGACTGCTTCCCCCGACGACGCGCAGCGATTACACGCACTGATGCGCCGCTGCGCCGTCGAGGGTGCTTGCGGAGCAGTGGTCCGTCACATCGATGACCTGCGACGGCTGCTCACCGACATACCCGAACAGCGCAGGGACAGGGAGCGTAACCGTCTGTTGTGGGCGACGCGGGACGGCGAGGACGTCGGTTACGCCTTGCTGCGCCGCACCCACAAATGGGACGACGGGTTGCCCGGCGGTGAGATCGACGTGTTCATGTTCGGTTCGACCGACACCGGTGCGCGCCTGGCGCTGATGCGCCGACTCGTCGACTTCGACCTGATGGGTTCGGCCATCAACTGGATGCCGCTGGACGACCCATTGCTGCTGTGGAGCCCGTCGCCGCGTGGCGTCGGCAGCGGCGTGACCGACTCGTTGTGGCTGCGCATCGTCGACCTGTCCGCCGCTATCGCCGAACGTGGGTTCGCCGCGCCGTGCGACGTCCGAATCACTGTGCAGGACAAGCTCATCGAAGAGAACGACCGTGTCTGGCACTGGGTGGTCGACGCCGACGGTACGGGTGCCCTCGAGCCGGCGGCGGGCGAGGCCGACCTCAGTCTCGACATCGTCGACCTCGGTGCTGTCTGGCTCGGCGGTCAGACGCTCGGCGCACGGCACGCTGCCGGCTTCGTCAGGGAAACCAGCGAAGGAGCGGTCGCTGCCCTGGACGCAGCCTTGCGGACGGCGAGCCAGCCGACGAAGGCGGTCGACTTCTGACCGAGCTCAGTCGGCCGGGTGGAAGCCGGCGTTCTGCGCGGCGGTCTCGTCCACGAACCAGACGTCGGCGTCGCGTTCCCACTCGGCTTCCGATCCGCCACGGAAGGACATCGTGTCCTGCCAGGCGCGAATCGGGTGGCCGAGCGGCTGCGCGCCGTCATCGATCGCAGCGGCGGAGCCGATGCCGTACCCGCCGTCACGAACCTCGTCGTAGTCGCTGACCCGTCGCCCGCCGGTGCCGTCGGCACGAGCCCCGCCGGGGAACGGTCCGTCGTGTGGGCCGGGCTCGACCGCCGCCGCCGGGATGTCCGTCGCCGGGAGCTCCTGCTCCACATCCGGCGTCGAGCGATGCACGCCCGGCAGATCGCCGTCAGGGTTGTCGTCATCGATTCCGATCGAGCGCGGCGTCGCCTCGGCGTGCTCGCGTCCTGCGCCGGTGTACGCATCACCGGGGGAGTCGGGCACCGCGCCCGCAGCACCGCCGGCGACCGCCGCCTCGTTCTGAGGCTTCTGGTCGACGAGTGCCTCGTCCGGTGCGTCGTGCGCCTCGATCTCCTCGACGGACTCGACCGTCACCGGGTAGTCGTCGGACGACGTCGTGGTCCCCGCGTACACACCGTCACCGCGGGAGACGGCGTCCGGATCACCGACAGTCGCCGGGGTCCGGGCTTCCCGCTCGTCGCTCGACCCGACGGCCGCGCCGCTTGCTGCCCCGGCGGCGGCTGCTTGACCGGCGCGTCGATCGGCGTCCGTGTTCTCGGCGCTCACACCCTCGCCGGCCTCGTCCTGCCGGGAGCCGGCTGAACCTTGCCAGCCGTGCCGGCGGTAGTACTGGTGGAGTTCGCCTTCCTCGCTGCTCGACAGGTGGTCGTCTGAGTCGACGCGGGGTGAGTTCTTCACCACGTCCCGGGTGAACGGCACGCGGATCTCATCGCCACCGAGGTCGACGCCGTCGAGCGGCACCAACGACTCACGCGTGCGGAACAGGCCGGTACGCACGCAGGCCCAGGAGGGGCGACCGGTGGCGTCGTGGACGTAGATCTGATCGACTCCGCCGATGCGTTCGCCCTCGCTGTCGAGAACGGTTGCGCGAGTGAGGCGCTGGAGGTCCTCGTCGCGGATGCGGCGGGCCTCGTGCGGTGAGTTGTCGTGAGCCATAGGGATCCCTCATTCCTCGGGCGACTGTGTCCGAGCGCTGCGCGAACCCGGACTCCTGTCGATCGTGGCACAGCCCCGGTTCCGATTGGCCGTCCTGGGACGGGTCAGATGCGCCAGTGTGCGCTGAACCACAGTGACCGGCAAGGGCCGATCAGGACGCCGTGTCTGCGACGATCGGACAAAACCACAGCGGAAGGTGATCGAACATGAATGACGCACCGATCGGGCGCACCGTCGTCCTCAACAAGGGTTTCGTCGACTCGTTGTCCAAGGGGCAACTGCAGGCGTACGTCCAGGTCCTTGTCGACGCCTCGGAGAACCATCCTGACGCCGACAAGGATGTCCTGCGCGAAGAGCTCGAACGCAGCTTCCAGCGCATCGGCGTCGAGATCTCTCCGGTCGAGATCGACCGCACCGCAGAGCAATTGGTGGGTGAGGGTGCGGCACCGCTGACCATCTCGACCAATGACGGCACGATCTTGTTCGAGCGGGAGGAGCGTAGTTCCGCAGAGCCGACCCAGGAGACTCACGCAGACCCCGCCGACCCGGAGCGGCCGCTGTATTCCTGAACCCGGTAGGTCCTGTCGCGCGAACCGGACGTCCGGCGACCCCACAGTCATGCAGGGCCATGCAGGGTTCGCCGGACGTTCATTTTCGCCTCGCCCGCTGGCCGCCTGCGGGGTGAATTTCGACGTCCTTGACCATTTCTTGAACATTTTCGGTTTTCTTCGACCGTGCCCTATCGGCCAGCCCGTGCTAACGTCAGTCTCGTTGCAGTTGCAGTTCCTCGTAAGACGAAGTGCCCGCCGACAGGTGGGCATTTGCATGTTCGGGGACGGTTTCGGCAACACAGTTCCTGCCGACTTGGCGGGAATGAAACCGTACACAGATTGAGAGTTACCCCGCATGGCACAAGGAACCGTCAAGTGGTTCAACGCGGAAAAGGGCTTCGGCTTCATTGCGCAGGATGGCGGCGGCCCGGACGTTTTCGTCCACTATTCCGCTATCCAGACCCAGGGCTACCGCAGCCTTGAGGAAGCGCAGCGCGTCGAGTTCGACATCACCCAGGGCGACAAGGGCCCGCAGGCGAGCAACGTCGTCGCGGTCTGAGTTCACCTCAGTATGGTGATGGCACGCAACATCTGAGACTTTCACCAGCGAAACCGCCCCGGCATCTGCCGGGGCGGTTTCGTGTCTTCGGCCGGCGTCAGCTGCGCGCGAGCAGGGACAGGAAGTCGCGTGCGACCGGCGCCGCGACCGTGCCGCCACCCTTGCCGGCCGGAACATCGGCGACCAGGACGGCAAACGCCACATTGCCCTGCCAGCCGGCCAACCAGGCGTGGGCACCGGCTTTCCCACCTTCGAAGAACTCCGCCGTGCCGGTCTTCGCGTGGACCTCACCGCCGGGCACGCCCTCGACGAGCGTGGCGGTGCCGTCGGTGACTGTCAGCCGCATCATCTGCCTGATCGAGTTGACGATCCCGGCATCCAACGGCTTCGGCGTCCGGTCGCCGCCCTGGGCGGGGGATGTGACCAGAACCGGCGGCACGTAGCTGCCGCGCGCGATGGACGCGGCAACGCTCGCGATCATCATCGGTGAAGCAAGGATGCGTCCCTGCCCGATCGTCATCGCCGCCGTGTCGGTTGGCCCGGCGGACGCGGGGACGCTGCCGCTGTAGGCCCCGTTGACGCCGACCGACTTGCTCAGGTCGGTTCCGAACCCGAACAGCGAAGCCGCCTGCTGCAGATCGCTCGCACCGAACGGTTTCGTCGAGTTGACGAAGGCTGTGTTGCAGGAGTGCGCGAAGTCGTCGCGGAAACTGGGATCGCCGAGCGTCTCACCCTCGAAGTTGCGGAAGGCGCGGCCGTCGATCTTCGTCTCCTGCGGGCAGGCCACCTTGGTGTCGGGATTCAGCCCCTTCTTCAGCAGCTCGTACGCAGAGACGATCTTGAAGGTCGATCCGGGCGAGTAGCGACCGGTGACGGCCCGCTCCAGCCCGTACGTCGGTGCGTTGGCGGCCGCGAGGATGCCTCCCGTCGGGACGTCGATCGCCACGACCGCACCCATGGACCCCTCCGGCAGCGAGTCGAGCGCCTTCTCCGCAGCGGTCTGCACCTTCGGGTCGAGGGTGGTGCCCAGGTTCTTGCCGTCCTGTGCGCCGGCGCCGAAGAGCACCGCATCAGGCTGGGACCTCGCCGAGATCTTCAGCCCGGCCTTCGGCAGGAGCACCCCGTCGTACTGTCGTTGCAGCCCCGAGGTGCCGGCGAACATGCCTGACCGGTAAGTGCTCGGGTCCTTCTTGAGCATCTCGGCTGTGACCGGGCCGACTGCGCCGAGCAAGGGCTGCCCGAACGTACGGTTGGCTGCGAGCGGTTGTTTTCGCTCACGAACGATCGCCCCGGCAAGGTCGCGGATGCCCGACGATCGCTCCTCGTAGTCGTCCTTGCGGTAGGTGATGACATCGATCGTGGACTTCGACCCGGAAGCCTTCGCCGCTGTCACCTTGGCGCGCAGACCGCCGACGCCGGTGGTGTTCTCCAGCCGCCGGGCCGAGTCGAGGGTGGCCTTGGTCGGGTCGAGCGAGATGTCGTACACCGACTGGTTGGTCATGATCGCGGCGTTGTCCCGGCCGCGGATCTCCCCGCGCAGGCCGCTGTCCAGATCGACCACGAATGCGTCGTTCGCCTGCAACTTGGGGTGCCAGAGCGAGCGGTTGTTCGCCACGACACCCCAGCTGTCGCCGGACTTCTCCAGCTCGATCGGGTTCACCCAGCTGAACGTCCGGCCGCCCGAGACGGTCCAAGCGACGTTGACAACAGCCGTGGCGCGGTTGCCGTTGCGCTCGAACCCGGAGATCGAGGTCCGGACGTTGCCGTTGCCCAACTGCGCTGTGGTCGTGCGGAAGTCCTCGGCAGCGGCGGCGGGTTCGGTGCCGACGTAATTCGCCCGGTCGAGCGTGCGGTCCGACCACGCGCTCGCGAAGCTCGTCGCTGCGTTACGAGCGGCCTCGTCCAACTCCTGCTGTTCGGAACGTTCGTTCCAGAGCATGTAGCCCCCGGCTCCGGCGGCGATCATCAACCCTGCGGTCGTCGTTGCCAGGACTGTGCGTGCGCTCATCGATCCCTCTCGGCGTTTCAGGTGCCAGGCAGCTGCTCGTCAGCAGTGCTGCGCAGTGTCCGTGACCGGCTTCACGCTGGTCGACTTGCTCGACGGCTCGGTGGTGGGGGAGGACGTCGTGGGGCTGGACGACGTGGTCGGGCTCGACGTCGAAGCGGTCGCGCCCGCCTTCGGGGCCTTGGGGTCGTGCGGGGTGTTGATCGCGGTCTTGACCATGGAGCGGATCTTCGCGAAGTCGGGGTTGTAGTGCTTGACCGAGTCGGTGACGTTGACCGTGCGCGAGTTGCCGCTCTTCATGCGATCCACCAGTTCGGCGAACGCAGGGAGCTCGTCCTGGGGGACGTCCAGACGGATGTTCTGCCCGGCAGCTTCCATGATGCCGGTGAACTTCGTGACCATCTTGAACGGATCGGTCTGGGAGACAAGAGCGTTCACCATGCAGCGTTGACGACGCATGCGGTCGTCATCGGTGCCGGCGACGCGGCTGCGGGCGTACCAGAGAGCGTTCCGACCGTTCAGCTTCTGATAGCCCGGCGCGATGTAACCGGTGATGCTGCCGGGGACGACGTAGCCGTTGACGACCTTCCCGCCGATCGGGATGCCCGGCGGCGGACCGGGGACGGTGATGTAGACGCCGCCCATCGCGTCCACGAGTTGCTGGAAGCCCGACATGTCGATGACCGCGGTGTAGTCGATGTGCAGACCGACGATCTCGCCGATGACCTCGCGCGTGGTGTCGAGACCGGGGTTGGCCTCGTCGGCGGGGAACTTGTCCTTGTTGTTGTCGGCCTCGATCCAGACGCCGTTCATCATGCATTCGGCGCCGGCGCCACCGCGCTCAGGGCAGTCGTAACCCTTGGGGAACAGGGCGTGCATCGGGTTGTTCTTGGGAAACGGCACCTTCTGCAGGTTGCGTGGGATCGAGATCAGCGTGGTGTCACCGGTCTTGGTGTCGATGCTGACGACCATCATCGAGTCGGTTCGCTGCTTGTACCGGTCGGTGCCGGCGTCCGAGCCCAACAGCAGCATGTTGACCCGAGGAACCGACTTCCACGGATCGGAACCCGTCCCGGGACCGCGTGCAGGGCCGCCGCGTCCCTCGTACCGGTCGGTGAAGATCTTGTCGAACGCGCTGCGGGTGACCGTCACGTAACGCACCGCCTGCACGGCCGGCACGGCGACGATCAGCACCATGAGCATGGTGAAACCGCGAAGCGCCCAGCGCATCTTCGAGGTCCACCGGCGTCCGGACGTCTCCTTCGCCGTCAACAAAATGCCGCTGATCCAGACCAGGGCACCGATGGCGACCAGGACGAGCAGCGAGATCAGACCCCGTTTGGTGGCGAACTTGGCCGCGCCGGCCAGCACACCGCCGCTGAACAGCACGAACCCCAGGACGATGGCCGTCACCGCAGCGCCCAGAGCCAGGACGACTCCGAGCCACTTGCGCCGGGTGCGCAGCAGCCCGATCCCGGGCCAGATGGTCGACAGACCGGTGAGGGCCAGTGCTCGCTTCAACTGCTCGGAGCGCACCTGCCGTACTTCGTGCCGGCTCAGCTCCCGGCCGTCGCGTGTGGGCGTGGAAGCGTCGTCCTCGGTGGACACATTGCGGTCCTCGGTCGACATCGTTTCCTTCTCACGCTGGTCGTACGGCCGTCCTCGTGGGCGCGGCCGCTCAGGCTGTGGTCGTTCTCCGGATGTTCTGTTGCACGACAATCCCCTATGAGGGACGACGTGCACGGTACTGCGGTTGGTTCCCCCTCGAACCCATTTTGCAGGTACTCGCCGTAGCGGGGTAGCCTGACCGGGCTGCCGTACATGGTGCCTCGTCGTTGCTCGATGAGCAACGTGAGACATCGCACGGCAAGCGGAGGAGGCGTCGCCTAGTCAGGTCTATGGCGCCCGCCTGCTAAGCGGGAGCGGTCTTAAAGCCGCACGCGGGTTCAAATCCCGCCGCCTCCGCCGATCGACAAGGGCTCCCCGACCGGGGGGCCCTTGTCTCGTTCTGCGGGGTCTCATCGAGGCAGCCGGATCTGGAAGATCGTGTCGCCGGGCCGCGAGGTCACCGACACGGCGCCGCCGTGTGAGCCCACCACCGCGTCGACGATCGACAAACCGAGACCCGTCGACCCTTCGGTGCGGGTACGCGCGCGATCGCCACGGGTGAAGCGTTCGAAGATGTGCGGCACGAGGTCCGGATCGATACCAGGCCCGTCGTCGCGCACCATCAGTTCCACGTGGTCCTCGAACTCGCGGACACCCGCCGTCACGGTCGTGCCGGCCGGCGTATGGCGTCGCGCATTCGCCAGCAGGTTGATCATCACCTGGCGCAGCCGTGCCTCGTCGCCGATCACCTCGACCGCGTCCTGCGGCAGATCCAGGTTCCACCGGTGCTCACGTCCGGCCACCTGCGCATCGCTCACGGTCTCGATGAGCAGCATCGACAGATCGACCGGTTCGCGGTCGAGCGGGCGTCCGGAATCGAGTCGGGCCAGCAGCAGCAGATCCTCGACGAGCGCGGTCATCCGGGTCGCCTCGGACTCGATGCGTCCGAGGGCGTGGGTGACCGAATCGGGCACCGGCTCGGGTTCACGACGGGACAGTTCGGCGTAACCGCGGATGGACGCGAGCGGGGTCCGCAGCTCGTGCGAGGCGTCCGCGACGAAACGGCGGACGCGGGTCTCGCTCGCCTGGCGGGTGCTCAGGGCAGCGCCCATGTGGTCGAGCAGGTTGTTCAGCGCGTGGCCGACCTGACCCACCTCGGTGCGCGGGTCGGTGTCGCGCGGGTCGACACGCTCGACGATGTCGACCTCACCGCGGGACAGCTGCAACTGGGACACCTTGGTCGCCGTGCCGGCGACACGACGCAGTGGTTCGAGGTTGCGCCGGATGAGGAATGCGCTCCCGAGGCCGACGATGAGCACGCCGAGCCCGCTGAGCAGCCCGACCGAGAACGCCGTCTTCGCGATGCTCTCCCGCACCGGCTCCAGCGGCAACCCCATGATCGTGACCACTTGCTCGGTCGAGCGTTCGCCGGTGTCGACCTTCATCACCCGCTGCGGATGCCGGACGGCAATCAGCCGGTAGTCGCCCGCGTCGTCGACGTGCACCGTCCGAGGGTTCGAGTCGAGGCCGACCGCGAGCAGTTGGTCGATCTGGGTGGGAGACAGGCGGGTTCGTTTGCCGGGCGCGTTGATCCAGGCGTCCGGGGTGTACTTGTCGGTGTCCGGGTCACGCGAGACCGTCGGGGTCGAGGTGTCTGCGAGCACGTCGAGGCGCAGCATCGAGCCGCCGGCGACACTTCCCTGCGGCCCTTGTGGTCCGGGTGCGGCTCGGTCGCCCGAATTGCTCAGAGCAGCATGGGAACTCGTCAACTGTTCGTCCACCTGGCCGAGCAGCGTCCGCTGCAGTTGCCAGACCGTCAACGCGCCGACGGTGGCCGTGACCAGGAAGAACAGCAACAGGACGCCTGCGACCAGTTTGGTGCGCAGCGTCCAGCGGCCGGGGGAGACAAGGGTCACCCGTGGATCACTTAGCCGGTTTCAGCACGTAGCCTGCGCCGCGCATGGTGTGGATCATCGGCTCGCGCCCGGCATCGATCTTCTTGCGCAGGTAGGAGATGTAGAGCTCGACCACGTTCGCCTGCCCACCGAAGTCGTAGTGCCACACCCGGTCGAGGATCTGCGCCTTGCTCAGCACCCGCTTCGGGTTGCGCATCATGAACCGCAGGAGCTCGAACTCGGTTGCGGTCAACGAGATCTCGGCGCCGTCCCTGATCACCTCGTGACTGTCCTCGTCCAGCGTGAGGTCACCCACCCGAAGTACCGAGGACGATTCCTGCACCATCTGGGTGGAGCGTCGGATCAGGGCGCGGACCCGAGCGACAACCTCTTCCAGCGAGAAGGGCTTGGTCACGTAGTCGTCGCCACCGGCGGTGAGTCCGGCCACCCGATCCTCGACGGCGTCCTTTGCGGTGAGGAACAGCACCGGCAGGGACGGGTCGCTGTCGCGCATCCGGCGCAGCACCTCGAGTCCGTCGAAGTCGGGCAACATCATGTCGAGCACGACGGCGTCCGGCTCGAACTCCTTCGCCGTCTTCACCGCGCTCGTGCCGGTCGCCGCGGTGCGGATCTGCCAGCCCTCGTAGCGCAGCGCCATGCCGAGCAGTTCGGTCAGGTTCGACTCGTCGTCGACCACGAGGACGCGCACCGGCGAGCCGTCGAGCCGGGTGAGCGCAGGAGCGTTTGCCATGAGACCAGTGTGCATTTCACAGCTAGCCGACAGCTATCGCATTCCTGTGCGATTTCTATGACAAGTCAGTGATGGGCGAGCAGCCGCGCTGCTCGCCCATCACCGTTCGATGCTGGCAGCGGTTATCGAGTCGCGAGCACCTGGCGCATGTCCGGACGGGTCTCCGGCGCCTCGTTGCGGCGTGCGTCGGACTCCTCGTCGGTGGTGAGTTCCTGGCTTTCGCGTTCGGCCTTCACCCGCTCCAGGTAGGCGTTGACCTCGTGTGCCTTCTTCGCGTCGTCCCAGCCGAGCACCGGTGCGATGAGGTCGGCTGCTTCCTGGGCGGCTTCGGTGCCGCGGTGCTTGGTCTCGATCGACATGCGGGTGCGCCGGGTGAGCACGTCGGCGAGGTGCAGCGCGCCTTCGTGGGTCGCGGCGTACTTGATCTCGGCGCGCAGGTAGGCCTCGGCGTTGGTCACCGGTTCGAGCAGCGACGGGTCCTCCTCGCCGAGTGCCAGCACCTCGTGCAGTTTCGATCCGTACCGGCCCAGCAGGTGCTCCACCCGCCACTCGGGCAGCCCGGTCTCGGCGGCGAGCTCGCCCTTGAGGTTGAGCATCGCCTGGTAGCCGTCGGCCCCGATGAGCGGGACGTTCTCGGTGACGGAGTCCTTGATCTGGCCGAGGTCTTCGGCAGCGGCGTCGACGGCGTCTTTGGCCATGACCCGGTAGGTCGTGTACTTACCACCGGCGATCGAGATCAGACCGGGCTCCGGACGCGCGACCGCGTGCTCACGAGACAACTGGCTGGTCGACTCGCTTTCGCCGGCGAGCAGCGGGCGCAGCCCGGCATAGACACCGAGGATGTCGTCCTTGGTCAGTGGGGTGGCCAGCACCTCGTTGACGTGCTCGAGGATGTACTCGATATCGGTTTTGGTGGCCGCCGGGTGGGCGACGTCGAGCGCCCAGTCGGTGTCGGTGGTGCCGATGATCCACTGCTGGCCCCACGGGATCACGAACAGCACCGACTTCTCGGTGCGCAGGATAAGGCCGACCTCGCCGGCGATGCGGTCGCGCGGAACGAGGATGTGCACGCCCTTGCTGGCGCGCACTCGGAAGCGTCCGCGTCCGCCGCTCATCTTCTGCACGTCGTCGGTCCAGACGCCGGTGGCGTTGATGACGACCTTGGCGCGCACCGTCTGGGTGGTGCCGGTGTCGACATCGCGCACGACCGCACCGACGACCCGGTCGGCTTCCTTGACGATCTCGACGACCTCGGTGCTGTTTCGCACGACCGCCCCGTAGTGCGCGGCGGTGCGGGCGACCATCATCGTGTGTCGGGCGTCGTCGGCCTGGGCGTCGAAATAGCGCACTGCGCCGACCATCGCGTCGGACTTCAGGCCGGGGAAGAGCTTCAGGGCACCGCCGTGCGTGAGGTGCTTCTGGCGCGGCACCGAGCGTGCACCGCCCATCTGGTCGTACATGGCCAACCCGGCCGCAACGTACGGACGCTCCCAGCCACGGTGCGACAGGGGGTACAGGAACGGGACGGGGTGGACGAGGTGGGGCGCGATGCGGGTCAGCATCAACTCGCGTTCCTTCAGCGCCTCGGCCACCAGGCTGAAGTTGAGCTGTTCGAGGTAGCGCAGGCCGCCGTGGAACAACTTGGAACTGCGCGAGGAGGTGCCGCTGGCGAAATCGCGCGCCTCGACCAGTCCGGTGCGCAGTCCGCGGGTCGCTGCATCGAGCGCAATGCCGGCGCCGGTGACGCCGGCGCCGATGACCAGGACGTCGAACTCGCGTTCACCGAGTTCCTCCCAGGCTTGCTGGTGCTCGGCCGGACCGAGTGTGGCGCTGAAGGGCTGCATGACCATGGGAATCTCCTGGCTGCCTCGACGAGTGTTCTGGTTCAACTGTAAACGAGTGGTCAACGTCGCCACCCACTGGCCACTACGGATGTAGAGGACCGAAAAACGCGCCGGTCAATTGTGCTCAAGCCCTACGGACATGGGTCGACCTTTGGTAGAACATAGTCACATCTACGTCGAAGATCGTGGTCCGCGCTCTTCGCATACTGGGAGGAGGGGTTCAACGGTGAGCCTCGGAGCAGTATTTGTCAGTGAAGTGATCGGAACCGCGATCCTGCTGTTGTTGGGTTGTGGTGTCGTCGCGAACGTCGCGCTGCCGAAGAACAACGGTACGGACGGCGGTTTCCTGATGGTCAACTTCGGGTGGGGTCTCGCGGTCTTCGCGGGTGTCTACGCCGCCTGGAAGTCGGGCGCGCACCTCAACCCGGCCGTCACCATCGGTCTGCTCACTCAGAGCCTCGGTGACGAACCCGTGACCTACGCCAAGGGCGTGGAGATCACCGCCGCGTCCACCATGGTCTACCTGGCCGCCGAACTGATCGGTGCCTTCATCGGTGCCGTGTTGTGCTGGATGGCCTACAAGAAGCAGTTCGACGAGCGCGGTGAGGCCGGCTCGCTCGGCGTCTTCTCCACCGGCCCGCAGATCCGTTCCACCGGTTGGAACCTCGTGACCGAGGCCCTGGGGACCTTCGTTCTGGTCTTCATCATCATGATGTTCGGCAAGTCACCCGCAGGTCTCGGCCCGTTGGCCGTGGCGCTGCTTGTGGTCGGAATCGGTGCCTCGCTGGGTGGCCCCACGGGGTACGCCATCAACCCGGCGCGTGACCTCGGTCCGCGTATCGCGCACGCCGTGCTGCCGATCCCGCACAAGGACGACAGCAACTGGGGTTACGCGTGGATCCCGGTCGTCGGCCCGCTCCTCGGCGCCGTCGCTGCAGGTCTGCTCGCGATCGTCTACATGTGATCGGACGTGGGCCCGTCGCACCAGCGGCGGGACACTCCTCTCTTCCCCGCACGAAACTTTCGGCTAAGGAGCCACCGCAGTGAGCAAGTACATCGCTTCGATCGACCAGGGCACCACCAGCACGCGGTGCATGATCTTCGACCACGACGGCAAGGTCGTCTCGGTCGCACAGATGGAACACGAGCAGATCTTCCCCAAGGCCGGCTGGGTCGAGCACAACCCGGCCGAGGTCTGGGAGAACACCCGCAAGGTGAGCGCCGAGGCCATGGCCAAGGGAGACATCTCGCGCGGCGACGTCGCCGCGGTCGGCATCACCAACCAGCGTGAGACCGCGGTCGTCTGGGACAAGAACACCGGCGAGGCCGTCTACAACGCGATCGTCTGGCAGGACACCCGCACCGACAAGATCGTCGAGGAACTCGGCGGCTCCGAGGGTGCCGACAAGTACAAGGACAAGGTCGGCCTGCCGCTGGCCACCTACTTCTCCGGTCCGAAGGTCAAGTGGATCCTCGACAACGTCGAGGGCGCTCGCGAGAAGGCCGACAAGGGCGACCTGCTGTTCGGCAACATGGACACCTGGGTGTTGTGGAACATGACCGGCGGCTCGGACGGCGGTGTCCACGTCACCGACGTCACCAACGCCTCGCGCACCATGTTGATGGACTTGGACACCCTGCAGTGGGACGAATCCATCGCCAAGGACATGGGCATTCCGATGTCGATGCTTCCGGAGATCCGGTCGTCGTCGGAGGTCTACGGCAAGGGCCGGGAGAAGGGCTCCTTCCCGGGTGTGCCGATCGCGGGCATCCTCGGCGACCAGCAGGCCGCCACCTTCGGTCAGGTCTGTTACGAGCCCGGCACGGCGAAGAACACCTACGGCACCGGCAACTTCATGCTCCTCAACACCGGTGAGGAGAAGGTCATGAGCAAGAACGGCCTGCTCACCACCGTCTGCTACAAGATCGGGGACAACAAGCCGATCTACGCCCTCGAGGGTTCGGTCGCCGTCACCGGGTCGCTGGTGCAGTGGCTGCGCGACAACCTCAACCTGATCAGCTCGGCGCCAGAGGTCGAGGACCTCGCCAAGGGTGTCGAGGACAACGGTGACGTCTACATCGTCCCCGCCTTCTCCGGTCTGTTCGCCCCGCACTGGCGCTCCGACGCCCGCGGCGCGATCGTCGGCCTCACCCGGTTCGCGAACAAGGGCCACATCGCCCGTGCCGCGCTCGAGGCCGTCGCGTTCCAGAGCCGCGAGGTGATGGACGCGATGAACGCCGACTCCGGCGTCGACCTCACCGAGCTGAAGGTCGACGGCGGCATGGTGGTCAACGAGACCCTCATGCAGTTCCAGGCCGACATTCTTGGCGTGCCCGTCATCCGTCCGGTGATCAACGAGACCACCGCGTTGGGCGCGGCCTACGCGGCCGGCCTGGCCGTCGGTTTCTGGAAGGACGAGGACGAACTGCGCAAGCAGTGGGCCGAGGACAAGCGCTGGGAGCCGCAGATGGACGAGGCCGACCGCAAGCGTCTGTACGCCAAGTGGAACAAGGCCGTCCAGCGCACCCTCGACTGGGCCAAGGACGACGAGAAGCCGGAAGACGCGGTGTCGGAGGCCGACATCCAGCAGTAACCGACCGGTGGATGAGCCGTCGTGAGGCTGCGAGCGACGCATCGAAACCCGGAACATAACCAGGCCCCAGCCCGACACGGGTGGGGCCTGGTTCTGTTCAGGCAGCGGGGACGCTGTGGTGCCGGCCGATCGGCACCACCAGCGGCGTCCCGGTCACCGGGTCGGGCACGACACTCGCGGTCAGACCGAAGACCCCGCGCACTCGCTCGGCGGTGATCACCTCCGTCGGGCTGCCCTGAGCGACGACCGTTCCTTCTTTGACCGCGATGAGTTCGTCGGCGTACCGGGCAGCCAGGTTGAGGTCGTGCAGCACCATCGCCACCGTCGTCCCGCGCTCGCGGTTGAGGTCGGTGACCAGGTCGAGCACGTCGACGGCGTGGGCGAGGTCGAGGAAGCTGGTGGGTTCGTCGAGCAGCAGCACGTCGGTCTGTTGGGCGAGCACCATCGCGATCCACACCCGCTGTCGTTGGCCACCGGAGAGTTCCTCGACGAGGCGGTCTGCGAGGTCGAGGGTTGCGGTGGCTTCGAGTGCCTCGGCGACGATGCGATCGTCGTCACGGGTACGGGGACGAAACGCGCTCTGGTGCGGGTGCCGGCCCAGCCCGACGAGTTCGACGACGGTCATGCCGCTCGGCGCGACAGGTTGCTGTGGGAGCAGCGCGACGCGCCGCGCGACCTGGTTGGGGCGCATCGACCTCAGGTCGGCGCCGTCGAGCAGCACCGCACCCGCGTGCGGACGCAACACCCGCGACAGCCCGCGCAGCAGCGTCGACTTGCCGCAGCCGTTCGCGCCGACGATCGCGGTGATCTGGCCCGCGGGCAGCGCGAGGTCGAGACCGTCGACGACGGTGTGCTTGTCGTAGGTGAGGGTGAGGCCACGTGCTTCGAGGGTCATGCGTCGTTACTTCCTCGCGAGGTGGGGCGGTGGATCAACAGGGACAGCAGGAAAGGCGCGCCGGCGATGCCGGTGAGCACACCGACCGGGAGGCTGCCGGGCACGACGTACGTGGTGAGGTAGTCGGCGGCAACGACGATGCAGGCTCCGATGAGTGCCGACAACGGGATCGAGGGGCGGCCGCCGTTGAGGCGGCGCGCGGTGGGCCCCGCGAGCAGGCTGACGAACGCGATGGGGCCGGTGACGGAGGCCGCGGTGGCGGTGATGACGACCGCGACGGCCATGAGCGCGAGTCGGGTGCGGTCAGCCGCAGCGCCGAGTGCAGTGGCCGCTTCGGCGCCGAGTTCGATCAGTCGCAGCGGCCGGGCGAGTACAGCGGCCACCGGCAGGGCGATGGCCAATACGACTGCCAGCCGGGCGATTCCGCTCCACGCGGGGGAGTTGAGCGACCCGGTCAGCCACACCATCGCGTCCTGTGCCTGATGGATGTTGGAGCGCATGAGCAGCCACTGGATCAGCGACTGCAGCGCCGCGCTGATGCCGAGCCCGATGAGGATCATCCGGTGCGAGGCGGTCGCGCCGCGGCCGCCGACGAGGTGGATCAGCAGCGCGACGACGAGGCTGCCGGCGAGCGCGGCGAGCGACATCGGTGTGCCGGACCAGCCCAGCAGCACCGACGAACCCAGCGCCCCTGCGCTTGCTCCCAGCGAGACGCCGAGCACATCGGGGCTGGCCAGCGGGTTGCGCAACATCGTCTGGAAGATCGACCCGGCCGCGCCGAAGGCGACCCCTGCAAGAGCTCCTGCGAGCGCGGCCGGGAGTTTGGACTCCATCACCATGAAACCGGCCACCGGGATGTCGGTGCCGGTCACGATGCGGAAGAAGTCGGGGATCGTCACGGTGTAGTCGCCGAGCAGCACGCGCGCGGCGAGCAGTCCGAGCAGCGCGAAGGCCGCGGTTACGAGCGCGACCGACAACCTGCGGCGGACGCGGGTGCGCGCGGCGGCCACCGCCTTCAGGGCAGGGGTGGCGCAGGTTGCGGCAGTCACAGGGTGACCACCTTTCGGCGCAGCAACACGATCAGCGCGGGCACCCCGACCAGTGCGGTGAGGATGCCGGCCGGAAGCTCGCCTGGGCGGGCCACGACGCGTCCGATGACGTCGGCGAGGGTCAGCATCGCGGCGCCGCCCAGGGCGCACAGCGGCAGCAAGCGGGTGTGGTCGGGCCCAGCGAAGCCGCGCACGACGTGGGGCACGACGAGCCCGACGAAGGCGATCGGGCCGGCGATCGAGGTGGCCGTGCAGGCGAGCAGCACGGCTCCGGCGGCGACGGTGATGCGCACCAGCGCGACCCGCCGGCCGAGGGCACGGGCGAGGTCGTCGCCGAGTGCGAGCGCGTTGAGAGTGCGCGCCGAGGCGACCACGATCAGTGCGCCGACGGCGAGGAAGGGGAGGGTGAGGAGCAGGTTCGCCGACTCGCGTCCGCCGACGGAGCCCACCTGCCAGAAACGGTAGACCTCAAGCGCCCCCTGGTCGCGCATGAGCAGCGCGGCGGTGATGCTCGAGCAGCCGGCGGTGACCGCGGCGCCGGTCAGTGCCAGCGTGATCGGGCCAGCGCCACCGTAGGCCGCGGAGGCGATCGCATAGACGGCGAACGCCGCGAGAGCGCCGCCGAGCAGGGCAAGGAGCACGAACGACAGTTGGTTGCCGGCGAAGCCGGCGGTCAGGCCGATGACGACGGCCAGTGAAGCGCCGGCGTTGACACCGAGCAGTCCCGGGTCGGCCAGCGGGTTGCGGGTGAGCCCCTGCAGCGCGGCACCCGACACGGCGACCGACGCCCCGACGACGACGGCGACGAGGGTGCGGGTGGCGCGTGCATCGACGACGGCGGCCGCGTCACCGGTGCCGGTGAAGAACGCGTGCAAAGCGTCGAGCATGCCGAGGCTGCTGCTGGAGCCGATGGCGAGGGAGAGCGCGCAGGCGACGCCCAAGGTCGCCGTCGCGATCGCGAAGCCGACGCCGGCGCGCCGGCGCGACCCGCGTCCGGTTGTGGGTCGGCCGGACGCGGGTCGGGTGGAGACGAGAGTGCTCACAGCGCCTTGGCGGCGGCCGCAGCAAGCTGCGGCAGGAACTTCTCGAGTGCGGTCGGGATGCTCAGCGGGGTGGGGCTGGACATCGGCATGGCCGCGACGTTGTCGGAGCTGGCGACGTACGAACCACGTTGCAGCGCAGGGATTTTCGACAGCAGCGCGTTGCCGGTGATCTGCTTGGTCTGCGCTGCGTTGTCGACGTAGAAGACCAGCACGTCGGCGTCGGCGGTCGAGGCGTTCTCGGCGGAGACATCGACGCTGAACAGGTTGGGCTTGCCGGCCGACAGCTTGGTGACGAAGCTCGGCGTCGTCATACCGAACGCCTCGAGCATGCGCGGACGGTTGTCGATGCTGGTGTAGAAGCTCACCTTCGACAGGTCGGTCGGTGTGAACCAGGCCCACGCCGCCGACTTGCCCTTGATTGCGGGGTACTTCGCGACGGCGGTCTTGATCGAGTTCTCGGTGTCGGTCTTCAGCTTCGCGGCCTCGGTGGACTTGCCGAACGCCTTGCCGACGAGGTCGAGCGACTGCTGCCACGAGGTGCCCCAGGGCTGGTCGGGGTAGGCGACGACAGGCGCGATCTTCGACAGCTTCGCGTAGTCGTCTTTGGTGATGCCGGAGTTGGTCGCGAGGATCAGGTCAGGCTTGAGCGCGGCGACCTTGTCGAACGGGGTGCCGTCGGCGTCGCTGTAGCGGGTGGGCTGCTTTCCGCCGATCTTCGCCAGCGCGGCGTCGTACCAATCGGTCGACTTGCCGGCGTTGCCACCCCAGGTGACTTCCGGCGCGCCGACCGGCGCGACGCCGAGCGAGACCGCGACGTCCTGGTCGCTCCAGCCGAGGGTCACCACTCGCTGCGGCGCCTTGGTGATGGTGGCGGAACCGAGCGCGGTCTTCACAGTCACCGGGAAGTCGCCGCTGTCGGTGGTCGTTGTGGCGCCGGCCGCCTGGGTGCCCGCGGTTTGGCTGTCGGCGCCACCGGTCGGCCCGGTCGAGCAGGCTGCGAGCAAGCCCGTTGCCAGCAGCGCGATGGGAAGTGCGATCTTCTGCATGCGAGGAATTTCCTTGTCGGATAAGAGATTTCGGGCGGGTTGTGGTTCAGACGCGGGCTTGGCCGAGCTGCCAGAAGGAGGAGAACATGACCTTCCTGCGGTGCACACCGCGCTCGCCGACGAGGTGTTTGCGGGTGCCGGTCGCGAGGGCGCGCTCCCCGCAGATCCACGCATAGCCGAGGGCGGGCCACTGCAGACCGGGCAGCACCTCCAGCACGGCTTCGCCGGGCGCGCGATCGCCGCGAATGACGATGTGCGCGTCGATGTCGACCGGTAGCGGCGACAGGTGATCGGTGTCCGGCACCTCGACGATGATCGTGCGCGGCTTGTCCGGGTGCTGGTCGATGATCGCGGCCAGGGCCGGTGCGCCGGTTTCGTCGGCGACCAGCAGTTCGTGGCCGTCGTGCTGGGGCAGGTAGAGCGCGGTGCCCTGGCGGAAGCCCAGGCGGTCACCGACGCGCGCTCGCGACGCCCAGGCAGTGCCGGGACCGGCGTCGCCGTGCAACACGATGTCGACATCGGCCTCGCCGAGGTCGGGGCGCACCGCCCGCAAGGTGTACCACCGAAGTTCGGGGCGTTCGACCGGATTCATCGCATGCACTGCGCGCCGTACGTTGGCCTCGTTCGGATCTGGCATCGTCAGCCGACCGTCGGTGGGGATGAGCAACCCGAAGTACTCGTCGGGGCCGTTGCTGGCGTAGCCGCTGAACTCCTTGGCCACGAACGTGAACCGACGCACATGGTCGGCGACCTCAGTGATCGAGCGGACGGTCATGGGCCACTGCCGAAGGTCGGTGCGGTCGGGCATCTGCGCCATCGTGACGGCGGTGTACGCAGAGACGGCGCGCTGTTCGATGCGGTCGAGCAGAGTGGTCACGCGAATTCCTTCCGGTTGCTGGACCCCACTTCATGATTTGAGAGCGGCGGCCCAAGAGTGGCGGATTAGGTCAGGCATACCTAACTAAGCGTTACCTAACCATGTCAAGCCGGTCTCACTCCCGCCAGGGGGGTGCTCGCGGTAATGCGTAAGTCGCGCTTCTACCGGGTCGATGTTCCGCGTAGGCGTCGCTCGCTGCGCAGCGCCGTCGAGTACGCCGTGGCAACCTTCGGCGGACTCGACTACGCGTTCAACAACGCAGGCATCTTCGCGTCCGCACCACTTGCCGATCTCGAGATCGAGGAATGGCAGCGCGTCGTACGTCGAGATCTCGCCCCTGGTGGGCGGCATCCAGGTCCGGGTGTCGTCTCCGGAGGGCCCCTCGACCTTGATCACAGTCGCGCCGAGGTCGGCCAGCAGCATGGTCGCGTGAACCGACGCACACTCGGAGGTAGCAATGGGAAAGCGTGGCAGCGGTCCCGACTTCATCGAAGCCTTGGCCAGAGGCCTGGAGGTGATTCAGGCGCTCGGCGACGCCCACGACACGAAAGGTGCTGCTCGCCGACCTGAGCCCTGAGGAGCTGGACGCGGTGCTCGACCAGCCGAGCCGATCGGGGGTGGTCGCCCGCCGGGAGGTCGACCGGGCCCAACTGGGACGGGAACTTGCGGATACTCGCGCCAAGGGGTGGTGCATGACCGATCAAGACCTCGCAGTGGGCATCCGTTCCGTGGCCGCGCCTCTGCGCGATGCGACGGGGCGTGTCGTGGCGGCTCTGAACGTCAACGCTCATGCCGGCCAGACTTCGGTGGACAGGTTGCTCGAGCACCACCTGCCCAGACTGCTCTCTACGGCATCCTCGATCAGTGAGGACTACGTGCGTCGGAACCAGCTTCGGTGACCGAACAGCAGTGAGGTGGGTCAGAGCCAGTTCTTGCGACGGAAGATGACCCACATCGTGGTGCTGACAGCGAACATCAAGAACAACGCGAACGGGTAGCCGAACCACCAGGAGAGTTCGGGCATCTTCTCGAAATTCATGCCGTAGATGCCGGCGACGACAGTAGGGGTGAACAGGATGGCCGCCCACGACGAGGCCTTCTTCACCTCGTCCGCCTGGTTGTTCGCCACCTCGGCAAGCCGCTTCATCTCCTCATTCTGGGTCTGTGCGACGAGGGTGGCGTTGAGGGTGAGGATGTCGGCGAGCGACTGCCGGAAGCCGTCGACCCGCTCGGCGACACTGGTGGCGTGGTCGGCGACGTCGCGTAGTGAGCGCTGGAGTTCGGGGTCGGTGCCGTATTTCTCGACACCCTTGTCGAGCGCGTCGAGGATGCGTTGCAAGGGCTTCACCGCACGCTGCAACTCCATGACCTCCTGGCTGAGTTCGTAGATGCGGCGCGAGACGCTCGGATCGGACTCGAACACCTGCGTCTCGATCTCGTCGATGTCGTTCTCGAGGCCTACGAGCACGGGAGCGTAACCGTCGACGATGTGGTCGAGCACGCCGTACAGCACGGCTTCGGGGCCGAGCGCGAGCAGGTCGGGCTCGGCTTCCAGCCGTTTGCGCACCGGACCGAGCTTGGGGTCGGCGCTGTGCCGCACGGTGATGACGAAGTCGGGTCCGATGAACAGGTGGATCTCGCCGAAGTCCACGGTCTCGGTGTCGTCGTCGTAGCTGGCCGAACGGAGCACCACGAACAACGTGTCGTCGTAGCGCTCGAGCTTCGGACGCTGGTGGGCGACGATCGCGTCCTCCACCGCCAGCGGGTGCAGGTCGAAGATGCGCGCGACCTGCTGCACGTGATCGGCGCTGGGGTGGGCCAAGCCGATCCAGGCCATCGGCCGCTCGGACGGATCGGGCTTGTGCGACAACCGGTGGATGGTCTCGGAGATCGTCGCGGGGTTCTCCAATTTGCGACCGTTGCAGTAGATCGCACGCTCGACCACCGTGGCCTCTGCGGGACGGTCTTGCTCATCGCGCGCAGGCTCGAACGACGCAGCCGGACCGTCGTAGGTGAACAGGTTGCGTGCGGGTGATTTCGGGACGGTGACCGGGCGTCCGCGCCAGACGGGCATGGCCGAAACACTAGCCCCGAAAGGTCGGATCATTCACGTCCGTGCGGGTAGGCCATGGCGAGCACGTCGAGGGCTTCGTCGAGCTGCTGCTCGGTCAGTGTGCCGTCGGCGACGTGGTCGCGTTCGATGACGACCTCGCGGATGGTCTTGCCCTCCTTCAGGGCCTGCTTGGCGATGCTTGCGGCTTCGTCGTAACCGAGCTGGTGGTTGAGCGCGGTGACGATCGACGGGGACGACTCTGCGTACCGGCGCATGCGGTCGGCGTCCGGCTCGATCCCATCGACACAACGCTCTGCGAAGACCCGAGAAACGTTGGCCAACAACTGGATCGACTCCAGTACATTACGCGCGATCACGGGCAGCATCACGTTGAGTTCGAAGGTGCCGGCGCTGGCCCCGAACGCTACGGCTGTGTCGTTGCCGATGACCTGCGCACTGACCTGCAGCATCGCCTCGCACAGCACCGGGTTCACCTTGCCCGGCATGATCGAGCTGCCGGGCTGCAGATCGGGCAGGTGAATCTCCGCCAGACCGGCGGTCGGCCCGGAGCCCATCCACCGGATGTCGTTCGCGATCTTGGTGAACGCGACCGCGCAGGTGCGCAGCAGGCCCGACAGGTCGACCAGCGAGTCGCGGCTGGACTGGGCAGCGAAGTGGTTACCCGCCTCGGTCAGCGGCAGGTCGAGCGACTTCGCGAGATCGTCGATCACCGTCTTGGCCAGCCCGGTGGGCACGTTGATGCCGGTGCCCACGGCGGAGCCGCCGAGGGGAAGTTCGCCGACGCGGGGCAGCACCTCGCTCAGGCGGGAGATGACGTACTCGACCTGCGCGGCGTATCCGCCGAACTCCTGCCCGAGGGTCACCGGGGTGGCGTCCATCAGGTGGGTACGCCCGGACTTCACCAAGTCGGCGAACTCGGTCTCCTTGGTGCGCAAAGACTTTGCGAAGACCTCAAGAGCAGGGATGAGCTCGTTCTTCACGCCGGCGGTGGCGGCGATGTGCATCGCCGCGGGGAACTGGTCGTTGGAGGAGAACGGGTCGTTCACTGCATCGTTGGGGTGGACGTCCTTGCCGAGCGTGTCGGCAGCGAGGGTCGCGATGACCTCGTTGGCGTTCATGTTGCTGGACGTGCCCGAGCCGGTCTGGAAGACGTCGATCGGGAACTCGTCGTCCCAGGTGCCGTCCGATACTTCCGCGGCAGCGTCCGAGATCGCCTGTGCCACATCGGAGTCGAGGGCTCCGCTGGCGGCGCGCGCTCTCGCGGACGCGCCCTTGATCGAGGCCAGCGCGTGGATGAGGGACGGTTCGATCGGACGCCCGGAGATGGGGAAGTTCTCGACAGCGCGTTGGGTCTGTGCGCGCCATTTCGCGTTGACGGGTACTTCGACCTCGCCCATCGAATCGCGCTCGGTCCTCGTCTTCTGCTCGGACATCGTTGCTCCTTCAGTCGAGTTCGTCGTCTTTCTCCAGTCAACAGCGGTTGGCGCTCCAGTTGTTCCTCCGGTTGCGGTGCGAACCGGGCGGGCCGGTGGAACAGTCCTCGCATGGAATTGCTGATCGAGCCCATGACCGCGGCCGAGTTCGAGCGTTGGACCGCGGTCGTGCGGGCGCACCTGATCGCGATCCGCACCGGCAATGCGCCAGGAGACCCGGCGGCTGTTGCCGACCGCGTCCTGGAGACGCTGCATCAGCAAGGGAAGCAGCAGCTGTGGCGCCGTCGGTGCAACAGTGAAGCGGGCCGGGGCGGAGCTGGTCGCGGCCAAGATGAGCATCCGGGTGAACGACGTGCCGGACGGTACGATCGAACTGCGTCCGATGACCGAGGATCGTTTCGAACGGTTCATCGACGCCGGCATCGAGCATTACGCCCACTCCATCTTCGATGCCGGCGGTTTCGAAACGATCGAAACCGCGCGGCTGGCTTCGCTCGAGGAACACAAGCGCCTGCTGCCGCAGGGTCTGCAGTCGCCCGGTCATCGCTCTGGTCGGCCTTCGACGCGGCCGATCCGACGCAGGAAGTCGGGTTGCTGTGGGTCCAGGAACGACCCGACCACGGCTTCATCTACGACATCGCGGTGGACCCTGCCGAAGGGGATCGACCGGCTGACCACTCCCACTCACGCGGTGGTGAAGATCGTCGGGGGCAAGATCGTAGAGCTGCACCAGATTCTCCAGGTGTGAGCCGAGTGGAACAACACGGAAACAACGCGGCGCCGCAAGCCCTGTGCTGCTCGTTCCGCCGACAGGATGGACGGATGCGCCGCGTTGTTTCCGCCCATGTCGAAGCCACTGTTTCCGCCACCGCCGACATCACCTGGTCGGTGGCGGTGTCCGAGGTCGTACCGCGAGCCGAGGAAGAGCTCACGGTCACCGTCGACGGCACGAAGATCGAGTTGGAAGAGATCGTCGACGGGATGACGCGGCTGCACCGGTGCCGGCAAACCCCGGCGGGCGCTCTCGTCCTCGACTATCGATGCACGGTCGACGAACAAGCTCCCGAGCCGGACGTGACGCTCCTGGACGAGGTCGTGTTCCTGCGTCCGAGCCGTTATGTCGATTCAGACACTCTCGCTCCCGTTGCCCATGCGACGTTCGGGGGGAAGCAGGGCAAGGACCTGCTGGATTCCGTTGCGGTGTGGGTGAATCAGAGCCTGCAGTACGTCAGCGGTTCCAGTCGTCCGACCGACGGATCCATCCAGACCTACCTGTCCAGGCAGGGGGTCTGTCGCGATTTCGCGCACCTGGTGATCGCGATGCTGCGTGGGCTGAACGTGCCTGCCCGGCTGGTGAGCGTCTACGCGCCGGGACTCAGCCCGATGGACTTCCACGCGATCGCCGAAGCGTTGATCGACGGCAAGTGGCAGGTCGTCGACGCGACCTCGATGGCGCCGCGTACCTCACTGCTGCGTATCGCGACCGGCCGGGACGCGAGCGACACCGCGTTCATGACGGTTGCTGCCGGTCAGGTGGAGCTCGGTCAGATGCAGGTCACGGCGATCGCCGAGCCCGACCTGCCGACCGACGACCCCTCGATGCTGACCCAGCTGCGCTGACAGTTGCTGAGTGTCAGACGCAGTCCGCGACGCGGATGGTCTGACACTCAGACGGTCAGGGCGACCCGGACGATCACGGCCACCGCAGCGACGGTGGCCAGCATCAGCATCAGCTGCTTGAACCGTGTCGGGTCGATGCGGTGACGCAGCGGCTGCGCGAGCACCGAACCGAGCACCATGAACGGCATCCAGGCGACGCCTGCGATCAGCGCCTCACGCGGCACCTGGCCGCCGACGCCCAGTCCGGCCAGCGAGGCCAGTGCACCGATGAGGAAGAACGGGGCGAGCGTGGAGCGCACCTGCTGCGGCTTCTGCTCCTGCAGCACCAGGCCGTAGAAGGGTCCGCCGATCGATGCGGCTGTGGCCGAGACGCCGGTGACCAGGCCGGCGAGCCCCGACAGGGCGGGCGTCGGTTGCACATGGATCCGGGTGAACGAGCCCGCAACCGCAGCCAGCACCATCGCCGCAACCACGAGCGAGATCACCGAGGACGACGCGACGGACACCAACCAGACCCCGAGCGGCATCGTGGCCAGGCGTCCGAGCAGTGCCCAACTGCAGGACCGCCACAGCACATGAGCGCGTCCGCGCACTGCCTCCAGGAGCGGTAGCGGCACGACGGTGATCAACAGCGACGCCGGCATCAGGTCGGGCGCTGCCATCACGACGAAGGGTGCCGCGACGACCGCGAGACCGAACCCGGCGACCCGTTGCACGAACGCGCCGAGGCCGATCACGAGTCCGAGAACGACGAACAGCGTCCATGAGATGCCCATGGTTGCTCCCTTCGCTCAGGCCGACGGACGATGGTCTCAGCGGCGGCCGGGAAACGACGAATCGGTCAGCGTCGACCGAGGTTGCAAAGGCGCAGGGCGAGGTCGATCGTCCGCCAACTGAGTTTGCCGTCGCCGAAGCGTGCCGCCGCGCGCAGCGGCAACTCGGCGAAGTTGCGTTCGACCATGGGGCGGTCGGCATCGCTGAGCTCGGTGCCGGCGATCGTCGCGCGCCAGCAGAATCGTCCGCCGTCCGGTGGGACAGTGCCATTCGTGCGTACGGACGTCCCAGAACTCGAAGCTTCGGGCAGGCACCTCGATGTCCACCCGTCGTGAACCGCCGACTTCGAGATGCACCTTGGCGAAGCCGGCCACCTCGTCGCGCCACGGCATCGTGATGGGTGCGCCGTTCGACAGAACCACGACGGTGCGCGGGTTGGCCTGTGCAACAGCCGAAACCAGTTCGTCGTGCGCCGCAGGGAGCGACAGGGTGTCGCGATCGATGCCCGGCGATCGAGGGGAAGGGTGTCGTCATTGCGGAGCAGGACCGTGCCGGCCGCGGCGGCTCCAGTCGCTCACCACTCCGTCGAAGCCCCACTCGTCGCGCAGGATCTGGGTGAGTAGTCGGTGATTCTGGGAGGTAAGTTCACCGTCGACCGAGTTGTACGACGCCATCACCGTCCCATGGCTTGCCCCGTTCGACGGCGTACTCGAAGCCGGACAGGTAGATCTCATGCAGCGTGCGCTCGTCGACGACCGCGTCGACCACGAAGCGGTAGTACTCCTGATTGTTGACCGCGTCGTGCTTCAGGCAGGCGCCCACACCGACGCTCTGCAGACCATCGACAACTGCCGCAGCGAAACGTCCGCTGATGAACGGATCCTCGGAGAAGTACTCGAAATTCCTGCCGCCCAACGGGTTTCGCTTGATGTTCAACCCTGGGCCGAGCACGACGTCCACACCGAGTTGGCTCGCCTCGGTACCCAACGCGACAGCCAGCTCCCGTGCAAGGTCGAGGTCCCAACTGGAGGCCAACGTGACGGCAGAGGGAAACAGGTGGCCGGGTGGCTGTCGCCGACTCCGAGATGATCGGCCGACTCGCACTGCAGCCGGATGCCGAGGGGACCGTCCGAGAGGGTCACGGGAGGCAGGTCATGAACGGGCAGCGGACGCGTGAGCCCGAAGTCGACACCACTGAGCAGACCGATCTGCTCGTCACTGGTCAGGTCGGTGGCTCTCGGCATGTGGGACACAACGACCACTTTCGCAAAGTCGAAGGCGGCTTGCTGTGATTCACGCCACATCATCGCGGCCGGAAATGGCAAGCTCTGTCCATGAAGAGCACCATGCAGTCGCCGCCCCTGTTGATCTCGTCCCTGCTGGAGTACGGAACCACGGTGCACGCCGAGAGCAGATGCATCACCTGGACGCCGGAAGGGGGACGGGAGGTCACGTACAGCGAGATCGGACGACAGTGTCGACAGCTCGCGAATGCGTTGCGGGACATGGGTATCGACGGTGACAACCGCGTCGCAACCTTCATGTGGAACAACGCCGAGCACCTCGTCGCCTACCTGGCCGTCCCGTCGATGGGGGCGGTGCTGCACCCCCTCAACATCCGACTGTTCCCCGAGCAACTGATCTACACGGCCAACCACGGCGGCAGCGAGGTCGTCGTCGTCGACAACACCCTCGCCGAGCCGTTCAGCAAGCTGCTGGAGCACCTGCCCAAGATCCGGCACGTCATCGTCAACGGACCGGTCGACGACGGCGTCCGTGAGGCCCTGGGGGCGCCTGCTCACGTCGAGGCAGTGCACGACTGGAACGAGTTGCTGGCCGGTCGGTCGGACGAGTTCGAGTGGCCCAAGGACGTCGACGAGAACGACTCCTCGTCCATGTGTTACACCTCCGGCACCACCGGAAACCCCAAGGGCGTCGCCTACTCGCACCGCTCGAACTACATCCACGCGATGAGTTGCTGCCTGACGCTCGCGCTCACGCCGTCCGACACCGCGCTCGTCGTCGTGCCGCTGTTCCATGCCAATGCGTGGGGCTACCCGTACACCGCGATGCTCGCGGGCGACAACCTGCTCATGCCCGACCGCTTCCTGCAACCCGAACCGCTCGCTCGGATGATCGAGAAGTGGCGGGTGACCGTCGGTGCGGGCGTGCCGACCATCTGGAACGGACTGCTGCAGCACCTGGACGCCAAGGGTGGTGACATGTCGAGTTGCCGCATGCTGATGTCCGGCGGCGCGGCCTGCCCGCCGGCTTTGATGAAGGCCTTCGAGCGCTACGACGTGGAGATCATCCAGGGCTGGGGCATGACGGAGACCTCGCCGGTGGCGAGCCTGGCGTTCCCTCCCGGTCGTCTCGAGGAAGGCGGCGACGAGTACTGGAAGTACCGCGCCTCGCAGGGCCGGATCATGGGCGGGGTCGAGGCCCGCATCATGGGGCCGGACGGTTCGGTGCAGCCGTGGGACGGGGAATCGGTCGGCGAGGTCGAGGTCCGCGGTCCGTGGATCACCGGCTCGTACTACAGCAACGGCAGCGAAGCCGAAGGCGAATTGGCCGATATGGCAAGCAAGTTCGACGACGGCTGGCTGCGCACGGGTGACGTGGGTTCGATGACCTACGACGGTTACATCCTGCTGAGCGACCGCGCCAAGGACGTCATCAAGTCCGGCGGCGAGTGGATCAGCTCGGTCGACCTGGAGAACCATCTGATGGCGCACCCGGCCGTGCTCGAGGCGTCCGTCATCGGTGTGCCGGACGACAAGTGGGGCGAACGTCCGTTGGCCGCTGTCGTCATCAAGGACGGCGAATCGGTGGAGATGGAGCAGTTGCGCGACTTTCTGTCCGGACGCGTCGCGCGGTGGCAGGTGCCCGAGCGCTGGGCGATCATCGACGAGGTGCCCAAGACGAGCGTCGGCAAGTACGACAAGAAGGCACTACGGTCACGCTTCGCCGAGGGCGGTCTCGACGTCGCGGAGACTGGGGCACCCGCCCAGTAGGTCAGAACGAGGAAGCCCCGACCGGCGCATCCGCCGGTCGGGGCTTGGAATCCTCTGTCTCAACACAGATTCTTGGTATTACCTGTGCACCCGTAGGGATTCGAACCCCAAACCTTCTGATCCGTAGTCAGATGCTCTATCCGTTGAGCTACGGGTGCTTGCTGCCATCACTGGCAACGACGTCACACTCTACCTGCTCACCTCGATCGATGAGAAATCGAGGGCACGATGTGTACGTCACGCTCTGATCGGTGAGGCCGGGCGCCCGTCCGGCCCGCAACCGGCGGACGGTTCCGAGCCGGACGAGCCCGCACTCAGTTACCCGGGCTGACGGTGTCGGCGGCGACGATGCGGCCGTCCTTGACCTGCAGGATCGCGGTGTACGTCTGCTCGGCGGCGGTGTACTTCGAAGGGACGACGTAGGACGATCCCTCACGGTAGTTCGACAGGTTCGGTGCACCGTGCACGCTCTGCGTCCACACCCACTGGGGAGCGCTGATGTTCTCGTTGACGCCGACCAGGATCGACGCGCGGGCGTCCGGGGCGAGGGTCGCGGAGCGCGCGGCGCCGTCCTCGGGGCCACACGGCACCTCCGGCTCGGGGTCGCAGTTGTCGACCTGCGGCTTGAAGGTGACCTTGTTCCCGTCGACCGACACGATGCGCGCGGTGAAGCGTCCGTCTCCGGTGTTCTCCTCGCCCTTCTTCGGCTCCGCAGGCTCGACCGTCACCGGTTCGGCGCGGAAGACGTTGTCGCTCTTGAGGATGAACGTGCCCTCACCGTTCGCCTTCCAGACGCGGACGATCGGGTGTGCGGTGCGCTCCGCGGTGGAAGCGTCGTTGTCCCACGGGGACGTCTCGATCAGGCCCTGGTCGGAGAGCTCGAGCTCGATCGGACCCCAGTTGGCCTGCGACCCCTTGGTGTTCACCACCAGATCGTTGCCGTCCTTGGTGAGCGGTCCCCAGACTCCGCTGCCGTTGGAGAAACCGGCTGCGAACCGGTGACCGACGCCCGGAAGGCTGCTGTTGACGACGAAGACGGCGTGGAAGTCACCGAGTTCGGCGGCGTCGATCTTCGGGGTCGACTGCTCGTGCGACTCGGGGGCCCTGGAGGAGCCGACCTGCTTCCACGAAGTGCCGTCCTCGCTCTCGAAGAACTTGACCGTTCCGTCCTTGGCGTACGACATGCCCTCGTGACCGTTGGTTACCTTGATCGATTTCACGTACGGGGTGGCGAGCGACGTTCGTTGGTCTGATGATGGCGTGTGAACAGGCGTTCCCGCGATGGGGAGAGCTACCCATCACGGCGACTGCCAGGAGCCCGTCTGTTACTCGCCGCGTACCGGCACGGTGACCGGCTCGACGGGTCCTGCGCACTGCCGATCGTCTGCGGCTTCCGGTACGAACTGTCGCCCGCTCAACACGTTGGTCGACTGCAACTCGGGACGGCCCTGCAGAATGCCGGTGAAGGTGTAGCGGCGCATGGTGGTCAAGGAGCAGCCGGTGTCGAACTCGGCGATGTCGAACGAGTACGCCTGGGTCTGTACCTCGGTGCCCTTCTCGGCGCCCTGTGCAAGGCGGGCGCCGAAGAGCCCGCCGCCAGTGAACGTGCCGACGGTCATCCAGTTCCCGTCACGATGCGGGGTGTGGGTGTGTCCGGAGATCAGCAACTGGTCGTCCTCGAACCCGTCCTCGACCGCGCCCGGCTCGTGGCTCACCACGACGTCCGGGGCCGGGACCTCGTTGTCTTTCCACGTGCTCAGAAAGTGCTTGCGGGCACCTGAGTGGATGCTTTTGTCCTTCGGGTCGCCGTCGCCGTAGAAGCGCCGGTCGTTGAAGCCGCCGAATGTCACACCGGCCATTGTCACCTTCGTGTACAGGCGTGAGTTGGGTTGCAGAGTAACCACATTGGGCACCTTGCTCATCCGGTCCAGCAACGCGGTATCGGTGGCGCTGGTCGCGTCGTGGTTGCCGCGGACGAACAGGTACGGCACGCCGAGCCGCTCGATCGACCGGAAGATGCCGGCGGCTTCGGCCTCGCGCACACTGCCGAAGTTGATCAGGTCTCCCGCGTCGACAACGACGTCCACTCTTTCGGATCGGATGATGTCGCGCATCAATGCGTACTGGTTCGTGCCGTGGATGTCGCTCACGAACATCACCCGCAGCGCGGTCGGCGCAGCGGTCGAGCGGGGCGCGTACTTGGTCTGCAGGGCGCTCGAGAGGGCGAGCACGCTGGTGATGTACCGCGAGGACTCGGAGGTGCGCTTCTCCAGATCGGTGAGGATCGACAGGTCGTTGCGCGCCATGCTCAACAGCGACGTGGTGCGGACCTCGCCGATGTGGCGCTCGTGGTAGGTCACGTAACCGGCGAGGGCCGGTGCGACCAGCGAGAGCGCGAGCGCACCGGCCGCCGTGACCAGACTCGCGCGCGGGTTCCGCCAGGCGCGCCGCGCAACGAGCAGGGCTCCGGCGGTGAGGGCGAAGCCGAGGACGAACCGCCAGGCCACCCCGGTGAGCCCGGCACGGGCAGCAGTGTCCAGCTCTGCGGGGCTCGGCTGGAACTGTGCGGGCGTCGGTGTCCGGCCGGCGAAGGCCTCGGTGACGTCCTTGCGCAACTGGGCGTCGACGATGATGCCCGGGGCAGGCAAGGGGCCGTCGAAGCCGACCGACACGTCGCCCAGCAGGGTCGGCAGGCGGACCGTGGAGTCGGGCACCAGCCCCATCCGGACGTCCGCAGAGTAGAACTTCGTCTCGACGGTGGTGGGGAACAAGCTGGTCATCCCGACCCCACCGACGTACCCGAATGCGGCAAGCAACAGCGTCGCGAGCGCCCACCTACCGGCGCTGCGTGCGTTGCTTCGGGTGATCTGTGGAGCCTTCACTCCTCAACCCGACCAAATCACCGGCGTCCTCGGCGGGAAAACGGCACGGTGAACTTGGGATCAGACGTCGTCGGCCTTCTGGGTGGCCGGGTCCCACTTGGTGACGCCCTCTGCTTCCCAACCGCGTTCCTTGCGGGCCTGGCGCGACAGGTCGCGCTGGCTCGGGGTGAGGCGCTCGAGGTAGAGCTTGCCGTCGAGGTGGTCGGTCTCGTGTTGCAGGCAGCGTGCGAACAGTCCCTCGCCCTCGTAGGAGACCGGGTTACCGTCCAGGTCGGTGCCGGTGACGCGGGCCCACTCGGCTCGCGGGGTGGGGAAGTGTTCGCCGGGTACGGACAGGCAGCCCTCCAGGCCGTCGTCCTCGTCCGGCTCTCCGGGCGGCACGACCCCCTTCTCCAGCACGGGGTTCACCACGACGCCGACGAAGTTGTCGTCCTCGCCCCGTTCGGACGGGCAGTCGAAGACGAAGATGCGGTGGCGGGCGCCCACTTGGTTGGCGGCCAGGCCGACGCCGTTGGCTGCCTCCATGGTGTCGAACATGTCGGCGACCAGCGTCCGGATCTCGTCCGTGACTTCCTTGACCTTCTTGGTCGGCTGGTGCAGCGCCTTGTGCCCGATGATCGTGATGGGACGGACGGCCATGTGCGTGGTTCTCCTGGGTGGTGACGGATCAGCGACCAAGTTTCGCACGCGCGCCGAGGTGTCGAGTGATCAGTGGTCGCGGCGGTCGATGCGTTGCGGCGGGGACGCGTCCTCGTGGCTCACCGACCAACTGTCGCCCTGGAAGGGAGTGTCGATCTGGGACGCGTTCTCGTGGTCGGGTGCGGGCTCGGTGACCTGCGGGCCGCGCAGCAGGCGTTCGCGCATCGGAGTGCGTGCCTTGTCGCGGTAACGGTCGACATAGGTGCCGAGGCGGGACGCGACGTCGGACTCCGGGACGTCGGAGATCGGTCGCCCGCCCTCAGGCCGACGTGGTGGTGCGGTCCTCGTGGCGGTGCGGGCCGAGGACGGACGGGGCAGGAACGGATCGGTGTCGTCGGCGCGGTCGTCGTACGCGTCCGTGGTCGGCACCATCACCGGCATCGCGTCCTCGTCCGGATGGCTGAACAGTTCGCCACAGATCGCCCGATAGGACGCCTCGGGGTGCGGAATGTAGGTGATCAGGCGCAGTGCCTGCTCCTGGCCCGCGGACTCCATGACGAACTCGCCATAGCCGAGGATGCGTCCGATGACGGGCTGGTTGAACGACATGTCGGTCACCTTGGCCAGCGGCATCATCGCGGTCTTGCGGTTGAGAATGCCGCGTCGCCAGACCAGCCGCTGATCGGTGGCCATGAACCAGTCGCGGGTCCAGAGCCAGACCGCGATGACCGTGTAGGCCAGCATCGCGAGCAGGACGTACCACATCGCGTTCGTGACGACCCCGAACGAGGGCGGTGCCGTGAACCCGACGAACAGCGTGATCGCGAAGCCCGCGAGCAACGAGAAGACGGTGCCGGCGAGTGATGCCCAGTGCGGACGGTGGACGACGACCATCCGTTCGCCGTGCACCAGGAAGCGGCGCATCGTCTGCGCGCCGCGCGGGTCGACCAGTTCACCCCACGAGGATCGGGTGTTGCTCGGATCGTCGAGGGGACGCCGTGGCATGGCGTTACTTGCCGATGATGGCCTTGAAGAAGTCGCCCATGTTCTCGACCCCGGAGGCCAGGAGGTCCCAGATGTTGCGGACGATGTCGGCGGACTTGTCAGGGCTGGTGAAGATGGCATAGAGAACGAAGGCGAAGAGCACCCAGATGGTGATCCTCTTGATCTTCTCGGTCGCCATGGGACCCTCCGGTTGATGAGCGAGCGGGACAGCCCGCTCAAGACGAGCATATTTGCGCGGCTCATTCTGCCAGCGATGTGACGGCTGTGACTGGAGTGGCCATCGCCCGGGAGTGTCGCCGCGCCGGTGGTCGTACGCTTCGACTCGTGAACTCACTGGCTCCGGTGTTGCGTTCGGCTCTCGAGGACGAGCTCGCCGGGCGCCCCCGCGCGACGCTCGCCGCCGCGACGGCGCGGCTGTCCGAGCGCTACCGGCGAGGTGGGGCGGCGCAGGCGCCGATCCTTGTGACCGACGCGGACGTGGCTGCGTACGCGGCATATCGAATGCCCGCGACCTATGCCGCATGTGAGCGGGCGCTCGCGCTTTCCTCGTTGTGCTTCGGTGGCCGGATCGACTCGGTGGTCGACCTCGGTGGTGGCACCGGCGCCGGGGCGTGGGCGGCTGCGTCGGTGTTCGAGCCCTCGTCGGTGCGCGTGCTCGACCAGGTGGACGCGGCGTTGAAATGCGGGCAGCGACTGTCCTCGTCCGTGTTCGATGCTCGTTTCGAGACCTGGAGGGTCGGGTCTGCCGTACCGGCCGCCGACCTGGTGATGGCGTCGTTCGTGCTCTCGGAACTGAGCGAGGCGCAGCGGGCTGCCCTGGTCCACGCGATGGGGTCGTCGGCGTCCGAAGCGGTGTTCCTGATCGAGCCGGGCACGCCGGACGGACATCAGCGGATCCTTGCCGCCCGTGCACAACTCGTCGATTCGGGTTGGATGATCGCGGCTCCTTGTCCGCAGTCGGGGGAATGCCCTGTGCGGCAACCTGATTGGTGCCACTTTGCCGCGCGGGTCGAGCGTTCGGCAATGCACCGACAGATCAAGGGTGGGGATCTCAGCTACGAAGACGAGAAGTTCTCGTTCGTGTTCGCCGTCCGCTCCGGTGCTTCGCCGTCCGGTGCGCGCGTGCTGCGGCACCCGGGCAAGCGCAAGGGGTTCGTCGATCTGACCGTCTGTGATGCCGCGGGCGAGACCGGTCGACGGGTCGTCACCAAGAAGCAGGGGGATGCGTACAAGCAGGCCCGCGACCTGCGGTGGGGCGACCCCTGGGTCTGACCCATCCGCGTCCGGCAACCACCAAAGAAACCTCGACGAGCGCCTTCGCCCAACCCGCCGTGCAGGGACTCGTACCTCAACTGGTGCCGCGGCGAGGTTTGCAGCAGGCAAACGCGCTGATGGCCTTCGTCTGCAACTCCGCACAGTTCCTCGGGCCGGTCCTCGGCGCGATGCTGGTCGCGCTGGGCGGGGCGCCGTGGGCGCTCGCGATCGACGCGGCGTCGTTCGTCGTGGCGAGTCTGCTGTTGTTGCCGGTGAAGCTGCCGGGCGTTGTACGCAGTGGCACCGGCATCGTCCACGAACTGCGCGAGGGGTGGACGGAGTTCCGATCCCGCACCTGGTTGTGGGTGATCGTCGTCGCGTTCGGTTTCATGAACGCCATCCAGTGCGGCGCGATCCTCGTCCTCGGCCCCCTGGTCGCCAAGAACACCGAGACCCTCGGGATCGAGGGCTGGGGATGGGTGATGGGAGCCGAGGCGGCGGGAATGTTGTTGATGTCGCTCGTGCTCCTGCGGCTTCACGTCCTGCGGCCGTTGCGCGCGGGGATGCTGGGGATCGGCGTCGGAGCCGCCCTGATGATCGCGATGCTCGGTCTTCATCCGGTCACTGCGCCGATGATGATCGCCGCGTTCGCCTGTGGCGCTGGTATCGAGACGTTCGGCACCGGTTGGAATGTCGCTCTGGGAGAACGCATTCCGCCGAGCGTACTGTCGCGGGTGGTCAGCTACGACATGGTCGGTTCGTTCGTCGCGATGCCGATCGGGATGCTCGTGTTCGGCGTCCTCGCCACTGCCGTCCCGCTCAAGCCGCTGTTGATCGCGTCAGGCGTGCTCTACGCGCTCATCGCGCTGTCGACGCTCGCCGTGCACTCGATCCGGACGATGGAACGGCTTCCCGAGCACGCCGACGAGCCGCTGCTCACCTGACCGGTCAGTCGGCGACGCCGTACAGACGGTCGCCCGCATCGCCCAAGCCCGGGACGATGAAGCCCTGCTCGTTGAGACGTTCGTCGATCGAGCCGGTGACCAGCGTGATTGGGATTTCGAGTTCGGCGAGGTCCTTCTCCATGAACTCGATGCCTTCGGGCGCGCACAGCAGCGTGACCGCGGTGACGTCGTCCGCGCCGCGCTCCGCCAGGTAACGGATGGCCATGGCCAGCGAACCGCCGGTGGCGAGCATCGGGTCGAGCACGTAAACCTGGCGCCCGGACAGGTCGTCGGGAAGGCGGTTGGCGTATGTGACCGCTTCGAGTGTCTCCTCGTCGCGCTGCATGCCGAGGAACCCGACCTCGGCGCTCGGCAACAGCCGCACCATGCCTTCGAGCATGCCCAGGCCGGCACGCAGGATGGGCACGATCAGCGGCTTCGGCGAGGACAGCTTGATACCGGTGGTGGGGGCGACGGGGGTGTTGATCTCGAACGGCTCGACCCGCACGTCCCTGGTGGCCTCGTAGGCCAGCAGCGTCATCAGCTCCTCGGCCAGGCGCCGGAACGTGGGGGAGTCGGTGCGCACGTCCCGCAGGTAGGTGAGCTTGTGGGCGATGAGCGGGTGATTGGCGACCAGAACACGCATGGACCAGACTCTACGGGTGATCGCTGCCGCCGACGACTGGATGCAGATCGCGCTCGACGAGGCGCGTGCCGCGCTCGCCACTGACGACGTGCCGGTCGGGGCCGTGGTGCTCGATGCGGACGGCGTGGTGATCGGCACGGGACGCAACGCGCGGGTCGCGATCAACGACCCGCTCTCACACGCCGAGATCGTCGCGATCCGTGCAGCTGCTGAGACGCACGGCAACTACCGCCTCGACGACTGCACCCTTGTCGTCACTCTCGAACCCTGCCTGATGTGCACCGGTGCGGTGATGCAGGCCCGCATCCCGAGGGTGATCTTCGGGGCGTGGGATGCGAAGGCAGGCGCCTGCGGCAGCGTGTGGGACGTCCCGGCGACCAACCGCTCCCCGCACAAGCTGACCGTGGCCGGCGGGGTGCGTGAGGCAGAGTGCGCGCAGTTGCTCACCGACTTCTTCCGCGCACGGCGGCGGCGCAAGGGCTGATTGCGACTCCTCACCCCAGGGCCCGCCAAGTGGTGCAGATCACATTTCGATAGGTCAGACTGGTCGCCTACGCCCGACCCCAGGAGTCCGATGAGCAGCCCGACCTTGCCGGTGACGCCAGCCGTCCGTGCTCTCGACGACCTGCGGCACAAGGCCGCGGATCTTGCGCGTCTGCACGAGCAATGGCAGCGCAGCCGGCTGGTCCCTGACGCCCTGCGCCCCGAGGTGGCGCGGGCATGGGCGCGCCACGAGCCCGAGCACCGAGCCGCTCGTTCCATCGGCACGCTCGCTGTCGACCAGGTGCGCGAGCGGCGGGACGCCTCGGTGGTGCTCGCGGCCGCGGTCGAGCCGCTGCGTCAGTTGCTGCTCGACACGGCCGTCGAGTCGAGCAACGAGATGGTCGTCTGCGACACCGACGCAGTCGTGCTGTGGGTCGACGGGCCACGTCCGGTGCGCGCCGAGTCGGAACGGCTGGGGTTCGTCGAAGGTGCCCGCTGGACCGAAGACCTCGTCGGCGTCAATGCGCTCGGCACCGCGCTGACCGAAAGGCGCGCGATCCAGTTGTTCGGTGCGGAGCACTCCAACCCCGACCAGCACCGCTGGGTGTGCACCGGCGCACCGATCCGCGACCCCGCCTCGACCGCGGTCATCGGGGCGATCACGCTGTCCGGGCCGCTTGCGAGCGCCCACCCGCACACCCTCTCGCTGGTGACCAGCGCCGTCCGGGCCGTCGAGTCGGAACTCACGTTGAGCCACCGCCGCTCGCTGCGCGACCTTGCCGGCGCAGACGAGCGCGCCGCACTGGTCGTCGACAGATACGGCTGGGTCGCCGCGGCCCGCGGTATCGATGCGCCCGAACGCGTCTGGGCGCCAAGGGGATTCGCGTCCGGTGCGATCTGGCTGCCCGCGTTCGGCAGCTTCGAGTGCATGCCGGTCGGGTCGGGCTGGGCATTGCACCCGACTCAGTCGCTGCAGCCGCAGCTGCGGCTGGTGCGGCACCCGCGTCCGACCCTGGAGGTGGGGGAGGCGCAAGACCCATCGGACGCCGCGAACGCGCGGTTCGCGCTCACTCCGAAGCAGATGGTGCTGGTCGAAGCGCTCGCGGCCGCGCCGGGCGGACTCGACGTCGCCCAACTGCAAACCGTGCTCGGGGTCGGCAGCGCCGTGTCGGTGCGGGCCGAGATCTCCCGGCTGCGACGCCGCCTCGGCGGCCTGCTGGAGAGCCGGCCCTACCGCTTCACCGTGCCGTGCGCGATCGACTGACCGCTGCAACCTTCTGCAACGCTTTCTCGCTGCGCACCTGACTCCTAACGTCGGCGATGTGACCCACATCACCTTCGAAGGAGACCGTGATGACCGATGAACTGAAGACCGCCCAGCAGTGGCTGAGCTCGTTCGAGCAAGCCCTCGGCGGCGACGACGACGCCGCGGTGACCGACCTGTTCGGGCCGGAGTGTTACTGGCGCGACCTGGTGACGCTCACCTGGAATCTGCACACGGCCGAGAGCGTCGACGAGATCACCGCGATGCTCGACGGCACTGCAAAAGGCCTGCGCCCCAGGAACATTCGTGCGACCGAAGCGGCCGACGCCGACGGAGTGATCGAGGCCTGGTTCGAGTTCGACAACGACGCGTTCAACGGCAAGGGCCTGGTGCGGCTGCGCGACGGCAAGGCATGGACGCTGCTGACCACTTCGCAGGAACTCGTCGACTTTCCTGAGAACCGGGGCACCCGGCGTCCGCTCGGCGCCGAACACGGCAACCCCAACCAGGACAAGAACTGGCTCGACCACCAGAAGGAACGCCAGGCGCGCCTGGGTTACGAGGACCAGCCGTACGTGGTCATCGTCGGCGGCGGTCAGGGTGGCATCGGGCTCGGTGCCCGGTTGAAGCAGCTCGGGGTGCCGACGCTGATCATCGACAAGCACCCGCGTCCGGGCGACCAATGGCGCAACCGCTACCACTCCCTGTGTCTGCACGACCCGGTCTGGTACGACCACCTGCCCTACCTGCCGTTCCCAGCGAACTGGCCGGTGTTCACGCCGAAGGACAAGATCGGCGACTGGCTGGAGAGCTACACCAAGATCATGGAGCTCGACTACTGGAGCAACACCGAGTGCGTGTCGGCCGACTACGACGAGTCGACCCAGAAGTGGACCGTCAAGGTGATGCGCGACGGTTCGCCGGTCACCCTCGAGCCCTCGCAATTGGTGCTCGCAACGGGCATGTCGGGTGTGCCGAACATGCCGACCGTGCCGGGCATGGAGACCTTCAAGGGCGAGATCCAGCACTCGTCCCAGCACCCGGGTGGCGACGCGTACGCCGGCAAGAAGGCCGTCGTCGTCGGCTCGAACAACTCAGCCCACGACATCTGCGCCGACCTGTGGCGAGCCGGGGCCGACGTCACGATGCTGCAGCGTTCGAGCACCCACATCGTGCGGTCGCAGTCGCTGATGACCGAGGTGCTCGGCCCGCTCTACTCCGAGGAGGCGCTGGCCAACGGCATCGACCACGACAAGGCCGACCTGATCTTCGCCTCGATCCCGTACAAGGTGCTGCCGGGCGTGCAGAAGCAGGCCTTCGACGTCATCCGCGAGAACGACAAGGAGTTCTACGACGGGTTGGAGAAGGCCGGGTTCATGCTCGACTTCGGCGACGACGACTCCGGTCTGTTCCTGAAGTACTTGCGGCGCGGCTCCGGCTACTACATCGACATCGGTGCCTCCGACCTGGTGGCCAAGGGCGAAATCAAACTCGTCGCACCGGCGAACGTCGACCACATCGACGAGACCGGGGTGGTGCTCGACGACGGACGCCACCTCGACGCCGACCTCATCGTGTTCGCCACCGGCTACGGCTCGATGAACGGTTGGGCGGCGAAGCTGATCAGCCAGGAGGTCGCCGACAAGGTGGGCAAGTGCTGGGGCCTCGGCTCCGACACGACCAAGGACCCTGGCCCGTGGCGAGGCGAGCTGCGCAACATGTGGAAGCCCACCAAGCAGGACAACCTGTGGTTCCACGGCGGCAACCTGCATCAGTCCCGGCACTACTCGCGCTACCTGTCGATTCAGCTCAAGGCGCGCATGGAGGGGCTCGACACCCCCGTCTACGCCATCCCCGAAACCGTCCACCTGTCCTGAAGGAGCCGTCATGTCCAACGTCCACATCACCGGCGCAGCGCGCGGAATCGGCAAGTCGATCGCGAACCGATTGGCAAGCGACGGACACGACCTGGTCGTGTCCGACCTTCCCAGCATGTCCGACGCACTCGAGGCCACCGCCGAGGAGCTGCGGGCCCACGGCGGCAAGGTCGTCGCCGCCACCGGTGACGTGTCGTCGGCCGACGACGTACGCCGGTTGGTGGCCACGACCGGCGACGAACTCGGGTCGCTCGACGTCATGGTCGCCAACGCCGGTATCGCCCAGACCAAGGCGCTGCTCGAGGTGACTCCCGAGGAATACGACCGGGTGCACGCGGTCAACGGGCGAGGGGTGTTCCTCTGTTACACCGAGGCCGCCAAGCAGATGATCTCCCAAGGCAACGGCGGCAAGATCATCGGCGCGGCGTCGATCGCGGCGCACAAGGGATTTCCGTTGCTCGGTGTCTACTGCTCCAGCAAGTTCGCGGTGCGGGCGCTCACCCAGTCGGCCGCGCAGGAGTGGGCCGAGCACGGCATCACGGTCAACGCCTACTGCCCGGGCATCGTCGACACGACGATGTGGGAGGAGATCGATCGCGATCTCGGCGCGATCAACAACGTCGGCAAGGGCGAGTCGATGAAGGCGATGGCCGCAGGCATCGCACTCGGACGCGTTTCGACCGGCGACGACGTCGCCAAGCTGGTGTCGTACCTGGCTGGCCCCGACTCGGACTACATGACCGGACAGTCGGTGCTGGTCGACGGCGGAATGGTCTTCAGTTAGTCCGACGGCAAACGGAACGAGGCGCCCGCATCGCTGCGGGCGCCTCGTTCCATCTGGCGGTGGCGGAGGGATTTGAACCCTCGGTGGGGGTTAACCCACAAACGCTTTCGAGGCGTTCTCCTTAGGCCGCTCGGACACGCCACCGCCGAAGAACATACCCGACGGACGACGTTCGCCCCAAACCGGCACACTGGACGGGTGGAGCACGAGGACATCGTCCGGCTGCGGCGGGCGCGCGATCGGATGGATCGCGACTACGCCCAGCCCCTCGACGTGCCCGCGCTCGCGGCCGATGCGCTGATGTCGGTCGGCCATTTCCAGCGCTCGTTCAAGAAGGCGTACGGCGAAACGCCCTACTCCTACCTGATGACTCGGCGGGTCGAGCGCGCCCAGGCGCTGCTGCGCATCGGTGAGTTGAGCGTCACCGACGTCTGCATGGCGACCTCAGGCCAGCATCGAGGAGTCGATCTCGGCGATCGAGGTGACGCCGGTGGTGGCCATCATGAGGTCGAGTTCGGCACGGAAGTGTTCGAGCACCTCACGCACCCCGTCGGCACCGGCGATCGCGAGCCCGTAGACGTAGGGGCGGCCGATGCAGACCGCTGACGCGCCGAGCGCCAACGCCTTGTAAACGTCTGCACCACAACGGATCCCGCTGTCGAACAGCAGCGGGACATGCCCGTCGACCACCGGGACTATCGCCTCCAGCGCATCGAGGGAGGCGATCGCTCCGTCGACCTGCCGGCCACCGTGGTTCGAGACGATGATCCCGTCGACACCCGCCTCCAGTGCCAGCCGAGCGTCCTTGACGGACTGCACACCCTTGACCAGGATCGGCAGGTCCGTCATCTCCCGCAGCGTCGCCAGGTCGTCCCAGGTCAGATCGGTTCGGGAGAAGACCTCCAGGAAGGTCTGGACGGCGGCGCGTGGATAGGGCGAGCGGAGGTTCTCGCGGAACTCGCCGGGATAGTGCTTGGTGATTGAGAGCAGCGAGCGCACCGCGGCCGGGGTCGGTCGTCCGTCGGGCTGTTTGCCCGGCCCGCCGTTCACGCGCTGCTCGACCAGGTCCTGGAACGCCGGGTCGGACGTGTACTGCGCGATGCCGAGACCACGGGCGAACGGCAGGTACGCGCGATCGAGGTCGAGCGTGCGCCAACCGAGCACGGTCGTGTCGAGCGTGACCACGATCGCGCCCGCACCGATGGCCTCGGCCCGTCGCACGAACGACTCGACGACGGACGGCTGGTTGCTCCAGTAGAGCTGGAACCAACGCGGGTGATCGCCGAGTTCGGCGGCGATCTGCTCCATCGGCACGGACGCCTGCGAGGAGATGATCATCGGCACGCCCGCGGCCTTCGCCCCGCGCGCGACGGCGAGATCGGCATCGGGATGTGCCATCTCGGCCACACCGATCGGGGCTGTCAGCAGAGGTGAGAGGAAATCGCTGCCCAGCAGGGAGATCGACTGTTCCCGGCGGCTCACGTCGCGCAGCATTCGCGGCACGATGCGGTGTCGGTCGAAGGCGGCACGGTTGGCGTCCATCGTCGACCCGGATCCGGCACCGGTCTGCACGTAGTCGCGTGCCGGCGGGCTCATCGCCTTCAACCCCGCGCGCTCCAGCGAGTCGGCATGGGTCGGCACCGAAGGCGTCCGACCGAAGACACCCGCCGAGTAGATACGCGACTGGATCTCGCGTCCGAAGGGCAACTGGGTCATCTCGGGGACTCCCTGTTCAGCAGCCGGGTGGGGTGGTGCTGGTGGTCGGCGCGGGGGTGTTGATCGTCGGGAAGGCATCGCCCAGAACGACGTCGATCGAGTCGTCGTCGCGACCGTCGGTCATGCTCTGGGCGCCCGGCACGAGGGGTTGCACGAACTGCTTCGCCTTGGCTGCGCCCTTCGGGCCGAACCGGATCTGGCCGACCGTCTTCAGCTTCATCTGGTACGGGTCGTTGCTGACAACACCGACGGTGAAGTGGTGCGCCTTCAGGGCTTTCGCCGTCTCCTTGGCCTTGCCCTGGCCGCTGGAGGCGTTGTAGACGTTCAGGACGAACCCGGCGTTGGCGTGCACGACCTTCGTGGGTGAGCAGCTCGCCGGCTTCTGGGGCGGACGACTACCCGGAATCATCCCGGTGGTGTACGCCGCCGCGTAGGCCGATCCGAGCACGACGGCCAGTCCGACCCCGATGAGCACCATGAGGGAACGCCTGCGCTTGCGGTCGCGGGCGTGGGAGCGTCCGGTCGATTGTGCGTACTTCATGAGATCGGCACCATCAGATCACGTGGACGCGTGCGTGCAACGGCGATCGGTGCCCATGTCGGTGGGCATGTCGATCCGTAACGACACCCCAGGCCGTGATCGAAGGACGGGCGCACTTCGCTCACGGCCTGGGAGATCACCGCGCCAGTCTAGGTCGGCTGGTTCCGGCGGCTCGCCGGTGTTCGGATGTGATCTGAGTCTAGAGTCGTCGCCGTGAGCGAATCTGCGACGCAACTCGACCAGATCAAGTCCGGGTACGGCTTCGAGGGCCTGGCCCTCCAGCTCGGGGTGGCGATGGACGAAGACACCCCGCATCCCGACGCGCCGGTGCGCCTGCCACTGGCGATGATGAACCGCCACGGCCTGGTCGCCGGCGCGACCGGAACGGGCAAGACCAAGACATTGCAGTTGATGGCCGAGCAGTTGTCGAACCAGGGCGTTCCGGTCTTCATCGCCGACATCAAGGGCGACATCTCCGGCCTGGCGACGCCGGGCGAATCGAGCGAGAAGCTGCTCGATCGCACGCAGGGCATCGGGCAACAGTGGACCGCGACCGCTTACCCGACCGAGTTCCTCACCCTCGGCGGACGGGGCAAGGGCGCCCCGGTCCGCGCCACCATGACCTCGTTCGGACCGACTCTGTTGGCGAAGGTGCTCGGTCTCAACGACACCCAGGAGTCCAGCCTCGGCCTGATCTTCCACTACGCCGACAAGCGCGGACTGACGCTGCTGGATCTCAAGGACCTGCAGGCGGTCATCAAGCACCTCGTCTCGGACGAGGGCAAGGCCGACCTGAAGGAACTCGGCGGCCTCTCTTCCGCGACGGCCGGCGTCATCCTGCGCTCGCTGATCACGTTCTCCGACCAGGGCGCCGACGTCTTCTTCGGTGAACCGGAGTTCGACACGGCCGATCTGATGCGAGTTGCGCCGGACGGAAAGGGCGTCATCACGTGTCTTGAACTTCCGCAGGTGCAGGACCGTCCCGAACTCTTCTCCACGTTCCTCATGTGGCTGCTCGCTGACCTTTTCCAGGACCTTCCCGAGGTGGGTGACGCGGAGAAGCCGAAGCTGGTCTTCTTCTTCGACGAGGCGCACCTGCTGTTCAAGGACGCGTCGAAGGCGTTCCTCGCCTCGATCGAACAGACGGTGAAGCTCATCCGATCCAAGGGTGTCGGCATCTTCTTCGTCACACAGACGCCGAAGGACGTGCCGGAGGCCGTCCTCGCCCAACTCGGCAACCGCGTCCAGCATGCGTTGCGCGCGTTCACCCCGGACGACCAGAAGGCGCTCACCCGCACCGTCCGCACCTTCCCGACGAGCGAGTACGACCTGGAGGAACTGCTCACCACCCTCGGCACCGGTGAAGCCGTCGTCACCGTCCTGAGCGAGCGCGGTGCACCGACGCCGGTGGCCTGGACGCGGATGCTAGCGCCGACCTCGCTCATGGCGCCGTCGTCCGAAGCGACGATGGATCAGTTGGTCTCCGCGTCGCCCTTCAACGCCAAGTACGGCGCCGCGGTCGATCGCGAGTCGGCGTACGAGATGTTGAACAAACGGATGGAGGCGGCGCCGGAACCCGCAGCCGCAGACCCGGAGCCGCCCGCGCCGGCAGCTCCGCCCGCCCGGCGGGCCGAGCAGGAACCGGGAGTGGTCGAGCAGGTGGTGAAGTCGAGTGCCTTCAAATCGATGCTTCGTTCGGCCGGCACCGTCATCGGACGCGAGATCACCCGAAGCCTGTTCGGGACGGCTCGGCGTCGTCGCTGACCGCTGGTTCTGATCAGCAGCCCGGCGGTCTGGAACTCGGTTTCGCCGGAGCCGGAGTCGCCTCGGCGGCGGGCACCAACTCCTCGAACTTGCTGCCCAGCATGACGTCGACGGTCTCGTCCTTGCGACCGTCCTTCACCAGGCGTGCGCCCTTGATGGACAGTTGCACGCGGCGCGCGGCCGGCTCGCCGAATTCGCCGTGCCGAATGATCGCGGTGTCGTCGGGGAAGTAGCCGCCGTTGGGGTCATTGCCGTTGGCTGCGACCTGGAAGCCACGCTCGCGCAACCCGGCAGCGACAGTGCCGGACAGTCCGCCCTTGAACGTCGTGTTGTACACCCGCACGGTCACCTTCTGCGCGGGCGGCGGCGGCACCGGCACGAACTTGAACGAGTCGCCCAGGACAAGGTCGACCGTCGGGTTGCTCCGGTCGTCCTGGTACAGGACGGCGTTCTGTACCTGGGAAGCGAGATTCAGCGCGACCTGGCGGCCGTTCCTGCCGTGGCGGATCTCCGCGGTACGCGGTTCGGGTCGGCCGTCGGGGTTGGGGTCGTTGCCGGTCTTCAGCACGTGAGCGCCACGCCAGGTCAGTTCACCTGCGGCCTTCGAAGCCAGGCCGGAGGTGGCGCTGGCGTTGTAGATGTTGAGGTAGATCTGGGAGAGCGGCACCGTGAACGACGGTTTCGGCAGTGTCTTCGGGCACGCAGCGGTCGCACGGGGTTTCTGGGGTGCGGGGTCGTCGCTGCACCCGGTGACGAGGACGGCGATGCCGACGACGAAGCCGACGCATGCCAACCGTCGGTCGTGCATTGTCGTCCCCTTCACGATCACAGTCATAGCCAGCGTGATTGTTTCACGTCCGGCTCGTACCCGTGCCCGGGACACGTCCGGGCGGCTCGGTCGAGTCGGGCTCATGAGTCGCGGCTTCAAATAGATCTGGCAGGAACTCCCCGAGAGCCGCGGGCGGTGGTGGGCGAAGACTTTGCTACGGTCGTCCCGGCTTCCGGGGGAGGCAAGCCCGAACGAATGGTCGTCCAGAGCGATAGTGAGGGTGAACCCGCAGCGCGGGTGCTTCCCGAGGAGGTTTGCAGTGCGTATCTCGGAACTGTCCGAGGTGACGGGGATGCCCATCGCCACCTTGAAGTTCTACCTGCGCGAGGGGGTGCTGCATCCCGGCGAAGCGCAGGCCAAGACCCAGTCCTTCTACGACGACTCCCATGTGGAGCGGGTCAGGCTCGTCCGGGCGCTCACCGAGGTCGGGGGACTCTCGATCGCGGCCACGAAGATGGTCGTCGACGCGATGAACGACCCGCAGGTCGACCGGCTCAGCCTGCTCGCGACCGCCCAGAAGTCACTTGCCCCACCGGTGATCGTCCCGCGGCGCGAGCACCCACTCGCCCGGCAGCTGTTGGACAAACTCGGGTGGGAGTACAGCGACGGTGACCGGATGGTCGATCTGCTCGAGCGCCAGCTGGAAGTGGCCGACGAGGCCGATGTGGGTATGACGATGGCGCACATGGTGGGCCTTGCTCGGATGGCGCACCACATCGCCGAGGTCGACATCTCGCTCGTCCCGGACGACGCGACCCTCGCCGTCCGTAACACCGTGCTCGGCACCGCAGTCTCCGACAAGTTGCTGATCACGCTGCGCCGACTCGCGCAATCCGATGTCGCCCGGCGTGCCGGCGCCGAGACGCCCCAGGCGGAGCCGATTTCGGACTGAGCGTCCGGCCCGGTATCCTCGACCGGCCTGGAGGATTCGCATAGTGGCCTAGTGCGCACGATTGGAAATCGTGTTGGGGATGAAACCCCTCGCGGGTTCAAATCCCGCATCCTCCGCGTGGTGATCGCAGTGATCACGAACGAGCCCCCGGCACTTCGGTGCCGGGGGCTTGTTCATGTTCAGGGCCCCCACGGGCATGAAAGGACCCCTCGCGCACCTGAAAGAGCTCACCTGCCCTTGCTGCATTCCTGCCCTGGGGGAGTTCAGTGAGGTATCACCACACGAGGGGTCTGCTGAGCAGTTTAGAACAGGCGCGCGCCCAGGCCCAATCGCGGTGCCGTGGCGGCACCCGGGTGAGTCGACGGCCAGGCACACGGAGGCGGCACACGGAGGCGGGGCGGCTCGAGCCGTCAGCGAGGTACGAGCGACGGGTCGAACGCCGAAGGAGCCTCCAGAGGACAAACTGCTCTTTCAGGTGCCCGACGGGTCCCTTCATTTCCCCTTCCTGGCGTTCGTCCCCAGCTTGGGTCGACCGGTGTGGGCTGTCGGTCCTGCGGCATAGAGTGACTGGGTGAGCACAGCCCTCTACCGTCGTTACCGCCCGGAGACGTTCGCCGATGTGATCGGGCAGGAGCACGTCACCGAGCCGCTGATGCAGGCCCTGCGCACGGGGCGGGTCAACCACGCCTACCTGTTCAGCGGTCCGCGCGGCTGCGGCAAGACGACCAGCGCGCGCATCCTGGCCCGCTGCCTCAACTGCGAGCAGGGGCCGACGCCCACGCCGTGCGGCACCTGCGAGTCGTGTGTTGCGTTGTCGCGCAAGGGAGCCGGCACGGTCGACGTCATCGAGATCGACGCGGCCAGCCACGGAGGTGTCGACGACGCTCGCGACCTGCGCGAGCGTGCGTCCTACGGCCCGGCGCAGAGCCGGTTCAAGATCTACATCATCGACGAGGCGCACATGGTGACGCCGCAAGGCTTCAACGCGTTGCTGAAGATCGTCGAGGAACCGCCGGAGCACGTGAAGTTCATCTTCGCGACCACCGAGCCGGAGAAGGTCATCGGCACGATCCGTTCGCGCACCCACCACTACCCGTTCCGTCTGGTTCCGCCGGCGCGGCTGGCCGAGTACATGGAGGGCCTCTGCGCGACCGAGGGCGTGGCCGTGGAGCCGGGAGTCCTCTCGTTCGTCACGCGTGCCGGTGGTGGGTCGGTCCGTGACTCGCTCTCGGTGCTCGACCAGTTGATCGCCGGTTCGACCGATGACGGGCTCACCTACGCCGGTGCTGCCGCGTTGCTGGGTTTCACCGATGGTGCGTTGCTGGACGCGACGGTCGACGCCTTGGCGGCCGGTGACGGTGCTGCGGTGTTCCAGCAGGTCGACCGCGTCGTCGAGTCGGGTCACGATCCGAGGCGTTTCGTCGAGGACCTCCTGGAGCGATTGCGCGACCTGATCATCGTTGCTGCGGTGCCCGACGGAGCCGAGGCGGTGCTGCGCGGTCTGCCCGGTGATCAGATCGAGCGGATGCGTAGTCAGGCCGGTGCGTTCGGGCCCGGACGGCTGTCGTACGCCGCCGACATCATCAACGCCGGTCTCACCGAGATGACCGGTGCGACCAGTCCCCGCCTGCAGTTGGAACTCATGTGTGCGCGGGTGCTGCTGCCCCGCGCCGCGGGAGAGGACGGGTACGGCGCCCGCCTCGACCGGCTGGAGCGGCGCATCGACATCTCCGCCGGGTCCGCGACAGCTCCTGTTTCCCGACCGGCTGCCGCTCCGGTGCCGAACCCGACCGTCGATCAGTCGGAAAGCCCCGTGCCGCAGCGTGACCCGGCCTCCTCCCAGCAGCGGCCGGCCCGCGAGATTCCGGTCGCCGAGGCGTCGGAGCGCCGTGTGCAGCAGCGTCCGGTCGAGCGAGGTCCGGAGCCCGCGTTCGAGCAGGAACCGCCGCCCGAGGACGACTTCCCGGACGAATCCGTGCCGCCTCGGCGATCATCGACGGGTCCGCAGACGCCGACCGAACAGACACCGTCCCGCGACGCGCGTCCGGCCGAGCGGCAGTCCGCGCCGGAGCCCGAGCAGGCACCCTCGCAGGCACCGTCGCAGGCACCGTCGCAGGCACCGGCAGCTCACCCCGGTGCACTCGGGGTCGAAGAGATCCGTCGCGAATGGCCGGCGATCCTGCAGCGAATCTCCGCCATTCGCAGGGTCACCTGGACGCTGATCAGCCAGCATGCGCACGTCGCAGCGTTCGACGGTTCGGTGTTGACCCTGGGCAGCAGCAGCCCCGGACTGGTCGAGCGCATCGGCTCCGACCCCAACCCGGAGATCGTTCGCAAGGCCGTGCACGACGCACTCGGGCTCGACGTTCGGGTGACGGCTCAGGTCACCGGGCCCGGCGGGCAGGTGTCGGTGGCGCAGGAGCAGCACCAGCGCAGTTCCGGTTGGGGCCCCAGCGCTGATGCCCACGTGGTCGACGCAGGTGAGGACGAAGCGGCCAAGCAGGCGGAAATCCGTTCCCGCTGGCAACAGCGGGTCCGTCAGGCCGGTGGAGAACCCGACGACGCTGCGGTCACACCGTCGCGTGTGACCACCTCCGACGATCGCGCGTCCGAGCACCCCGCTCCGCCCAGCGCAGATCGTGCGGCCCTCGACCAACAGGCAGCCCTGTCTCGTTATCAGCGCGACGACCAGTCGGGTGACTGGTCCTCGGTGTCGTCCGACGCGCCCGCCTGGGCAACCGCAGAAGCTGCGCCGAGCGCCTCGCCGCAGCAGCCCTCGTCCACCGCCGCTCCCGAGTCCAGCAGAGGTCGTGACGACGACGGGCCGGTCGAGTCGATGGACGACGAAGACGTCACCGACGGCGACGAGGTCGGCCTGCCGGTGATGACGTCCGTGCTCGGTGCGACGGTCATCGAAGACATCAGGGAGTAGCGATGCTCTACCTCACGACGCAGCTGTTGGTGTCGCCGTTGGCCCGGGCCTGGTTCCGGCCCGACGTCGAGGGCGCCGACAACGTGCCGCGCACCGGTGGGGTGTTGCTCGCGTCCAATCACCTGTCGTTCATCGACAGCTTCGCGATCCCGCTGGTGGCGCCCCGGAAGGTGGTGTTCCTCGCCAAGGCCGAGTACTTCACCGGCACCGGCGTGAAGGGTGCGGCCAGCCGAGCGTGGTTCACCTCGATGGGCATGGTGCCGGTCGAGCGTGACGACTCGAAGGCCGCTGCGCAGTCGCTCGACATCGCGCTCGACGTCCTTCGTCGTGGGGAAGTGTTCGGCATCTATCCCGAGGGCACCCGCTCGCGCGACGGGCGGCTCTACCGCGGACACGTCGGCGTCGCGCATCTGGCGCTCACCGCGAAGGTGCCGGTCGTCCCGGTCGGCCTGATCGGCACACAGCACGTCCAACCGATCGGCACCAACAAGGTGCGGCGCGAGAAGTTCACCGTGAAGTTCGGGGAGCCGATCGACTTCTCCGGACGCTTGGACGGCGTCGCCCAGGGCAAGGCCCGGCGCCTGGCGACCGACGAGATCATGGACGCGATCGCCGCGCTCAGCGGTCAGGAGCGCGCCGGCGTCTACAACGAGCGCTCGGCTCCCACGACCTGATCGATCAGGGGTGCAGGGCGTCGAACTCGGCCTCGGCGGCAGCGTCGTCGTCGACGTCGAGGCGCAGGTGGCGCAGGATCGTCAGCAGCACCCGCAAGCACGACGCGGCGCGTACGCCCCACTCCGACAGGTAGCTGAACTGCCACCACCACAGCGCCTCGACGGTGCGACCGGCGCGGTAGTGGACGAGTCCGTGCTCGAGTGCCTGGACGATGTCGGTGAGGTCGTCGGAGACGGCGCCGCGCGCGGGTTCGACGGAGGTGACCGGGTCGACCAGGTCGGTGTAGTCGTCGATGCCCTCGAAGAGGTTGGCGAGGTTCTGGCGCAATGGGTCGAGGTCGGCCTCAGCGCCGGGATCGGATTCGAAGCGTTCTGCGGGCACGACGTCCTGCACCGCGCCGAGTCGGGCGCCGCTCATCTGCAACTGGGACAGCAGGAGCAGCAACAGCGGGATCGCTGTCTCGGGGGCGCCGCCGGCGGCGATCTCGCGTACGGCGGTGGTGAAGGTCTCGGCGTCGCGGGCGGTCTCGGCGGCCAGGCCGCCCAGGTCGGAGATCTCAGACATTCGTCAGCACCTTTCGTCCTTCGATGGCCCGGCCGAGGGTGACTTCGTCGGCGTACTCCAGGTCGCCGCCGACCGGCAGGCCTGAGGCGAGACGCGAAATCCGGACGCCCATCGGACGCATCGAGCGCACCAGGTAGGTGGCGGTCGCTTCGCCGATGTGGTTGGGGTTGGTCGCGATCAACACTTCCTCGATGGGTTCTTCACCCAAGCGGCGGAAAAGTTCGGTGATGCGCAGGTCGTCCGGGCCGATGCCCGACATGGGATCGATCGCACCGCCGAGCACGTGGTAGACGCCCTTGAACTCACGCGCCCGCTCCATGGCCATGACGTCCTTGGGTTCCTCGACCACGCACAACTGGGTACGGTCGCGTTTTTCGTCGGCGCAGATGCGGCATCGATCGGACTCGGCCACGTTGAAACACGTGTCGCAGAAGCGAACTCGCGCCTTGACCGTCTGCAGCACCTCGACCAAACGGTTCACGTCGGCGCTGTCGGCCTGGAGCAGATGGAACGCGATGCGCTGCGCGGACTTGGGCCCGATGCCGGGAAGCCGGCCGAGCTCGTCGATCAGGTCTTGGACCACACCTTCGTACACAACCCTGAGCGTACGTCGTCAGGCCGACACCGCCGGTTGCCGCGCGCGAGGATCAGTTCGCGGTCTGCGGGCGCAGTTCGTCGCGGGTGGGTGCGGGGTGGAAGGCGCCCTGCCCGAACAGCAGTCGTTGGACTGCGAAGGCCGCTGCCAGCACGGCCGCACCGGCGACGCCATCGAGGATGAAGTGGTTGGCCGTGCCGACCACGACCACGAAGGTCATCATCGGATACACGATGCCGAGGACGCGTAGCCACGGTCGCCGCGCGATCGAGAAGACAGACAGGCCCACCCAGAGTGCCCACGCGCAATGCAGGCTCGGCATCGCGGCGAACTGGTTGGTGGAACTGGCGACCGTCGGGTCCGACCAGGAACCCCAGGCGCCGTAGGTCACCAGCGTGTCGGTGAATCCGGCCCCCGGCAGCAACCGCGGGGGAGCCATCGGCAACAGGTAGAAACCGACCAGGCCGAGGACCGTGGTGCCGACCAGGACGGTGCGCGCCGCCCGGTAGTAGCGCTTGTGGACGCGGAAGATCCAGATGAGCGTCAGCGCGGTCACCGGCAGATGCAAGTAGGTGTAGTAGGCGTTGAAGCCGTGCGCGAGTATCGATTGCCCGGCGACGAACCGGTTGACCGAGAGCTCGAGGTCACCGGTCAGCTGTTGGGTCAGATCGAGCACCTGGTGGCCGCGGTTGTACGCCTCGTCCTGACGGGCGGGCACCAGGTTACGCAGCCGTTCGTAGACGACGTTCAGGACGACGATGATCGAGATCTCCACCCACCATCTCGGGGAGCGGTGGGTGCGGAGCGTGACAGGGAGGAGCGCCCGACGCCGCCTGACCCCCCTGGTCGCGACTGTCGTGACAGTTCCCCCAACGCTGTTCACGCTGCTTGACACCACGTAAGTGTCTCCTTCTCGATCCTTGTTTGCCAATTGTTTGCCCGCCGGCGGTTGCCTACGACGACGCCGGACCGGCACGGCGGGTTGTTCTTCGATCCGCGATCGGGTGAGGGCAAGGCGTGGACGACGAGTCCGAATCGCGGTCTGTGCAGGGGGACGCCACAAGCCGTCGTTACGATTGTCCGGGCTCCTTCGAGCTCGCGAGCAAACGCACACGCACAGCAACCCAAGGAGATCCGCCGTGAGTTTGGTGGTCCAGAAGTACGGCGGCTCGTCGGTGGCGGACGCCGACAGCATCAAGCGCGTCGCACGACGGATCGTCGACACCCGCAAGGCCGGCAACCAGGTGTGTGTCGTGGTGTCCGCGATGGGTGACACCACCGACGAACTGCACGACCTCGCCGCTGCGGTGTCCCCGGCACCGCCGGAGCGCGAACTCGACATGCTGCTGACCGCCGGTGAGCGCATCTCGGCCGCCCTGCTGTCGATGGCCATCGCCAATCTCGGCGACTCCGCCCGGTCGTTCACCGGCTCCCAGGCCGGCGTCATCACCGACGACGTGCACGGCAGGGCACGCATCATCGACATCACGCCCGGACGCATCCGCGAGGCGCTGGACGGCGGGCACATCGTGATCGTCGCCGGCTTCCAGGGCGTCAGCCAGACGACCAAGGAGATCACCACCCTCGGTCGTGGCGCCTCCGACACCACCGCCGTCGCGCTCGCGGCCGCGCTGGGTGCGGATGTCTGCGAGATCTACACCGACGTCGACGGCATCTTCACCGCCGACCCGCGCATCGTCCCGACGGCGCGCAAGATCGACCGCATCAGCAACGAGGAGATGCAGGAGATGGCCGCCTCGGGCGCCAAGATCCTGATGCTGCGCTGCGTGGAGTACGCACGCCGGTTCAACATGCCGATCCACGTGCGCTCCTCGTTCAGTCACCGTGAAGGCACCTGGGTCGTCGACAACGACTCGCGCAACAACCAAGGAGAAGAAGGCGTGGAAGACCCGATCATCGCCGGCGTCGCGCACGACCGCAGCGAAGCCAAGGTCACCGTCGTCGGGGTCAAGGACTCCCCGGGTGTGGCCGCCAAGATCTTCCAGACGATCGCAGCCGCACAGATCAACATCGACATGATCGTGCAGAACGTCTCGGCGCTCGACACAGGTCTGACCGATGTCTCTTTCACCTGCCCCAAGGGCGACGGTCAGAAGGCCGTCGAGGTGCTGCAGGCCGCCAAGGACTCCATCGGTTACGACCAGCTCCAGTACGACGACCAGGTCGGCAAGCTGTCGCTCGTCGGATCCGGCATGCGTTCGCACCCGGGTGTCAGCGCCACCCTGTTCCAGGCACTCGCCGACAACGGCATCAACATCGAGATGATCAGCACCTCCGAGATCCGCGTCTCGGTCGTGACCAAGGACGACCAGTTGGACGACGCCGTCCGGGCCGTTCACACCGCGTTCGGACTCGATTCGGCCGACGGTGAAGCGGTCGTTTACGGAGGTACGGGCCGATGAACGAGGCGAAGAAGTTGAACGTCGGCATCGTCGGTGCCACCGGACAGGTCGGCGGCGTCGTGCTGCAGATCCTGGCCGACCGCGACTTCCCCGTGGGTGACCTGCGCCTGTTCGCGTCCGCGCGTTCGGCAGGCAAGACCATTGAGTGGCAAGGCCGTTCGATCGAGGTGGAGGACGCCGAGACAGCCGACCCGTCGGGTCTCGACATCGCCATCTTCTCCGCCGGAGGCGCGACCTCCAAGGCACTGGCGCCGAAGTTCGCCGCCGCCGGTGTGACCGTGATCGACAACTCGTCGGCCTGGCGCATGGACCCCGAGGTGCCGCTCGTCGTCACCGAGGTGAACCCGAACGAGGCGCTCTCGCCCGCCAAGGGCATCATCGCCAACCCGAACTGCACCACCATGGCTGCGATGCCGGTGCTCAAGCCGCTGTCCGACCAGGCAGACCTGCGTCGGTTGACGGTTGCCACCTACCAGGCTGTTTCCGGCTCGGGTCTCGCCGGTGTCGAGGAGCTTGCCGGCCAGGTGCGCCAGGGCGTGGAGTCCGGCAACCTCGAGCAACTGGCCCACGAGGGTTCGTCGGTCGAACTCGGCCCGGCCAAGAAGTACGTGGCTCCGATCGCTTTCAACGTCGTCGCCCTCGCGGGTAACGTCGTCGAGGACGGATCGGGGGAGACGGATGAGGAACAGAAGCTGCGCAACGAGAGTCGCAAGATTCTCGGTCTGCCCGACCTGCTGGTCGCCGGCACCTGCGTCCGCGTCCCTGTCTTCTCGGGTCACTCGCTGGCGATCCACGCCGAGTTCGACAAGCCGATCACGCCGGACGAGGCCCGTTCGCTGCTGGCCGACGCCCCCGGCGTCGAGCTCGCCGACGTCCCGACTCCGCTCGATGCTGCCGGCGCCGACCCGTCGTACGTCGGACGGATTCGGCAGGACCAGTCCGTCCCCGACGGCAAGGGTCTGGTGCTGTTCATCTCCAACGACAACCTGCGCAAGGGTGCCGCGCTCAACACCGTGCAGATCGCCGAGGTCATCGCTTCGGGGACGTGAGGCCTGATGAACGGTCGCCGACCTGTTCTCGCCGTCGTGGGTGCGACGGGGGTGGTCGGACAGACCCTGGTCTCGATGCTGCCCACCCGTCCCGACGTCTGGGGTGAGGTGCGGCTGCTCGCGTCCGGACACTCCCAGGGAGCGACGATGCAGGCGCTCGGCCAGGAACTGCCTGTCCAGGAGTTGGCGGAGGCGAACTTCGACGACGTCGACGTTTGCATCCTCAGCGTGCCGATCGATGTCGCCCGCACCTGGGCGCCGATCATCGCGCGAGCCGGCACCGTCGTCATCGACAACTCCGGGGCCCACACGGTCAACCCGACCGTGCCGTTGGTGGTGCCGGAGATCAATCCGGATGCAGCCCGCGGCGAGGGCGGGCGGATCATCGCCAGTCCCGGTGGCACGACCTTGCTGATGGCCAACACGCTCGCGACTTTGCACGAGGTCTGGCATCTGCGCGAGGTCGTCGCCGCCACGTACCAGGCCGTGTCCGACGCCGGTGTCCGCGGCGTCCATCGCCTGTACGACGAGACCGCCGAGCTTGCCGGGAACCGAGGCGTCGGTCAGACTCCGGGCGATGTGCGTCGCTTCGTGTCCGACATCGACGGGCGCTCACCGTTCCCGGCGCCGGTGGCGTTCAACGTGATTCCGTGGGTCGGTGGCCCGGGCGACGGACGTTGGTCGAGTACCGAGCTGCGTGCCCGCGAAGAGGTGCGCGCCATCCTGGGTGAACCCGATCTGCGGATGGCGACCACCTGCGTCCAGGTGCCGGTCACGACCGCCCACTCGGCCTCGCTGCATCTGAGCTTCGAGCGACGACTCACGCGGGCCGACGCCGTCCGCGCCCTGACCGAAAGATCCAACTCCGTTGTCGTCCTGGACGATCCGTTGCGGCAGGAGTGGCCGACGCCCGTCGACGTCGTCGGCACGGACCCGGTGTTCGTCGGACGGGTCAGGCAGCCCGGTGACTTCCCGCGCGCCCTCGAACTCTTCGTCTGCGTCGACAACCTGCGCAAGGGGTCTGCGCTCAACATGATCCAACTCGCGGAGCTCGTTGCGAGCTGAACGGCGAACGTCCGGATTTGGTCACGATTGCGCTGCGTAACGTCCCAAATGCCCGCATGTCATTACATTGCTGTGTTCATGTGACTTAGGGTGTCCGCCATGACGCAGCAGAATGCCGCCGAGGGGCAGCCCGCGGATCTGAGCAAAGCGGGGCGTGACGGGCAGGCCGGTCGGCCGTTGGTCGTCCTGGAGAACGTGAACAAGCACTTCGGTGATCTGCACGTGTTGCGGGACATCGACCTGACCGTTCACCAGGGTGAGGTCGTCGTCGTCCTTGGCCCTTCCGGGTCGGGTAAGTCGACGCTGTGTCGCACGATCAACCGCCTGGAGACCTACGAGAGCGGGTCGATCACGATCGACGGCATTCCGCTGCCGGAAGAAGGCGCGGGCCTGGCCAGGCTTCGTGCGGACGTCGGCATGGTCTTCCAGTCGTTCAACCTGTTCTCGCACAAGACGATCCTGCAGAACGTCACGCTCGGGCCGATCAAGGTGCGCAAGATGAAGGCCAAGGAGGCCGAGTCGCGCGCGATGGAACTGCTGAAGCGCGTGGGTGTCGACCACCAGGCGAACAAGTATCCGGCGCAGTTGTCCGGTGGACAGCAGCAGCGCGTGGCGATCGCGCGGTCGCTCGCGATGGAGCCCAAGGTGATGCTCTTCGACGAGCCGACCTCGGCACTCGACCCCGAGATGATCAACGAGGTGCTCGACGTCATGGGGCAACTCGCCAAGGAGGGCATGACGATGATCGTCGTGACCCACGAGATGGGCTTCGCGCGCCGTGCCGCCGACCGCGTCGTCTTCATGGCCGACGGCCAGATCCTCGAGCAGGAGACGCCCGAGGAGTTCTTCAACAACCCCAAGACCGACCGCGCCAAGGACTTCCTGTCCAAGATCCTGGCTCACTGAGCACGCTCACCCACAGTCCCGGGATGACAACCATCCCGTCAGCAGGAGGAGAATCATGAAGTTCCGTTCCGCTTCCGCGGTCGCCATGATGGCCGCAGCATCCCTGACCCTCGCCGCCTGCGGCGGAGACGACTCGTCCGGCTCGGGGGAGAAGATCAAGATCGGTGTGAAGTTCGACCAGCCTGGTCTGGGCTTCAAGGAGGGCACCAAGAACTCCGGCTTCGACGTCGCCGTCGCCAAGTACGTCGCCGGCAAGATGGGCTTCAAGGAAGACCAGATCCAGTTCGTCGAGTCGCCCTCGAAGCAGCGCGAGAAGATGCTGGCGGCCGGCACCGTCAAGATGATCTTCGCGACCTACTCGATCACCGACAAGCGCAAGGCGCAGGTCTCCTTCGGCGGCCCGTACTTCGTCGCCGGCCAGTCCGTGTTGGTGAAGTCCGACAGTGACATCAACAGCGTCGACGCGCTCAAGGGCAAGCGGGTCTGCTCGGTCACCGGTTCGACCTCGGTCGACAACCTGAAGAAGAAGCAGCCGGCTCTGGTGCCGCAGAAGTACGACACCTACTCCGCCTGCGCCACCGCGCTGAAGTCGGGCGCTGTCGACGCGATGACCACGGACGACGCGATCCTCGCCGGGTACTCCAACCAGGCGGCGTACAAGGGTGCCTTCAAGCTCGTCGGTGGCACCTTCTCCACCGAGAAGTACGGCGTCGGCCTGAAGAAGGGCGACAAGGACACCTGCACCAAGGTCAACTCCGCGATCCAGGAAATGATCAAGGACGGGTCGTGGGAGAAGGCGCTGAAGGAGAACCTGGGCGCCGACTACAAGTACAACACCACCGAGAACCCGCCGAAGTCCCTCGAGACCTGCGCGTGATCGGTGCCGCGTCGGTGTCGGTCATGCCGGCACCGACGCGGTTTCCCTTTCGTGACTTCGAAAGGCAGTGATGTCACAACTCATCAACGAGTACCACCTGCTGTCGGCTTTCTGGATGACCATCAAGCTGACGGTCCTGGCAGCGATCGGCAGCCTCGTCCTGGGCACGATCATCGCGGTGCTGCGCATGTCGCCGGTGCCGATGTTGCGCTTCCTGGGCACCTCCTACGTCAACGTCTTCCGCAACCTGCCGCTGACGTTGATCATCCTGTCGATGAACCTGGTCCTGTGGGCGCAGCTGAGCATCAGCCTCGCCGACAGCAAGGACCCCGCATACCTCGACATCAACAACTTCCGGTTGGCCGTGCTCGGTCTGGTGATCTACCACGCCGCGTATGTCTGTGAGTCGCTGCGCAGTGGCGTCAACACGATCCCGCTCGGGCAGGCCGAGGCCGCCCGCTCCATCGGGCTCACCTTCGGTCAGTCGCTGAAGGAGGTCGTGCTGCCGCAGGCGTTCCGCGGCGCGGTGGTGCCGCTGGGCAACACCCTGATCGCGCTCACCAAGAACACGACGATCGCGGTCGTCATCGGTGTGGCAGAGATGGCAGCCCTGCTGGCCGCGGTCACCGAGAACGACCCCGGCCTGCTGAACCAGGCGTTCCTGGCCACGGCCGGACTGTTCGTCCTGCTGACCCTCCCCACCGGCGTCCTCATCGGGCACCTCGGTAAGAAGCTGGCGGTGAAGCGATGAGCGCCTCGGTTCTGTTCGATGCACCCGGCCCGAAGGCTCGCCGCCGGCACATGATGCTCACCGTCGTCGGTGTGCTGTTGTTCTTGGTCGGAATGTTCCTGGTCTACAAGCGGCTGGACGACAAGGGCCAGTTCGCGCCGGCGCTGTGGAAGCCGCTGACCACCGGCACCGTCTGGCAGTCCCTGCTCGAGGGCCTGGTCGGCACGCTCAAGGCGGCCGCGATCGCGATCGTGATCGCCGGTGTCCTGGGTGTGCTCTTCGCCCTCGGCCGGATGTCGGAGATCGCGCCGCTGCGCTGGATCTGCTCGGTGTTCGTGGAGATCTTCCGCGCAGTCCCGGTGCTGTTGATGATGCTGTTCAGCTACGGCTACCTGTCCACCAGTGGTGCCGTGGACGACGAACTGGCCCCGTTGTACGCTACCGTCACCGGTCTGGTGCTCTACAACTCCTCGGTGGTCGCCGAGGTCATCCGCTCCGGTGTCAACCAGTTGCCCAACGGGCAACGGGAGGCCGGTCTGTCGATCGGTCTGCGACCCAGCCAGACCCTGCGGATGGTTCAGCTGCCGCAGGCGATCACCGCGATGTTGCCGGCTTTGATCAGCCAGTTGGTCGTCGTGCTGAAGGACACCGCGCTCGGTTACAACGTGCTCTACAGCGAACTGCTGCGCACCGGCCAGGGCATCGGATCCAACAACGCGAATATCGTGCAGATGATGTTCGTGCTCGGTGTGATCTACATCCTGATCAACTACTCGCTGTCCAAGCTGGCCGAGTTCGTCGAGCGCCGGTTGAAGAACCGCGGTCGCGGATCGAGGAAGCAGCAGGTCACCGGCGGACCGGCGGTCGCTGCCGACGCAGCCGCGTAGTCCCGTTCTGCAGAAAGTCCGCAGCCTCGTCCCTTTGGGCGGGGCTGCGGACTTTCCTCATGTCTACGATCGAACGGTGATTTCGGATGTGAGTTTCGACGGTTTCCCGGTGGCAGCGCTCGACTTCTACGACGACCTCGAGCAGGACAACAGCAAGGCGTTCTGGGACGCGCACCGCTCGACCTACGAGGAGTCGGTGCGCGCGCCGTTCGAGGCTCTCGCAGCGGACCTGGAGGACGAGTTCGGGTCGGCGAAGATCTTCCGCCCGAACCGCGACATCCGGTTCAGCAAGGACAAGACCCCGTACAAGACGCATCAGGGGATGTACGTGTCCGCTGCCGAGGCCACCGGGTGGTACGTGCAGTTGTCCGCCGCCGGTGTCATGGTCGGCCTCGGGTTCTACAACGCCCCGCCGGACCGACTCGCCCTGTTGCGCAAGGTGATCGACAGCCCGAGCGGCGCGACCCTCGAGCGCATGATCGGTGATCTGACGGCGCAGGGCTGGGCGCTCGGCGGTGACACCGTCAAGACCGCGCCGCGCGGTTACAGCGCAGACAACCCGCGCATCGAACTGCTGCGACACAGGACGATGTCGCTGTCGAAGCAGTACGGCTTCGAGCCGTTCGTGCACACCCCGGAGGTGTTGACGCGGATCCGGGACGACTGGCGCACCGGCCGACCCCTTGTCGACTGGCTCGCCACTCATCTCAGCGACGATGGGACGGGTCTTCGTTGAGCCTTGGGCCTGACGGAGGAAGGCGCAGGTGCCGAAACCACGGCGCGATGGGCTGGGACTCAGCCGGACGCTGTTCAGCTCAGAGCCCTTGGGCGTCCAGGGCTTCGGCGGTCATAATCCGACCCAGTTCGATCATCTCCGCGGCGCGGTGGAATTCCAGCGTTCGGCACGCGTCCGAGGGCAACGTGACCAGGACGTCCGGCGGGTTGGATGCCATCCGGTACCGCGCGACCAGCGACGACATCGTGTCGAACGAGCGGTTGAAGATCTCGATCGTCGACAGGTCCTTCGGCATGCGCGACCCGAGCAGACGTGCCAGCGGGTCGGCGTCCAGGTCGGCGTCCTCGGCCGCACGGTTGGCGGTCAGTCGCGCAGACAACCGCTGCATCGTCGGCGTCTCGAGGATCTCGTTGGTGCTCCGGCGAACTCGGCGAGCTCCTCGGGTCAACGCCTCGCTGCTTCCGATGATGGTGCGCAGCGGCGAGAGCGGCACACCCTCGTTCACGCCCTGACTCTGGCGAACACCGTTGAGCGAGATCGCGATCGTGATGTCGGAGGACACCGCGCGCGTGGGTTCGACGGGGATCGGGTTCATCAGGCCGCCGTCGACCAACATTCGTCCGTCGACGGTGATCGGGTGGATGACTCCGGGCATCGCGATCGATGCACGCACTGCGATGTCGGCCGGACCCTTCTGGAACCACACCTCGCGGCGTCCGTCGAGGTCGGTGGCGACGGCGGTGAACGGGATCGGGAAGTCCTCGATCTGCGAATCGGCAAGCAGTGCACCGATCTTCGTCAGGATGCGCTCGGCTCGGACCACACCCGGGCCGCCGAGGCTCGGGTCGACCAGCCGCAGGATGTCGCGCTGGGTGAGACTGAGCGCCCACTCCTTGAGGTTGTCCATCCGGCCGGACGCGGCGAAGCTGCCGACGAGAGCGCCCATCGAGGTGCCGGCGATCGTGACGACCTCGTGGCCGCGTTCGGCGATCACTTCGAGGGCGCCGATGTGGGCGTAGCCGCGGGCACCACCGGAGCCGAGTGCGATGGCAACTCTCTTCCCGGGTGTCATGACTGCAACTGTAGGACGGTGTGGCGTGGCACCAGTCGGCTGCCGGCACCGTGTGTGGCCGCCATGGTGACCGCGGTCACATGATGGATAGCATCGAGGCTGGTTCACCTCGACACAACGAAAGTGCGGTCATGGACAAGGTTGTTGCGTCCGCGGCGCAGGCGGTGGCCGACATCGGCCCCGGTTCCTCGCTCGCGGTCGGCGGATTCGGGCTCTGCGGCATCCCGACGGTTCTCATCAAGGCGCTGCACGACGCCGGCGCGGACGACCTGAAAGTGATCTCCAACAACTGCGGCGTTGACGGTGCCGGCCTGGGAATCCTGTTGGCCGACAAGCGGATCAGCCTCGTCCAGGCGTCTTATGTCGGTGAGAACAAGGAGTTCGCGCGGCAGTACCTGTCCGGCGAGCTCGAGGTTCGCCTGACCCCACAGGGCACCCTGGCCGAGAAGATGCGCGCCGGTGGTGCCGGCATCCCCGCGTTCTACACGCAGACCGGTGTCGGCACTCAGGTGGCCGAGGGCGGCATGCCGTGGAAGTACGACGCCGACGGAGGTATCGAGATCGAGTCGCCGCCGAAGGAGACCCGCACCTTCGACAGCCTCGGCGCAGAGCACGAGTACGTGCTCGAGGAGTCGATCGTCACCGACTTCGCGCTGGTGCGTGCCTACAAGGGTGACCGTCACGGCAACCTCGTCTTCCGCACGTCGGCCCGCAACTTCAACCCGGCCTGTGCGATGGCCGGGCGCGTCACGATCGCCGAGGTCGAGCACCTCGTCGAGCCCGGTGAGATCGAGCCGGACGAAGTGCACCTGCCGGGCATCTACGTCCACCGCGTCGTGCCCCTGACGCCCGAGCAGGCGCAGGACAAGTTGATCGAGCGCACGACCACCCGTCAGCGTCCGGGCGCCGGCGCGGCCGGTGGCTCGGAGAGCGTCGCAGAAAGCAAGGAGGCCTGAGATGGCTCTGTCCCGTGAACAGATGGCGGGTCGTGCGGCGCAGGAGCTGCAGGACGGCGACTACGTCAACCTCGGCATCGGCCTGCCGACGCTCGTGCCCAACTTCGTGGCCGACGACGTCGAACTCGTGCTGCAATCCGAGAACGGCATCCTCGGCACCGGTGCCTATCCCTTTGAGGGGGAGGAGGACGCCGACCTCATCAACGCCGGCAAGGAGACGGTCACCCTGCGCAAGGGGGCGAGCATCTTCGACTCCTCGACCAGCTTCGGGATGATCCGCGGCGGCAAGGTCGACGCCGCGATCCTCGGCGCCATGCAGGTGAGCGCGGTCGGCGACATCGCCAACTGGATGATCCCCGGCAAGATGGTCAAAGGAATGGGCGGGGCGATGGACCTGGTCCACGGCGCGAAGAAGGTCATCGTGCTGATGGAGCACGTCGCCAAGGACGGCAGCCACAAGATCGTGCAGGAGTGCTCGTTGCCGCTGACCGGCAAGAGAGTCGTCCAGCGCATCATCACCGACCTCGCGGTGATCGACGTGACCGACGACGGTCTCGTCGTCCGGGAGATCGTCGATGGTCTGTCGCAGGAGGAACTGCAGGAGAAGACCGGCGTTCCGCTGACCTTCGCCTGACCTCGCCGAGGCGTGCGGGCATCGACGTCATCGCGCGTCCCGCAGGGTCTCGCCAGAGGGCGGCCACGTAATCTGCTGACCATCGGCGTCGGTGGCGATTTTTGAGGAGACATGCGGTGAGTGAGTACGACGAGTTGGTGCGTCCGGAGCACCTCGGGCCCGCGTTGGCCGAAGCGACCGGTGACGAGGCATGGAGTGAGTTCGAGGCCAAGCTGATCGCGGGCGGCAAGTCCAATCTCACCTTCGAACTGCGCTCCGGCGCAGGCGAACTCATCCTGCGCCGTCCACCGTCGGGCAAGCTGCTGCCGAGTGCTCACGACATGGGTCGTGAGGCGCGGGTGCAGAAGGCGCTCGCCGGCACGTCGGTGCCGGTGCCCGAGATCGTGCTCGTCGACGAAGGCGAGTTGCTCGGACTGCCCTGCTATGTGATGCGCAAGGTCGACGGTCACGTGATCCGCGAAGCATTCCCCGAGGGATACGCCGACTCGGTCGACGACATGCAGCGCATCGCGGGGGCGCTGGTCGACACTCAGGCCGCGCTGCACCTGACCGACCCCGACTCTGTCGGGCTTGCTGACTTCGGCAAGGCCGAGGGGTTCATGCAGCGCCAAGTGCGTCGCTGGACCGAGCAGTGGCAGCGCTCGAAGACCATCGAGATTCCGCAGATGGACGAGCTCGGACGCCGCCTGTCCTCGGGGGCGCCTGCGCCGCAGCGGGTTTCGGTCATCCACGGTGATTTCCGGCTCGACAACTGCATGATGGATCCGAAGGACCCGGGCACGGTTGCCGCGGTCCTCGACTGGGAGCTCTCGGCGCTCGGCGACCCGCTCGCCGACCTGGCGCTGACCCTCTTCTACTGGGTCGAGGAGTCGGACGAGCCGGTCGGCATCACACCGTCCATCACCCGCACGCCGGGCTTCCCGGGACGCGACTTCGTCAAGAAGCGGTACGCCGAGCGCACCGGGCTCGACCTGTCGGATCTCGGCTTCTACGAGGCGTTCGCCGCGTTCAAGCTCGCCGGCATCGTCCAGGGCATCAACGCCCGGCAGAAGGCCGGTTCGATGGCGGGCCAGAACTTCGGCGAACTCGACCACCTTGTCAAGCACATCTCCCAGAAGGGTCTGGACACCCTCGACGCATGAGCTACGCGGCTGACCGTCGTTCGTCGCGGCGGGCAAGCAGGATGATGACTACGGTGACCAGCGCCGCGACGACCGATCTGTAACAGCGTGGCGGTCACGGACGACTTCTGGTTGCCGACGGCCTTGACGAGGTTCCCGCCGTGGACCACCTTGCTCGCTGCCTGCTTCGTCGGCGGCGTGGCTCAACCACCGCCGCTGGTTGAGCCGTGGGGGTGAGCTTGCGAACCCCCACGTGCCGAAACCAAGGCGAGATGCGCTGGGGCTCAGCCGGTGTAGCCGAACACGAGGGCCGAGTACGGGCCGATGTTGACCGTCGCTGCAGCCGGCTCGCCTTCCGCGGACACCGATCCTGCTGCGACTGAACCGAACTCGTCGGAGTAGCTCGTGCCGTCGGTGTTCAGCAACAGTTCCCAACCACCCGCGCCCGGGAAGCGCACCGGAACGTCGGAGCGTGCCTCGCCGCTGAAGTTCAGCACCACGACGACGCTGTCGTTCGGGCCGCCCTGCGCCCAGCGGTGGTAGGCGATGACGTTGGCGTCGTCGTCCGCGCTGACGACCTCGGTGTGTTGACCACGCAGTCCGGCACTGCGTCCGGTTGCGTTGCGGCGCAACGCGATCAGGTCGCGCCAGATGTCGACCACGCCGGGCACCTGCTCGGTCAGCGACCAGTCCAGCGGGACCGTGTCCTGGAACCAGCCGTCCTGCAGGAACTCCTGACCCATGAACAGCATCGGGATGCCGGGGGAGGTCAGCATCGTCGCGGCACCGAGCGTGGCCATCTTCTGGGCGAGCTCGCCGGACGTGTCGTCGGGCGCGACCTCCAGCGGTACGCGCGCCTTCCCGTTCGCCACCTCGTCGTGCGACTCGGTGTAGATGACTCGCTGGAACGCGTCGTCGTTGTACTTCTGCAGGATCGCTCCTGCGAGTGCCTCCAGCGAGCGGTGTTCGTCGGTGGATGCCTTCAGCGCCTCACGCACCGGGTGCACGAACGCACCGTCCCATTGGGCGTGGAAAGCGGCGCCGGCCTCGTCCGTCGAACTGACCGCGGGGTTCTGCTGCATGTCCTCGGCGATCAGGATGCGGTCCGGGAACTCCTGTCGCACAGCGGAGTTCACCTCCCGCATCATCGCCCAACCCTCGGGGATGTCCATGCCCGAGCCGTCCTTGCTGCGGATGTACGGCGTCATGTCGAACCGCAGACCGTCGGCGTGGAAATCGCGCAACCACATGAGGGCGTTGTCGCGGATGAACGCGCGCACCTCCGGGCGTCCGTAATCGGGGCGGGTGTCGCCCCACGGCGTCGAGGACCGCTCGTCGTTGTAGAAGTAGATGCCGCCCTTGCCGTTCTCCGACCAACCGTCGAACTGCCAGGTCGGCAGGTCGCTCGGACCGAAGTGGTTGTAGACGACGTCGACGATGACCGCGAGGTCACGCTCGTGCGCGGCCTTGACGAGATTCTTCAGACCGTCGGGCCCGCCGAGCACCGATTCCACCGCGAACAGGTGGGCCGGGTTGTACCCCCAGGAGTCGTCGCCTGCCCATTCCATGACCGGCATGAGCTCGATCACGTTGACTCCCAACGACTTCAGGTAGTCCAGGCGCTCGCCGACGGACTCGAACGAGCCGCGTCCCTGCTCGGCGTTGAACGAGCCGACGTGCAATTCGTAGATGACCAGGTCGTCGATCGAGTCGAGCTTGGGGGCGTCGTTGCCCCAGTCGTACGTGCCGTGGTCGTAGACGATCCCGTTGCCGACCGAGTTGGTCACCTTGCGGGCATACGGGTCGATGCGCTGGAAGGACTGACCGCCGGCGGTGAGCTCGTACTTGTACTCCTGGCCGACCTCCGCCTTCGTCTCGGCGTACCAGTAACCGTTGCCCTCGGACTCCATGACGGTCGCGCCGCCGTCCCAGCCGTTGAAGTCGCCGACGACGGCCACGCGTTCTGCGTGGGGAGCCCACACTCGGAAGGCGACGCCGCCTTCGAAGGGGATCGCTCCCATGCCTGCCTGCTGACCCATCGGTGTCTCCTGAACTCGACGCGAACTGCCCGGCCGGACGGCCGTCCGCCAGCGTACGTGGCGACGGACGCCGGGCGGGGTGACCGGAATGTGGGCGTTACCACTGGGTACTCCCGACGAGTGCGAAATTTTCCCGTTCTCACTCTGGCCCAGGGGTTCAGTGAGTCGTAGATTCAACTGTCGACCCGGGCAGCACCAGCAGGAAGGCTCTCGCCATGAGCATGATGCGTACGAAGACGGTCGAACAATCGATCGCCGAGGGTGACGAACCGGAGTACCAACTCAAGAAGCGGCTCACCGCGCTCGACCTCACGGTGTTCGGCGTCGGCGTCGTCATCGGCGCAGGCATCTTCACGGTGGCCGGTAAAGCTGCCAACGAACTCGCCGGTCCGGCAGTGGTTCTTTCCTTCATCATCGCCGCGTTCTGTTGCAGCCTGGCTGCCCTGTGTTATGCGGAGTTCGCGTCGGCGATCCCGGTCTCCGGCTCGGCCTACACCTTCAGCTATGCATCACTGGGTGAGATCATCGCGTGGATCATCGGGTGGGACCTCCTGCTCGAGTTGATGCTCGGTGCAGCTGTCGTCGCGCAGGGTTGGTCGGCCTATCTCGGAGTGTTCTTCGAACAGATGGGCTGGTCGATGCCCGAGTCGGTCGCGTACGGCTCGAGTTTCGACCTTCCCGCCTTTCTCCTGGTCGCGGTGCTGACGATCCTGGTCAGCGTCGGTATCAAGGAGTCGCTGCGGGTCAACCTCGCACTCGTCGCGCTGAAGGTCTTCATCGTCCTGTTCGTGATCGTCGCGGGCCTGTTCTACGTGAAGAAGGAGAACTACACGCCGTTCGTCCCGGACAGCAAGCCGGCCGAGGGCACCACGGACGTCTGGAAGCAGCCGCTGACCGAGTGGATCTTCGGCATGACACCAGCACACTTCGGTATCGCGGGCATCATGGCCGGAGCATCGTTGGTGTTCTTCGCGTTCATCGGCTTTGACGTCGTCGCGACCACTGCCGAAGAGGCCGAGAACCCCGCTCGCGACCTGCCGCGCGGCATCATCGGTTCGCTGATCATCTGCACCTTGCTCTACTGCGGCGTCGCCTTGGTGCTGACCGGTATGCAGCCCTACAACGAGATCGCACCCAGTGCGTCCCTGTCGAAGGCCTTCGAAGCGGTCGGGCAGGACGGGTTCGCGACATTGATCGCGGCCGGTGCGGTCGCCGGTCTGACCACGGTTGTCATGACATTGCTGATCGGCGCCTCGCGTGTCATCTTTGCGATGTCGCGTGACTGGCTGCTGCCGAAGAGCCTCGGCAAGACGAACCCGAAGACCGGAACCCCGCTGCGGATCACGATGGGTCTGGGCCTGGTCATCGCCCTGGTCGCCGCGCTGACCCCGATCGGCGAACTGGAGTACATGATCAACATCGGCACGTTGAGCGCGTTCTTCCTCGTGTCGATCGCGGTCCCGGTGCTGCGTAAGAAGCGTCCCGACATGCACCGCCCGTTCAAGGTGCCGTTCAGCCCGGTGCTGCCGATCATCTCGGCGTTGATCTGTGGCTACCTCATGCTCACGCTCCCGGTCGAGACCTGGTTGCGCTTTCTCATTTGGTTGGTGCTCGGGTTCGTCATCTACTTCGTCTACGGCTATCACCGCAGCCGTCTGGCCAAGGGCTACACGGGTCCGGCGACGGAGAAGGCGAATCTCTGACGTCGACCCGAGATGTCGAACGGGCGGGCTCCTTTCAAGGAGCTCGCCCGTTCGTCTTTTCGTTGTCAGGGGCAGCGTTTACGTTCGCGGTGGGCGGACGTCCTGCCGGTGATCTAGAGATCGACGATCGCTTCGAGCGGCTTGGTGCGGGCCGCGCGGATGGCCGGCCACAGTGCGGCCAGCACACCGGCCACTGCTGACATCGCCAAAGTGAACAGGATTGTTCCCCACGGGATGACCGCCTGGATGTCCGGGATCCACTCGCGGAAGGTGCGCACCAGGCACCAGCCGATCGCGACGCCGATGACCATGCCGAGCAGAGCACCGAAGATGGAGATCAGGATCGACTCCAGGTAGATCGTCCGGCGCACCTGCTTGCGCAACATCCCGACCGCACGAAGCATGCCGATCTCGCGCTTGCGCTCGACCACCGACAACGCGAGCGTGTTGATGATGCCGAGCACCGCGATCAGCAGCGACAGACCGAGCATCCCGTAGAGCACGGTGAGCATCTGGTCGATCTGACCCGACTGGGAGTTCGCGAACTCCTTCGGTGTCTGCACCTTGATCGTCAGGTAGTCCTTCGTCGCCTCGCCGATGCGTTCCTGCACCGGCGGGACGTCCGCGCCGTCCTCCACATTGACCAAGGTCACGAACGACGACTGCAACTGCTTGGGCACGAGGGCCGTGTACGCGTCCTGGCCGATGAGGTACGGACCCGAGAGTGGACTCTCCTGGTACACACCGGTGACGGTCGCCGTGGTGCTGGTGCCGAAGGCGGTCTGCAGACGCACCTTCGATCCCAGTTTCCAACCCGGCTCGGTCGCCTGCTTGTCCGAGACCAGCAGGTCGTTGCCGCCGAGATTGAAATTGCCCTGCACCGGCTTGAGCTTCATCACGTTGCCCAGGTCGCCGCTGGGAGCCGTGCCGACGGCGTTCTTCCCCTCGACCTTCGCCGGGACGTTACGCAGTTGCACCACGTCCTGCACGCCGTCCACCGCGGCGACGGCGGCGGCGCTCGCCGGCGGAACGCCGCGTTCGCTGCCGATGAGGATGACGTCGGCGGTGATGTCGCTCTTGACAGCTGCGTCGATCGTCGATTTGAAGGACGATCCGAGAGTGCCGATCACGGCAACCAGCATCAGCCCGAGGGTGAGCGCGAACGCTGTCGCGGCCGTCCGGCGCGGGTTGCGGACGGCGTTGGTGCGGGCCAGGTTGCCGAGCTTGCCGAACGGTCGGGCGGTGACCGCACCGAGCGCGCCGATGATCGGACGTGACAGGGCGGGCGATCCCATGATGATGGCGACGATCAGCAGGACGGCGCCGAGGCCGACCGTGCCCGCCGCCTGTCCACCCTTGCCGGTTGCGCCGATCGCGATGGCGGCGGCACCCAGGACGGCGAGCACTGCACCGATCAACGTGCGCAGCCTGAGCGATGCGGCGCCGTCGGTCTGGCTCTCACGCATCGCCTCGACCGGAGCGACCTTGGATGCTCGGCGAGCCGGTGCGTACGCACTCACCATCGTCACCAGCACGCCGACCAGCAGGCAGGCGACGAGCGCCACCGGCGAGATCGCCAACGCTCCTTCGGGCAGCCCCGAGCCGGTCAACGACAGCAACGCCTGCAACCCGGCCGCCAGACCGATGCCGATCGCGAAGCCGATCACCGACCCGGTCAGCCCGACCACGAACGCCTCGAAGAGCACCGACCGGGTGATCTGCTTGCGACCGGCACCGATCGCACGCAGCAGTGCGAGTTCCTTCACCCGCTGCGCGACGATCATCGAGAAGGTGTTGTAGATGATGAACGTGCCGACGATCAGGCCGATCGCCGCGAACGACAACAGGATGTAGTTGAAGATCTGCAGGAACTGGTTGATCGAGTCCTTCGCCTGCTTGCGCACCTCGTTGCCCGTCGTCACCTTCAGGTCCGGAAAGGCCTGTGCCACACGCTGTTTCAGCTGTTCGGGGGAGACGCCGTCGACGGCGCTGAGCGAGACGGTCGACACGTGTTCACCGTCCGTGAACAGTCGTCGGGCGCCCTCGGTGGTGAAGTCGGCTTCGGTGTACCCGCTGGCGGCCGTCGACAGCTTGGTCACGCCGACAACCGTGACGTCCATCGGCTCGCCGTTGCCGTTGGTGGCGACCACCTTGGTCCGGGAGCCGACCTTCAGCTTGCCCTTCTTGACCGCGTCCTGGTTGAGGATGATCTCGTTCGGTGCCTGCGGGGCACGTCCTTCGATGATCCGGACGCCGTTCGGGTCCAACGCCTGGTCGTTCGGCACCCAGTTCGATCCGACGCTGGGCGCGCCGCCGGTCTGGATCGCCTTGCCGCTCGCGTCGGCGACGACGATCGTCCCCGTGTAGCCGAGCTGCACCTTGTCCACGCCGAGGCGGCGCTTCTGCGCCTGCATCCGATCGACGTCCGACTGGGGAATGCCGAGGTCGGTGCTGACCCCACCGCTCTCGTTCTTGGAGGTGACTTGGGCATCCACCCCGACCGCGACGTTGTCGAACAGGTCGTTGAACGACTTGCCGACGGTGCCGGTGAAGACCAGTGAGCCGGCCACGAACGATGTGCCGAGTACGACCGACAGGACGGTGAGCAGCAGGCGCAGCTTGTGCGCGCCGAGATTCCGCAAGGACACCTTGCGCATGGTGTTCGCCATGTCAGCGTCCCTGGGTCGGGGCGGTGTGCGGGGACGTCGGACCGGCGCCACCGTCCAGGTGCTTCATGTACTCGTAGATGTCATCGGCCGACAGGCCGCTCTGGTCGGAGACAACCTGTCCGTCGGCGAGGAAGACGACGCGGTCGGCGTAGGACGCGGCGCGCGGGTCGTGGGTGACGATCACGACGGTCTGCCCGAAGTCGTCGACCGCCCCGCGCAGGATCGAGAGCACCTCGGCGGACGACTTGGAGTCCAGGTTTCCGGTCGGTTCGTCGCCGAAGATGATCTCCGGTCGTCCGACCAGCGCCCGAGCGCATGCGACACGCTGCACCTGACCACCCGACAGTTCGCTGGGCCGGTGACCGAGTCGGTCGGTGAGACCGAGTCGCTGCGTGACGGTGTCGAACCATTCCTTGTCCACGGCGGCGCCGGCGATGTCCAGCGGAAGGGTGATGTTCTCCTTCGCGGTCAGCGTCGGCACCAGGTTGAACGACTGGAAGACGAACCCGATGCGATCGCGCCGCAGCTTGGTCATCGCTGCGTCCTTCAAGCCGCTGAGGTCGGTGTCGCCGATGAGGACGCGCCCGCTCGACGCGGTGTCGAGACCGGCCAGGCAGTGCATGAGCGTCGATTTGCCGGATCCGGATGGTCCCATGATCGCGGTGAATTGACCACGGTCGAAAGTCGCGCTGACTTCACGCAGGGCGTACACCGTGGTCTCACCCGAGCCGTAGGTCTTCGTGAGGTTCTCGGCCACCGCGGCGGCTTGACGGACGGGTGCTGCGGGGACCGTCATCGGTCAACCTTTCGATCGGCGTGGGGAGCTGACCGGGCACGTCCTGCGTGCGTCGTCCCCCCCGAGGAGCATCTGCTGCGTCGAGCATTTCACGTGAGCCCGGTAGAGCGCATTGCGGTTTACCCGACATTCGCTCGTCGGGCCAGCACGCACAGCAGGCGCCGTCGCGAGCATCCCCCATACCCTGTCTAGCTGTACTGACCGGAGACATTGGTCGACAGCGGCCCGGGCACACTCGGGCCTCTTGGCGCGGGGGTTGCTACTGGCTCGCCGGCTAAGTCGTCTGCTTGCGCGCTTGCTGGCGGGCGTAGTAGGCGCGGGAGCGGTTGCGGTCGCCGCAGTCGCGGGTGACGCACCAGCGCCGGTTACGACGGGGTGAGGTGTCGAGATAGACCCAGCCGCAGGTGGCGTCTTCGCACTGGTGCAGGCGGTCGAGATCGTCGCGCTTGAGGAGTTCTATCAGGCCTCGCGTGATGCGGTGGCGCGGCAGGTCTAGGGCCGTCGTCTGGTCTTCCCAGGCCCAGCTCGTGCCGCTCTCGCCTCGCACGAGGGTGGCAGCCGCGATTGCCTTGCGGTAGGCGGCCGCGAGGGCGGTCGCGGCCGCGGCGTCACCGTGGAACAGGGCTTCGTAGGCGTTCTCGCGCAGGGTGATCACTTTGTCGAGCTCGTTGGCCGCACTGCGGGGGTTCTTCTCGGCCAGGGCGAGCAGCAGGTTCTGCTCCGACGCGTCGATGACGCCCGACTCTTGGCACCAGGTCAGCATGAGGCTGTACGAGGTGAGGTCTTCCTCCCGCTGGGGCCCTCCGAGTCTCCACTCAACCGTGTTGATCAAGTCGAGCACCCGGTCCCCAGAGATGTGGCTGAACTTCGCGATGAGCACCTCCTCACAAGTGACCCAAGTGTTGCACGTGAGGTCAACATGCGATCTACTCTCACAAGTAAACGCTTATTCACCCGTGAGAGTGGTTCGTTATGGATCCGAGTCTGCGCCTCCTGCGTTCCCGCCCCACTTTCCGGTGGTACTGGGCGGGGCAGTCGATCAGTAGCGCCGGTAGCCAGGTCACGTCCATGGCGCTTCCCCTGGTGACGGCGCTGGCCCTGGACGGCAAACCTGCCGATGTCGAGTTTGTTGCCACGGCGTCGATGGCCCCCTACCTGATGTTCTCCCTGTTGGCTGGGCACGTCCTTGAGTCACGACCGAAGCGAGCCGTCATGATCCCGGCCGACCTCGCGCAGGCAGCGTTGTTGACTCTCATCGCTTGCCGGGTCCATCGCGCCCATGCTCACCCGAGCCATCCGCACCCTGACCACACCCGCTCAAAGCACCACCTGACCCACCATAAGGAGAAGCCCCCATGTCGCTGCGCCTGTCCCACACCACCTGGGACGCCCACGACCCCCACACCGTCGCCGAGTTCTGGCGCGAGCTCGTGAGCTGGGATGTCGCCGAACCCGATTGCTACCGCCACGGCTCCGACGAGTGCTACCTCGTCAGCCCCCACGGATACACCGTTCTGTTCTACAAGGTGCCCGAGGCCAAGCAGGTCAAGAACCGCGCCCACATGGACCTCGTCCCCGAGGGCTCCACCAGGGACGAAGAGGTCGAGCGAGCCCTCCGCCTGGGCGCGACCATGGCCGAGGACCGACGCGACGACCTTGGCTGGGCCGTCTTGCGCGACCCCGAAGGCAACGAGTTCTGCATCCTCCAGCCCGACGCCTGACCAGGCCACCCCTTCCACAGAGGGACATCCAGCCACCGCTGGGCTACGTACTGCTCGCTCTGCGCGATGCCTACACCGGCTTTCCCTGCGTCTGACCTTCACCGGGGTTTGGCATCCCAGTCGCACCCTTCGGGGGTCGCGAGGCTTCACGGTCGGTGGTCTGATGGGCAGTAGGTGAGCCGACCCCGCCAGCAGCTCGGGCCGTTGGGCCTGTCAGTTCACCCATCTTCTTCAGCTGGACACCGAGGAGTAAGCCATGGACGCGAGTCTGGAGTTCGTCGGCACCGCCACCACGGTGCTGCGACTTGGTCCGTTCACGATCTTGACCGACCCGAACTTCCTGCACCGGGGCCAGTTCGCCTACTTGGGCAAGGGCCTGATGAGCCGACGGCTGACCGAGCCCTCTGTCCAGCCGCAAGACCTGCCGCAGCTCGACGCCATCGTGCTGTCCCACCTGCACGGGGACCACTTGGACCGCATCGCCCGGCGGGAGCTCGACCGGACCCCTACGGTCTACACCACACGTCAGGCGGCGCGCCGGCTCGAGAAGTGGGAGTTCGACGCCAAGGCCCTAGCGCCGTGGCAGTCGTCAGAGCTGGCCGCCGCCGGCGTCGGGTTGCGCATCACCTCGGTGCCGGGCAACACGCCCGCGGACCGATGCGTTTCCTGCTGCCACCGGTGATGGGCAGCGTGCTGGAGCTGGACACCGGTGCCGGCACGCCGTTGCGTACCTACATCACAGGCGACACCCTGTTCCGCCGCGACCTGGAGCGCGTCGTGGAACGGTGCGGGCCGATCGACGCGATGGTGGTCCACTTGGGTGGCACGAGGATTGCCGGGATGACCGTCACCATGGACGACCGGCAAGGAGTCAAGTTGGTGCACGCGATCCGTCCCAAGCTGACTACCCCCATCCACTTCGACGACTACAAGGTCTTCAAGTCCCCCCGCGAGGACTTCGTCGCCCGGTTCACCCGTGACGCCGCCCCGGGCGACCTGCGTCTGGTCGATCGAGGGCAGACGATCCCCCTTACATCCTGATCGGAAGGTCACCGCAACGGGGGGAGTCCAGCAGGTGGTGCGCGACGGCGTTGATCGCCGCCGCGGTCGGGACCGCGCCCAGCGCGCGCATGATCGGGATGAAGGCGCCACAGCCGACGTCGTACGTGACAGGTGTCACCATGCAGACTCAGCGGACGCCCGACTCACCGCAGGGTTACTGGTTGTCGTCGGATGTGCGTTGTGCGAAGCCGGAGTCGGCGAGGTCTTCGGCGAGTTCGTCGACGACGAGGGTGTCGGAGTCGATCAGGCCGGCGCGATAGGCGCTGCGACTGACCATCGTGCCGGCGACCGGTGCGGTGAACAGTTGCATGAAGACGATCAGCACGCAGATGCCCACGACGTACCAGGTGCGCAGCGACAGTGCGATGCCGAGCGCGATCACGATGATGCCGAGCACCTGTGGCTTGGTGATTCCGTGCAGTTTCGACAGGAGGTCGGGGAAGCGGACGAGCGTGACCGCCGCGCCCAGGCACAGCAGCGAACCGATCAGCAGCAGAATCGCGCCGAGCAGGTCGAGGAACCCGTTCATGACGTGCTCTCCTGGTCGCTGTGGTGTGTCTGCTCGTAGCGGCGCCGGCTGACCATTCGGTCGGCCACCATGCGCGACACGGCGACGGCACTGGTGAACCCGAGCATCGACAGCAGCAGCAACACGTTGATCTCGGTGGAGGAGTCGGAGTACGCCGCCCAGAGTCCGACGGATGCGATGACGACCGCGACCATCAGGTCGGCGGCGACGCTGCGGTCGAGTTGGCTGGGGCCGTGTGCGATGCGTCCGACCGCGATCAGGGCGGAGGCGAAGAGCACGACGGCTGCGATGCCGATGATGACGTGTGCAACCAAGGTCATTCCTCGACCTCCCATTCGTCGCGGCGGGTGGCTGTGGGCGGCAGCTTGACGCAGGCGGTCTCGAAGGCGTCCTGCTCCTGCTTCGTGCCGAACGCTCGAAGTACCCGCCGCTCCGTCTCGAGCACCTGGTGCCGAATACCGGCGATCGCGTGCTCCCCCTCCAGGTCGAGCACGTGCAGGTAAAGACGTCGTGGCGAACGGACGATCTCGACGACGACAGTGCCCGGAATGAGCGAGGTCAGTTCGGCGACCTGCACCTGGTAGAGGTCGTTGTCGGAGAACAACTCGGTACGCACGATGCCGGAGCGAAGATGCACCTCGCGTCCCCAGGTCAGGCGGATGATCCTGGCCGACGACACGACGAGATCGCGCAGCAGATGACCGAGCAGGACGATGCAACCGACCAGGTGCGGACGTCCGGACAGGTGGATCGGCGGCAAGGGGAAGACGATCGTGATCAGCCAACCGAGCAACACGCCGCCGAGGAATGCCACCGGTGACGGGGACCCCCACAACAGCATCCACACCACGGCCATGCTGAGCACCGCGGCGGGACGCAAGCGCATCCGGGCGCGTGCGTTGATCATGGCTGCACCTCGCCCAGGACGGCGCGGACGTAACTCTGATCGGTCAGGTTCGCCGCGGCCCGGCCGGTGTAGTCGTACAGCGGCCCGGCGAAGAAGGTCAGCGACAGGCTGAACAGCACCAGGGCACCGGTGGCACCGACCATCAGCGGCGGCATCGGACGGCGGTCGCCGGAAAGGTCGTCGGCGACGGCTCCGTGCAGTTCCTCGTCGTCGTGCTTGCTGGGGGAGGTGCCCCAGAACGCACGGTTCCAGACCTTGGCCATCGCCAGCAGCGTCAGCAGGCTGGTGACGATGCCGCCGACGACGACCACCCAGGCGAGCGGGGTGCCGAGTTCGGCACCGCCCTGCATCAGGCCCAGCTTGCCGATGAAGCCGGACATCGGCGGAATACCGGCCAGGTTCATCGCGGGCAGGAAGAACAGGAACGCCAGCACCGGTGACACCTTGGCCAGTCCGCCGAGGTTGTCGAGGGCGGACGACCCACCGCGGCGTTCGATCAGCCCGGTCACCAGGAACAACGTGGCCTGGATGGTGATGTGGTGCGCGGTGTAGAAGATCGTCGCGGCCAGGCCGGCGGGGTTGGCGACCGCGATGCCGAAGATCATGTAGCCCAGGTGGCTGACCAGCGTGAACGACAGCATCCGCTTGATCTCGGTCTGCGCGACCGCACCCAGGATGCCGATGATCATCGTGAGCAAACCGGCCACCAGCAACAGGTTGGTCAGGTGCTCGCCGGGGAACAGCAATGTCTGCGTCCGGATGATCGCGTACACGCCGACCTTTGTCAGCAGGCCGGCGAACACGGCCGTGACCGGTGCCGGGGCGGTGGGGTAGGAGTCCGGCAACCAGGCCGACAGCGGGAAGACGGCCGCCTTGATGCAGAAGGTGACCAGCAACAGCATGTGCAGCAACAACTGCACCGGCTCGGACAGGTCACCCAGGCGCTGGGACAGCTGCGCCATGTTGACGGTGCCGGTCGCCGCGTAGATCGAGGCGATCGAGATGAGGAACAGCGACGACGACAGCAGGCTGACGATGATGTAGGTCGTGCCGGCCCGGATGCGGTCGGCCGTGCCGCCGAGGGTGAGCAGCACATAGGACGCGAACAGCAGGATCTCGAATCCGACGAACAGGTTGAACAGGTCGCCGGCCAGGAAGGCGTTGGAGACGCCGGCGATCAGCAGCAGGAAGGTCGGGTGGTAGATCGAGACCGGGATGTCGCGGCGTTGCTCGTCGTGTTCGGCGCCGGCGGAGAACACCAGGACGGCGAGGGCCACCACGGATGCGACCAGCAGCATGAGCGCGCTCAGGCGGTCTGCCACCAGCACGATGCCGAGCGGCGCCGGCCAGTCACCCACCCACAGCGCCAGCGGACCTTCCTGGTCGGTGTGCCACATGAGGATCGCGGCGACGACGATGACGCCGGAAAGGCACAGCACCGAGACGGCACGCTGCAGGCGCGGACGACGTGGGAGCGCCAGCGCGACACCGGCACCGAAGATGGTGAGCAGGACGGGGACGGGGAGCAGGTTGTTCATTCGCTCACCACGTCCTCACCGCTGTCGGAGAAGGTGGTCTCCTCGAAGGAGTCGGACGCCTCGTCCTTCTTGGCCAGTTCGCGGATGCGGGAGTCCTCGACGTCGTCCGCCGTCTCGTCGTGACCGTGCAGTTGGAAGCTGCGGTACGCCATCGCGAGCACGAACGCCGACACGGCGAGGGTGATGACGATCGCGGTGAGCACCATGGCCTGCGGCAGGGGATCGGCCGCGGTCTCGCGGGAGAACATGCCGATGATCGGTGGTGTGCCGGCGTCGCCGGCTGCGTTCAGGAACAACAGGTTCACGCCGTTCGAGCAGAGCACCACCCCGATCAGGATCCGGGACAGCGAGCGTTCGAGCAGCAGGTAGACGCCGGCCGCGACAAGGAGTCCGGCGGTGATGCTGAGGGTCAGGTTCGCGGTCATCGACGACGCTCCTGACCGGGGATCGCCTTGGTGGACGAGGCGAGCGGCATGGGGGCGATGTCCTCCTGGGCGTGGACGTCGATGCCGGAGCCGAGGCTGCGGGCGAGGTCGAGGATCATGCCGACGACGACGAGGTACACACCGATGTCGAACAGCGTCGAGGAGACCAGGTGCAGTTCACCGAACATCGGCCAGTTAGCACCCCACGGCGTCGTCCATGAGTCCGGACCGGGGATGTTGACGTGGAGGTCGTAGCTCTCCAGCACCTTGCCGCCGAACGCGACGGGAATGATGGCGGAGCTGATCGCCGTGAACAGTCCGGCGCCCAGCAGACGTCCGGCATCGAACGGCGCGGCCTCGTCCAACTCGTGGCGGCCGGCGGTCAGGTAACGCACCATCAGCGCCATGCCCGCGACCAGGCCGCCGGCGAACCCGCCACCGGGCAGGTTGTGACCGGCGAGCAGCAGGTACAGCGAGGTGATGATCAGCAGTCCGAACAGCAGACGGGTGACGACCTCGAACACCAGCGAGCGCGTCTGCGGCGACAGCGTCTGCCCGGCACGCAGCCAGACGCCGGGGTTGCGGTCGTCCTTGTGGTCGTCGTCGTGGGTCTCCATCGCCTCGGACGTGCGGGTGACGGTGGCGGTGCGGGAGCGCAGGAAGATCAACGAGGCGACACCGGTGGCGGCGATGACCAGCACGGAGATCTCTCCGAAGGTGTCCCAGGCGCGCATGTCGACCAGGGCCACGTTGACGATGTTCTTGCCGTACCCGAAGTCGTAGGCTGCGTCGTACCACTCCTCGCTGACCGGTGCCGCGGTGCGTGCGCCGCCGGTGACGAGCGCGATCAGCGTGACGGTGGTGCCGACGAGCAGCGCCACCAGGACGCGCCACCAGCGGGTGGAGCTCAGCGGGCGGTTGGTGAAGTAGCGCGGCAATTTGCGGATGACCAGGACGAAGATGACCAGGCTGACGGTCTCGACGAGCACCTGGGTCAGGGCGAGGTCGGGAGCGCCGGCGATCATGAACATCAGCGCCAGGCTGTAGCCGGTGACACCGGTGAGTAGCACCGCGCGCAGGCGTCCGCGGGAGGTGGCCGCGAGGAACGCGGCCCACACCATGACGATCGCGATCGGGATCTGCGCCCAACTGTCGGCGAGGCGGACCGAGGGCCACTGCTGGATGCGCAGCATGGAGTAGGTGGCCAGCGAGACGAACACGATGAGGATCGTGCCGAGGTAGATCGACAACGAACCGCGCTGTGTGCGTGCCGTGGTCTCGACAGCGAGACGGTCGATGCCGCGCATCGAGCGGTGATAGATCTCTTCTGCTGCAACGGTCTTGGGGAAGGTCGACTGGACGGCGGCGATGCGGTCGCGGGCCAGGAACAGGCCGATGCCGGCGACGACTGCGGCGACGGACATGAACAGCGGCCATCCCAGGCCGTGCCACAGGGCGAGTCCGTGGCTCGGGGTGCCGGTGCGCACGCTCTGCGCGTACGGCTCGAGGAGTTCGGTGAGCGGGGCGCCGAGGAATCCGCCGACCAGGCTGAGTGCCCCGAGGACGACGGGGACGGCGACCATGCCGACGGCGGGAGGGTGCCAGTTCAGCGCGGGGGCGCCGTCCTTGGGTGCGAAGGCACCCCACCACCAGCGCAGGCTGTAGGCGACGGTCAGCGCCGAACCGAAGACGAGAGCGAACGCGACGACGATCGCGGCCAGCGGGCTGACCGACGGGGGCTCACCGTTGACCAGGTAGGTGACCGACTCGAACGCGCCTTCCTTGGTGACGAACCCGATCAGCGGGGGCACACCCGCCATCGACAGGGCGGCCAGGCCGCCGAGGACGGCCAGCCATGGGGCGCGGTAGCCGACTCCGTTGAGATCCTTGAGGTTTCGGGTACCCGCGCTGTGATCGATGATGCCGACGCACATGAACAGCGTCGACTTGAACAGCGCGTGCGCGATCACCAGGGCCATGCCGGCGAGCGCCGCCGACCGCGTCCCGACGCCGACGAGCAGCACCATGAATCCGAGTTGGCTGACGGTGCCGTAGGCCAGCAGGAGTTTGAGGTCGGTCTGTCGTAGGGCTCGCCAGCCCCCGACCAGCATCGTCGCGGTGCCGAGGAGCAGGACGGTCGGGCGCCAGAAGGCGACGCCGGCGAACGCCGGGGCGAGCACGGCGACCAGGTAGACGCCGGCCTTCACCATCGCGGCGGCGTGCAGGTACGCCGAGATCGGGGTCGGGGCGGCCATCGCGCCGGGTAGCCAGAAGTGGAAGGGGATCAGCGCGGACTTGCTGAGCGCTCCGACCAGCATGAGCAGGACGCCGACGGTCACCAACGCACCCGACGGAGGAGCGGCGATGATCTGGCTGAGGGAGTAGGTGCCTGCTTCGTGGCCGAGGGCGACGATGCCGATCAGCATCGCCAGACCACCGGTGGTGGTGACCAGCAGTGCGGTGTTCGCGGCGCCGCGGTTGGCCCGGCGGGTCACGTCGTGCGCGATGAGCAGGTAGGAGAAGACCGAGGTCAGCTCCCAGAAGACGTACATCAGGATCAGGTCGTCGGCGGTGACCAGACCGAGCATCGTGCCCGCGAAGATCGTCAGGATCGATCCGCTGCGGACCGGCATCTCCTTGTCGAAGTACCAGCGGCAATAGATCAGCACGCAGGCACCGATCCAGCAGACGATCAGCGCCAGGACCCACTGCACCAGCCCGATGTGCATGTCGAGGCTGACCCCGAGGCCGGGGATCCAGTCCAGGCGGACGTCGACCGTCTCGCCGGAGGTGATCCTGGGCGCGAGCGTGAGCAACCAGACGCCGGCGGCGAACGGAACCAGGGCGAGTACGAAGAATGCTCGGGACCCGAGGAACCGGGCCAGCCAAGGGGTCGATGCACCCGCCACCACGTGTGCGGCAATGAGTGCGTAGAGCACGCCAGGCGTCCTTCCGTCTGGTGGCTTCACATGAAGGGGATTGGTCACACTTTACAGTCCGCACGGTTCGATCCCGAATCGGTGAGCCGCGCGAAATCGCGCATCGGCGGCATTCCACGGGTCTCTGCGGGCGGTTGCGTGCCTGAGTGGGATTCGTGGGTAGCGATCGATCGGCGTATAACTGGTCGTCATGCGTTCCATCACCTCGCGTACGGTCGCTGCGCTCGCGGCCGTCCTTGTCGTCCTCGCGACGTTGCTCGGATCAGGCGGCACGGCGGCCGCTGCGCCGGCCCCGACGTCCGTGCAGGAGTTGCCGAAGGTGCTGCGGGTCGGCACCGAGGGTGTGTACCCGCCGTTCAGCTACCACCAGGGCAACAAGCTCACCGGGTATGACGTCGAGTTCATGGAGGCGCTGGGGCGCAAGGCCGGCGTCCGCATCCAGTTCGTCGAGGTGCCGTGGGACTCCATGTTCGCGGCTTTGTCGTCCGGACGCATCGACGTCGTCGCCAACCAGGTCACCAAGAACCCCGAGCGTGAAGGTCTGTACGACCTGTCGACCCCGTACATCGAGACGACCGGTGTCGTCGTGGTGGCCGAGGACGACGACTCCGTCAAGAAGCTGTCCGACATCAAGGGCAAGCGGGCCGGCCAGAACCTCACGTCCAACTGGGCGCAGACGGCGAAGGCGAACGGTGCGCAGGTCGTCGGTGTCGACAGCATGGACAAGGCGATCCAGAACCTGCGCCAGGGCAGCGTCGACGTCGTGGTCAACGACAAGCTGGCCGTCCGCAACTTCCTGGCCACCACCGACAACCCGGGTGTGAAGATCGTCGCCGAGACCGACGACAAGTCGGAGTCCGTGCTCGCGGCCCGGAAGAACTCGGGCTACGTGCCCGCCCTGAACAAGGGCATCAACGAACTCAAGGCCGACGGTACCTCGCAGCGACTGTACGACAAGTACTTCAACCCCAAGGCCGAGCCGATCACGGACTGGAAGATGATCCGCGAGAACGCCTGGCCGATGGCGTGGGCCGCCATCAAGGTGACGATCCCGCTGACGATCATCAGCTTCGTCATCGGTCTGATCATCGCGCTCGGTGTGGCGATCGCGCGGATGTCGACCAACCCGCTCGCGTTCCTGCCGGCACGGCTATTCATCTCGATCTTTCGCGGCATCCCGGTGCTCGTGCTGTTGTTGCTGATCTACTTCGGTCTGCCTCAGTTCGGTTGGAAACTGGCGCCGTTCACCGCCGCGGTCATCGGCTTCTCGCTGAACGTCGCCGGGTACGGAGCGGAGATCATCCGGGCCGCGATCCAGTCGGTGCCCCGTGGGCAGTGGGAAGCAGCGCGGACGATCGGCATGGATCATCGGACGACGTTGCGCCGCGTGATCATCCCGCAGGCCGCGCGGACGGCCGTCCCGCCGTTGTCGAACACGCTCATCGACCTGGTCAAGAGCACCTCGCTCGCCTCGGCGATCCTGGTCGTCGAATTGCTGCGTCAGGCGCAGATCGCGGCGGCCCCGACCTTCAAGTTCTTCACGCTGTACAGCCTCGCGGCGCTCTACTACTGGCTGATCAGCGTCGTCCTGTCGTTCTTCCAAGCACGCATCGAGAAGCGAGTGAGCAGGTTCGTGGCATGAGTGAACTGGTGCAGGTCTCCAACCTCCGCAAGTCCTTCGGGGACAACCGGGTGATCGACGACATCTCGTTCACCGTGCCGTCCGGCAGCGTGACCGTCATCCTCGGGCCGTCGGGTTCGGGCAAGACGACGCTGCTGCGTTCGCTCAACGGCCTCGAACTTCCCGAGTCGGGCACCGTCGAGGTCGCGGACGCGTCCGTCGACTTCTCCCAGGTGCGCCCGAACAAGCGCGGACGTCTGCCGAAGACGCAGCAGGCTTCGTTGAACCGCCTCGGTGCTCAGAGCGCGATGGTCTTCCAGTCCTACAACCTCTTCCCGAACCGCACCGCCCTGGAGAACGTCACCGAGGGACCCGTTGTGGTGCAAGGGGTTTCGCAGGAAGCGGCGCGCGCCAAGGCGCTCGACCTGCTGGCCAAGGTCGGCCTGGCCGACCATGTCGACAAATACCCTTACCAACTGTCCGGCGGTCAGCAGCAGCGCGTCGGCATTGCCCGAGCCCTCGCGCTGGAGCCGAAGTTGGTGCTCTTCGACGAGCCCACGTCGGCCCTCGACCCCGAACTCGTCGGCGACGTCCTGCGGGTGATCCGCGATCTGGCCGAGGAGGGCTGGTCGATGGTGATCGTCACCCACGAGGTGAAGTTCGCGGCCCAGGTCGCCGACCAGGTGCTTTTCATCGACCAGGGTCTGATCGTCGAGCAGGGTTCGCCCGCGCAGGTCATCTCCAACCCGAGCAACCCCCGCACCCAGGACTTCCTGCGTCGCATCCTCGAACCGATCTGACCGGGCGCAATCGAGACCCGGTGAGGGGCCGAAGTCATGTGCACGACCTTCTCAGCGGCTTGTCCTGATTCAGGGCGCGAGCAGGCCGATCGCCGCGTCCAGCATCTGCTCGGTCAGTCGGCCGGTGAACGTGTTCTGCTGACTGACGTGATAGCTGCCGACCAGCTTCACCTGACGAGTTTCGTTCTGCAACAACGCCACTGCGCCGTGGCCGAACTTGGGTTTCGGGCGCGGGACGTCCCAGCCCAGTCGGCGAGCAGCCGCCAGCGTGGAGTCCCAGCCGATCGAACCGAGAGCGAGAATCGAATAGAGGTTCGGTTCGGCGAACTGCAGGTCGCGGTCGAGCCACGGAGCACAGGTGCGCCTCTCCTCGGTCGTCGGTTTGTTGTCCGGCGGGGCGCAGCGCACGGACGCGATGATGCGCAGATCGGTGAGTTCGAGGCCGTCACCCGCGTGTTCGGACGACGCCTGGCCGGCGTACCCGGCGCGGTTGAATGCCGCGTACAACCAGTCGCCCGAACGGTCACCGGTGAACATGCGTCCGGTGCGGTTGGCGCCGTTGGCAGCCGGTGCGAGTCCGACGACGAGGACACGAGCGTCCGGGTCGCCGAAGCCGGCACCGGGTCGACCCCAATACGGCTGTGCGGCAAAGGAAGCACGCTTCTTGTTCGCGACCTCCTCGCGCCACGTCACCAGGCGAGGACAGGCTCGGCAGACGGTGATCCGGGCGTCCAGTTCGGCGAGATGCGGCGCGCTCCCGGCCAGCGAAGCGACCTCGTCGGACGTGTGCGCGACAGGAGTGGACGCGTCGGCTTCATCGCCCGGCCATCCTGTTCCCGGTGGTACCGGCGAGGGGAACAGCTGTCCGGTGATCGGGTGGGGGAACTGAGCATCGGGCATGAAGCCATTGTCGGGGTGAGCGCCGGTGCACGACGGCCTGGTTGTCTGCTCGCTGGTTACGCCGAACGCCTCGTCACACTCCTGGGTCGGGCCGTCGAGGAGCAGGCAGCAGAGTCCCTCGCGCATTGCCCGGTTGAAGTTTTCCATCTGAGGAGCGATGTTGGTGAAGTAGAAGGAGTCCACGTTCACCTGCTGCGCGCCCGGGGTTCAGGTCTGCTGGGATGATCGTGGCGTGGAACCGGTGGTGCTGATCCAGCGCTCGGTGGTGCGGCTGCACCCCGAGCCCGACCCGTTGCGCCTGATCTCCGGTAGCGACCGAGCCCGTTGGGAAAGGTTGCGTCGGCCGTGCGACCGACACGATTTCCTTGCTGCACGGCTTCTTGCTCGGGACGCCGTCGCGCAGATCTGTGGCCCGGAGCCGGCGGCCGATTTCGTGCAGCGTTGCGATTCCTGCGCAGGACCGCACGGCCGTCCGGTCGTCACGAATCACGACGTGTCGGTGTCGTGGGCGCACGCGCACGGCTTCTCGGCAGCAGCGGCCTGCCGAGGCGACAGGCTGGGCGTCGACATCGACCTCCTCGATCCGGACCTCCTCGTGCCCGACGTGGGCGTGACCGGACGAGCGTTCGTGCGAGCCGAGGCCCTGGTCAAGGCGGGTGCGTTCGATCTCGACGTGGTGCTGGAGCTTGCGCGTCACGGTGAGTTGGGGTGGCCGGGGGATCGGCGGGATGTGTATGGGCTCGTTGTCGAGGACGTCCCGACCGGTTTCGACGGGGTCATCGCCGCTGTCGCCTGGCGGCGTCCTACGGTTGGTTCGTGAAGACACCGGTACCGGATTATCTCGAGGAGATCCTGAGTTCCTGCGCGCATGAGACCAGTGGCGCGCTGGCCGACTACATTCCAGAACTTGCCAACGTCGACCCCGATCAGCTTGCGGTCGCAGTGTGCACGACCAACGGCAGCCTCTACTGCGCGGGTGACGCTGACAACGCCTTCACGATCCAATCGATCTCGAAGGCGTTCGTCTATGCACTCGCGCTGCAGGAGCACGGAGTGGACGCGGTCGTGAAACGCATCGGCGTCGAACCCAGCGGCGAGCCTTTCAACGAACTGTCGCTCGAGGCCGGCTCAGGTCGTCCGCTCAACCCGATGATCAATGCAGGCGCGCTCACCTGTCACGCGCTCATCGGTGGCCCCGACTGCGACCCGGACGAGCGTTTCGAGAAGGTGCGCCAAGGGCTGTCTGCCTTCGCCGACCGTGAACTGGACGTGGACGAAGCGGTGTTCGAATCGGAGCTGGCGGACGCCTATCGCAACAGCGCCATCGCCAACATGCTGCGCTCCTACGGGGTGATCGACGGCGACCCGGCCGATGTGGTCCGCGGCTACACCCGGCAGTGTTCGCTGCGGGTGACCACCCGCGACCTCGCCCGCATGGCCGCGACGCTGGCACACGGGGGAGTGCAGCCCGCCACCGGCGAACGCGTGGTCGACACCGACGTGGTGCGCCAGGTGCTCAGCGTGATGATGACCTGCGGCATGTACGACGCGGCCGGCGACTGGATGACCAGTTGCGGTTTCCCGGCCAAGAGCGGGGTCAGCGGCGGGATTCTGGGCGCGCTCTCCGGTCAGGTCGGGCTGGCGACCTTCTCGCCGCGACTGGACGATCATGGCAACAGCGTTCGTGGAATCACCCTGTGCCGCAGACTTTCTCGCGACATGGGTCTGCACATCATGAACAGCCCTGAAGAGTCGCAGTCGGCAGTGCGTCGCGACCGTCGAATGCGTACGCGCGATGGACATCTGGTACGCATCCTGAGCCTTCAAGGCGAATTGCGTTTCAGCGGAGCCGAATTGGTGCTGCGCGAGATCGCCGAGGATGACACCGATCTCGAACGCCTCGTCCTCGACCTGCGCCGGGTGTCCTCGATCGACCGCGTTGCCGGGGTGATGATCGCCGAGGGACTGCGACGGGTGCAGCAGGAGGGGTGTCGCGTCGTCCTTGTCGACCCGGACGGTGTGCTGAAGGTTCCGGCCGAGCACCCTGCGCCGGAGCGGGTCGAGCACCTCGACGAGTACCGAGAACTCCCCCGGGTCTGACCGCGGGCCCGGCCCTTCAATCCAGTGACACGGGTGCGCGTCCGACGGGTTGAGTGGGCTGCGCAGTGAGCGGCTGGACAGGTTCGACGGGGAAGCTGACCGGCTTGGAGGTGGTCAGCGTGAACTTGTGGTCGTAGTGGCGCAGTTCGCAGTGACCCTCGGTGCCGTCTTCCAACTGATAGGTCGCGTGATCGTGAGTGACGCTCACCCGGATCTTGTACTCGCGCCACCGGATGGAGAAGGCGAGACGTTGCATCTTCGGCGACAGCACCGGCGCGAAGCTCAGGTGGCCGTCGTACTCGCGCATCCCACCGAAGCCGGCAACCAGCGCCAACCAGGCGCCGGCGAGCGAGGCGACGTGGACGCCGTCCTTGGTGTTGTGTTCGAGGTCGCGTAGATCCATCACCGCTGCTTCGGTGAGGTAGGCGTGGGCGAGTTCGAGTTGGCCGACCTCGGCCGCCATGACCGCCTGGGTGCACGCCGACAAGGAGGAGTCACGCACGGTGATCTTTTCGTAGTAGGCGAACGCCTTCGCTTTCTCCTCCCGCGTGAACCGGTCACCACACCAGTGCATGGCCAGCAGGAGATCGGCCTGTTTGACGACCTGTTTGCGGTAGATCTCGAAGTAGGGGTAGTTGAGCAGCAGCGGATAGCCGTCGTCCTTCAGCGTTGCGTCGAAGTCCCACACCTCGTTGGCGGTGCTTCCCCGATTCTGTTGGTACACATCGCGTTCGGTGTCGAACGGAACGGCCATGCTCTCGTCGGCGGATCGCCATTGCGCGATCTCGTCCTCGGTGACATTCAAGTCGGCCGCCTGCTCCGGCCACCGCTGCGCTGTGTCGGCGGCGTACCGCAAGTTGCGAGCCGCCATGAGGTTGGTGAAGGTGTTGTCGCCGACGATGGCGGTGTATTCGTCCGGCCCGGTGACGCCGTCGATGTGGAACTTTCCGTCGTCGCCGTGGTAGCCCAGGCCGGCCCACAGGCGTGCGGTCTCGACCAGGATGGTCAACGCGACGTCCCGGTCGAAGATCTCGTCGCCGGTCCAGAAGACGTAGCGTGCGGCGGCAAGGGCGATATCGGCATTGATGTGGAAGGCCGCGGTGCCGGCAGGCCAGTAGGCCGAGCACTCCTGTCCGCGGATCGTGCGCCACGGGAACGCTGCGCCCTCCATCTTCAGGTGCTGCGCGCGCTCTCGCGCGAACGGCAGGACCGAGTGCCGCCAGCTGAGGGCGTCGCGTGCCGCCGGTGGCGCGGTGGCGGTGAGCACGGGAAGCACGTAGCTCTCGGTGTCCCAGAAGCAGTGACCGTCGTAGCCGGGACCGGTGAGCCCCTTTGCTGCGATCCCGCGACCCTCCGCGCGAGCTCCCGCTTGCAGCACATGCCAGAGTCCGAATCGGACTGCTTGCTGGACGACCGGGTCGCCGTCCACCTCGACGTCCGCGCCATCCCAGAAATCCTCGACGTAGGCGGCCTGTTCCTGCACCATCGAATGCCAACCGGTGTGCAGCGCCGCCGAGAGTGCGCCGTCGACCTGGTCGCGCAGCGCGGGCATGGTGCGGCGGGAGGACCAGCCGTACGCGACGAACTTGGTGACCCCGAGGGTCTCGCCGGGGGCGAGGTCGGTGCCGATCGTGGTGCGACTCCAGTCTTCTTCGACGTAGGTGTGGCTGCCGACGCCCGGACTGTGCAGGACATGGTCGCAGGCGGCCGCCATCCGAAGCCCGCTCTGCCGGGTGTGATGAATCAGCAGTGAGCGGTTGTGATTGTGGCTGTGCAGTTCAGGAACCAACGGATCCTTGAGCGCGGCCGCGACGCGTGGGTCGTCGGAGACGGAGGGCAGTTCCTCGTTGGTGACCATCTCGGACTGGATCACCACGCGCAGCGGGTTGTCGACGGCCTCCACCTGGTAGCGGACAGCGAGGATCGCCCGCTGGGTGAACGACACGAGCCGGGTCGACCGCACCCGGACCAGACGGCGGGAGGGCGATTCCCACAGCAGGTCGCGGTGCAGCAACCCGGTGCGCATGTCGAGCGTGCGTTCGTGGTGGTGGATGACGCCGTAGCGCAGATCCAACGGCTGATCGTCCACGAGCAGTCGGATCAGTTTTCCGTTGGTGACGTTGACGATGGTCTGCCCGGAATCGGGGTAGCCGTAGCCCGCCTCGGCGTACGGCAGCGGACGCTTCTCGTAGAAGGAGTTGAGGTACGTGCCGGGCAGACCGCTGGGGTCGCCCTCGTCCAGATTGCCTCGGACGCCGATGTGTCCGTTGGCGAGTGCGAAGACCGACTCGGCCTGGGCGAGATTGTCGAAGTTCAGCCCGATCTCGCGCACCTTCCAGGGCTCGACGGTGAACGCGGACGGGTGTGCGGTCATCGGGTTCCTCCACTCAGCAGGTCGGCGAGGTCTTCGACCACGACGTCGGCGCCGTGCTTTCTCAACGCCTCGGCGTGACCGACCCGGTCGACGCCCACGACGTAGCCGAAGTGGCCGGCACGCCCTGCCTCGACGCCTGATAATGCGTCCTCGAAGACCGCCGCCTGCGCGGGATCGGCTCCCACGAGTGCAGCGCCGGCCAGGAAGGAATCGGGTGCCGGTTTGCCCTTGATGTTCGATCGCGCGAGCGTGACCCCGTCGACGCGGCCTTCGACGAGTCGATCGAGACCGGTGACCCTCAGCACCATCTCGGTGTTCGCGCTGGACGAGACGACGATCCGGTGAAGGCCTGCTTTCTTGGTTGCCTCCAAGTACGTGCGAGAACCCTCGTACACCCTCACGCCGTCGCGGGCGATCACCTGCTGCACCTGCTCGTTCTTGCGATTCCCGAGCCCCCGGACGGTGGCGGCGCCGGGTGCGTCGTCGCGCGTTCCCTCTGGCAGCGTGATGCCCCGAGAAGCGAGGAAATCGCGGACCCCGTCCTCGCGTGGCTTGCCGTCGACGTAGTGGGTGTAGTCGCGGTCGGTGTCGAACGGCACGAAACCCTCGCCGTCGCGATCACGCAAGTACGCGTCGAACATCGCCTTCCATGCCGTGCGATGCACGCTCGCGGTGTCGGTGAGCACACCGTCCAGGTCGAACAGGCAGGTGGTGATCCCGTCGGGCAGGCCCAGCGTCCGTGGCGCCGTCATATCGTCTCCATCGTCGACCACCGCCACGGTATCCCGGCGCAGGCTCGAGTTGCGTCAGGTGTCTTCAACGTGTCGGCGGCCCTTTACGTCGTGCAGCGCGCCGACGAACAAATGGAAGCGCGGACGGTCGATCGTGCTTTTCGGCTTCCGTGCCCCTCTCACTGAAACCGGGGTTGTCGGTGGGTCACCCCACGATGGGGTGAGAGCCGTCCGCAGTGATGAGAGGTGTGTTCCATGGTCGACCTGTTCGAGGACGACGACCTTGAAGAAGCTGAGTATTGGGCAGCGCGGGAGGTGCTCGAGGAGATCCTCGGTTCGTTGCCATCCCGCTTCATGGTTCTCCTTGAGCTGCATCGGCTGGTCATTGCTGATAGCAAAGACGTCATCGTCGACAAATGGGAGAAGGCCGACCGGTTGCTCGATCTGTACAACCTCCTTCTCGAGGAATGGCGTAGTGAAGACCCAGAGCCGCTCGGTCCACGGTTGCCCGGGGCGGGCGACCTTCTTGTCGAAGAACAGCACGTTGGCCTTCACGCCCTGGGCGTAGAAGATCCCGGTCGGCAGGCGCAGCATGGTGTGCAGGTTGAAGTCGGTGAGCAGCTTGCGCCGCATGACCTCGCCAGCCCCACCTTCGAAGAGCACGTTGTCGGGCAGTACGACGGCGGCGCGGCCGTTGGTGTCGAGGATGGTGGCGATGTGTTGGACGAAGTTGAGCTGCTTGTTGCTCGTGGTCGCGACGAAGTCTTGCCGCTCGATCTCGCGGTCTTCTCGCACCTCGCGGCCGTCGGCGCCGACCATCGTCAGGGAGGACTTCCGACCGAACGGCGGGTTGGACAGCACGACCGACCAGCGGCGGCCGGGGTCGGCGATGAGCGAGTCGCGCAGCTCGATCAGCGAGTCACCGTTGGAGGTGCCCATGCCGTGGAGCAGCAGGTTCATCGCGGCCAATCGGGCTGTGCTGTCGACGAGTTCGTAGCCCGAGGCGAAGCCGTCGCGCAGGTGATCGCGCTGGACCGGCGTCATCGACTCGGCGCCGCGGGCGGCGTGCTCGTGCGCGGCCAGGAGGAAGCCGCCTGTGCCGCCGGCCGGGTCGACGACGGTGTCGGCGACCGTCGGGCGTACGACGTCGACGATCGCCTCGATCAAGGCACGGGGTGTGAAGTACTGGCCGGCGCCAGAGCCCTTGTCAGAAGCGCCCTTGGAGAGCAGTTCCTCGTAGGCGTCGCCCTTGATGTCGGTGCCCGACTGCGACCAGTTCTCCTTGTCGATCAGGTTGACGACCAGCCGGCGCAGCTTTGCCGGGTGTTGGATGCGGTTCTGGCCCCTGCGGAAGATCGTGCCGATGACACCGTCCTCGCGTGCGAGGCCGACGAGGATGCGGGTGTACTCGTACTCGAGTTTGTCGCCCTGGGCGTCGAGCAGCTTCTGCCACGAGTACTCCTCGGGCACGATCTGCTCCGGTCGAGCTTCCGGGTCGCGCGCTCGTGCGCCATCTTGAGGAACAGGAGGTAGGTGAGGTGCTCGGTGTATTCGATGACTCCTACTCCGTCATCCCGAAGCACGTCGCAGTACGACCAGAGCTTGTCGACCAAGCGGCGTGAATCAGTGATCGTGAACTCCTTGGCTTCGGGTGCGAGTGACCGCCGCAGCAAACCGGGGGACACCAGCCCTCCGGAGTGACTCCAGCAGTTGGGGCAGCGACAGAGACGGTCGCGACGAATCGCGCGACTGATTCTGTAGAGCGAGAAGGGTTTCCCGCGGGTGTAGTTCTAGCTGATCGAGCAGGAAGGCGTCCGGGTGGGAGACGGTCAAACCCCACTGCGCGAGTTCGGCCTCCGGAAAGTCCTTCAGGTTTGCCGTGACGATGACCTGGCATCGAGCCACGATCGCCGCCGCCATGACGTGCGCGTCTGTGGGATGGCCGGGCATGTCGCCGAGCAGTTGCTCGTAGGCGTTGACGGTTGCGTTCGGGAACGCGCCGGTCATGGCACGGATCCGGGCCTGCGCACCATTGATACCAACGGAAGGGAGCGGGGACAGGTTGCGCTCCAGTTCGACCAGGACGTCAGCGGACCAGCGTGGTTCGAATGCGCCATTCTCGGCGATCCGCAGCAGGGTGTCGCACAGCGTCGGCGGGTAGAGGACACACGTGTCGAGTAGGACCTCGAACGTCATCGTTCAGTGGCGCTTCAGTGGCGGCTGTCCATCGAGGAGGTCGTATAGGCCGGCGTTGTCCGCGTCCCGCGCCATCTCGTCAAGGCTCTTACGCCGTTGCACAGCCACACGCTCTTGATAAGCGATCAGATCCTGGAGAGCGACATAACGGTGACGGCCAGGCTTCACGGCTTCCAAGTCGCCGCGATCGATGATGCGCACCAGGGTCGGCCGCGAGATGCCGAGGAAGTCGGCGGCTTCCTGGGTGGTGAGCATTGCGTTGTGCGGGGCGACGGTCACGCCCATCCCGTGGGCCATGGCGTCCGCGACCTGGACGAGGACGCGGTGGACTTGCGCCGACAAAGCGATTGTTGTGCCGTCCGGCGCTACGAGGGCGACGAGACCGTCATCTCCCACCTGCAGGACCTTGGCCAAGGACGCTGCAGACGCCTCGTCTTCCGACGATGGAAGGTAGGTCGCGCTGTGGCGCGCGGCAGTCTTCGTAGGAGTCGGCATGACACCGAAGATAGATCAAAACGAACAAAACGAACAGACTTCTTCGAGTGGTCTACCGAACCAAAGCACCCGTGTTTCGTTCGTTAGTCGGTGTTGCTCGTTGTCGGGACGGCGTCGAGCTCGAGATCGCGGATGGCACGCCACTGCTCGGCGCTGGTCGCGTCGAGCCGGTAGTACGACTGCGGCGGCTCGCCGTTTTCCTCGCCGTACCAGGTGTCGTAGGGCGGGTTGCTCCGATCGAACTTGCGGCGGACCACGATCGAGAAACCTCCGTAGTCGCCGCGATGTTGGGGGACCGCGCGGCCTGTGGACGCCATGACGCGGAGGCCGCCGATCCATTGGTCCGGAGCGCGGGCACACATGTCCATGGTGGCGAGCACTGTTTCGCTCACTCCCAGGCCGGCCAACTGCCTGAGGTCCTCTTCGCTCCAGGGTGTAGCCGGAAGTGTGTCAGCCGACTTTGCCGATGTCCGTTCTCGTCGCGCAGGCGCGACGACGTAGTCTTCGACGTCTGCGACCGGCCACAGTCTCGACACGGTGATCGCGTGACCTTCGCCCCATTCATATGCGCGCACCTGGATGAGCACAATGTCGACTCCCTGCTCGGTGAGCCAGACCGCGGCCGAGGTGACGGCGGCGGGAAACTCACCCGCGACAAGCGTGATGCGCGGCTTCCGGAGTGTCTCGGTGGAGAGCTCAGGTGCATGCGCGGTCAGTGCAGCAAGGGCCTCATCAGCGGTCGACGGGGCGTCATCGCTCCGTCGAACGAATGACAGGTAGGCGTCCGCAAGGTCCTCGAGCGAGAATCGTGATGCCCGGGCCGCGTAGTTGATCGCCTGGGTAGTCACGTAGTCAGGGGCTCGGTCGCGTTTGAGTTCAGCGACGACGAGGCGACCGTCCGATCCCAGCCCGAGGATGTCGAGCCGGTCGGCTTCACGGCCGTCCTTCGACATCCATCGATCGAACTCGCTGGTAATGATCAGGACGTCCGGGCCGAGGATCTCCGGATTTGCGATTACCCACTCCTGCAGGTGGTCGCGTTCGCGCAGTCCGGCGGCGGCCAGCGAGGTCTCTCGGGCGGGCGCAGCGGTCGTGCCTTGCACCTTGAACACGAGTTCTTCGGACATCAAGGTCTCCTGTCCTCTGTTCGTTCCGTCGTGATCATTCGACTCCCCGGCTCTCCCACGCACCAAACGTATGTCCGTCCGGTGACACCCATCCGACGCGGCCGTTGCAGGAGCGACCCAGCGCGACAGATCCCGCGGTCGAGGGTGACGAGAAGACGTCGAACACGAATGGCGACCGGCCGTCGCGCGTCAGCGCTTTGAGCCTTACGTCGGCCGGCAGACCCTCGGCGTACATCCCCGACTGCCACTCGACGCCGCTGAGCGTCGTGCCCTGCGGTTTAGCTTCAACCACACCGTCGACGCGCTGATCGACGTACAGCAGGTAGTCGGCCCGGCCTTGCCCGGACTTCATCGTGACTTCGCGGCACGCGACACCTTGCGCGGCGAACAGGTTCAGCGCCTTCTTGTCCTGAACGACCCAGCCGGCTTCGGTCAGCTGACGGTCGATCAACACCCGCGCACGCGCCTCGGCAGTAAGCCGAGGGTCCCGTGGCGCATTCATAGTGTTCGCAGGTTACTTGCTTGCATGCATGTCGGCAGCGTTTGGGAAATGAGCGACCGTGCGTGACATTCGTTGGAACGGTGCGCTGAGAGTCGGTGCTGTCAGAGGTCAGCTGCAGACTCAGGACATGAGTACAGAACTGGTCCTCTCCCTCCTTGCTCTTCTTGTCTCGATCGTCTCCGTTGGCGTTGCCGGCGGGAGCATGCGGCAGGCACGACGCTCGGCGAATGCCGCGGAAGCACAGGTTGCCGGTCAACGGGAATCGAACATCGCCGCTGCGCAGCCCTATGTCTGGGCAGACGTGCGCGGAGACGATGCGCAGGGGCAGAGGCTGATCCTTCTCGTCGGTAACTCGGGGCCGACGGTTGCCGAGAACGTGCGCGTCAACTTCGATCCGCCCTTGCCGCGGTCAGGTGACCTGAAAGATCTCACCAGCGCCGCACTCGGCAGGCTGCAGGATGGTTTCTCCTCCGTTGCTCCAGGGCATGTGCACTCATGGCCTCTGGGGCTCGCTGCCGAGTTGCTCAGGTCTCCAGACGCGCAGATTCACACCGTTACCGTCGACGCCGACGGCCCGTTTGGTGCAGTTCCGTCGCTGACCTACGTGATCAACCTGTCAGACTTCCGCGAGTCCATCGACAGCCCGTCCGGCACGATCCACAAGTTGACGAAGGCTGTTGACCGGGTCTCTGCGGAGATCAAGAAGCTGCATTGAAGGCGCAGGGGCGCAGTGTCTGACGCAGATCAGATGCCGTCGTGACCAGTCCGGCAGTCCGAACAAGGACAACGAAAAACCGGCCCTGATCAACAGAGCCGGCTCGCCATGGTCGGGGTGACAGGATTTGAACCTGCGACCTCTTCGTCCCGAACGAAGCGCGCTACCAAGCTGCGCCACACCCCGTGGCCTGCGTACGTTGGCGCTTTTGGCGATACCCGCACGCAGCAAGTGGAGACTTTACCGGTTGACAGGGCAATCTCCCAATCGGGTTCAGACGCGCGGGGTGTCGAGATGTGCGCGGGTCAGGACGCGAGCAGATCTCGAGACCTCAGGCATCTGTCAGGACTTCGGGACGAGGGTCAGCAGCGTCGCCTCGGGGCGGCAGGCCAGGCGTACCGGCGTGTACTTGTTGTGCCCGAGGCCGGCCGAGACATGTAGCCAGGCGGCATCGTCCGGAGCCTGCGACGACGGAGCGTTGTCGGCGCCGGGCCACCAACGCGACAGTCCCTTGACCCGCTCTGTTCCGAGATCGCAGTTGGTGACCAGGGCGCCGTAACCGGGAACGCAGATCTGGCCGCCGTGCGTGTGACCGGCCATCACCATCGATGCGCCGTCCGCGGTCATCGCGTCGAGCACGCGAAGGTACGGCGCGTGGACGACACCGACCGTGAGATCGGCGTCTGTTGCGGCGGGCCCGGCGACCTTGTCGTACTCGTCGTAACCCAGGTGCGGATCGTCCACCCCGACCAGTTCGACGTCCAGGTCACCGATCGGGACGCGGGCGCGCACGTCAGTGAGGTTCGTCCAGCCACCGGCTTCGAACCCGCGCACCATGTTCTTCCAGGGCAGCGACGGCACGCCCATCTGGTCGCCCTGCTTGTGCGAGGAGTTGAAGTACCGGAATGGGTTGCGCCGTGCCGGGGCGAAGTAGTCGTTGGAGCCGAGCACGAACGCGCCGGGGAAGTCCATCAGCGGTGCCATCGTGCGCAGCACCGCCGGCACCGCGTTGAGATCGGAGCAGTTGTCGCCGGTGTTGACCACGAAGTCGGGCTCGAGGCGCGCGAGGTCCTGAACCCACTCGATGCGGCGGGCCTGGCGCGGCACCAGGTGCAGGTCACTGAGGTGCAGCACGCGCACCGGGTCGGCACTCTCGGGCAGAACGGGCACGGTCACCTCACGCAATGCGTACCAGTTGCGTTCGACCAGGCTCGACCAGCCGAGGGTCGCGGCCCCGAGAGCGCCGACGGCGACAGCTGAACGAGTGAGCGAGTGCATCCGCTCATCGTCGCACGGTGGTGACGGGGCACCGAAACGTCCGGGCGACAATTCGGGTGAGGGCGGTGTGACCGGAGTGGGACACTGAACCCATGACGCTCAAGCAGACGCTCCAGTCCGACCTCAACCAAGCGATGAAGAGCCGCGACAAAGTGACCGCCGGTGCGTTGCGCATGACGATCGCCGCCGTGAAGACCGCTGAGGTTTCCGGTGACACCGCCAAGGAACTGACCGACGACGAGACGCTCAAGGTCATCACCAAAGAAGCCAAGAAGCGTCGCGAGGCCGCCGATGCCTATGACGCAGCGAACCGTCCCGAGCTCGCCGAGCAGGAGCGCGCCGAACTCGTCGTACTCGAGAAGTATCTGCCCGCCCAGCTCAGCGACGCCGAACTCGACCAGATGGTCGCCGAAGCCGTCACCGAGTCCGGCGCCACCAACATCGGCGGCATGGGCAAGGTCATGAAGATCCTCCAGCCCAAGATCGCCGGTCGCGCGGACGGCGGCAAGATCGCCGCAGCCGTGAAGCGCGCGCTCAGCTGAGGCGACAAACGAAAGGCCCCGCCGATGGCGGGGCCTTTCGTGAACGGGCTGATCAGTTCGGTGAGACGGCCGGCGCGATCGTCGGCTGGGTGGACGAGGGACGACGTCCGGTGCTCGGGTAGATCGTGATCGTCGCACCCTTGGCCACCTTCTCGCCGCCCTCAGGTGTCGAGCCCATGATCAGACCCTCGAACAGCCGGGCGTCCTGGGCCGGCCCCTGCTTCACCTTGAAGCCGGCCGACTCCAGCATGGACGTCGCGTTGTCGGGCGTCTGTCCCTTGACATTGGGGACGCGCACCTTGTTACCGTCCAGGAACTCCGACGACGGAGCGGCGAACTTCCTCTCCGGTTTGCCCCGGAGCGCGTCGTCCATGATCGTCTTCCAGATGGGCGCGGCGATCGTCGAGCCGTAGAGGTAGCCGTCGTAGTACTTGCCGCCGAGCCGGACGTCCTTCAGCGTCTTCTCGTTGTCGGCGTGGCCGACCCACACGGCCGTCGCCAGTTCCGGGGTGTAGCCGGCGAACCAGCTCTGCGTGGCGCCTTCCACGGTGCCGGTCTTGCCGGCTGCCGGACGATCCCCTGCGAGACGAGACGCGTAGGCGGTACCACCCGGCTTCAACACGTTCTCGAAGACCTTCGTCACGGTACGTGCGACGTCCTTGGAGAGCAGCTGCTTGCAGCCGGCCTGGGCCAGCTTCAACTGCTTGCCGTTCGCGTCGGCGATCGACTTGACCGGACGCGGGGTGCAGTAGACGCCGTCCGCCGCCACGGTGGCGTAGGCGTTCGCGAGGTCCAGAGCCGTCACCGGCTCCGAGCCGAGGATGATGCCGGAGGGCGACTTGCCGATCTCAGTGCCGTCACCGTTGCGCACTCCCATCTTGGTCATCGTCGCGTGCACGTCGCAGGCGCCGAGTTCGGAGACGAGCTGGGCGAACGCGGTGTTGATCGAACCGGCGGTCGCCTCGATGACCGGCATCGGTCCACCGGATTCGTGACCTTCGGAGTTGTGGACGTCCCAGTTCTCACCGGGAGCCAGTCCGCATTCACCCGGGAACTGCTTGTTGGTGAACCGGACGAAGTTGCCGTTCTTGTCCTTGCCGCTGAACTTCGGAACGTTGATGTCGCCCTCGATGTCACGACCCTGCTGGACCGCGCTCACGATCGCGAAGAACTTCGCGGTCGAGCCGATCGTGAAGCCCTGGCCACCGCCCATGTTCAGCGGGACGGTGTAGTTGATCGCGCTCTTCCCGGCGGTGGTGTTATTGCTGTACGCGGTGTTCTGACCGGTCGCGAGGACCAGCCCGGTGCCCGGCTGGATCGTCAGCGCTGCGGCCTGCACGTTCTCGGAGTTCGCGACCGGCACCTTCGACTTGATGTCCTTGTCCATCTTGGCCGCCAGCTTGGGGTCGAACGAGGTCTGGATCGTCAGCCCGCCACCCTTGAGCGCGGCCTCGCGCTCCTTGCGGGTCTTGCCGAGCGACGGCTCGTTGAGCAGCCAGTTGTAGACGTAGTAACAGAAGTACGGGTACTTCGAGCTGGCGCACGAACTGCTGATGTTGGTGACCTTGAGGTCGGACTTCAGATCGTGGCTGGTCGCGTCCGTGTATTCCTTGTAGGAGATCATCTGCTGGGCATACATCTTGCCGAGCACCTGGTTGCGGCGCTTGGTGGCCGCCTCCGGGTTGTTGATCGGGTCGGTGACGCCGGGCGCGTTCACCACGCCGGCCAGCGTGGCGGCCTGCGGCAGAGTGAGCTGCGAGGCGGAGCGGCCGTAGTAGTGGCGGGCCGCGGCCTCGACGCCGTACTGCTGGTCGCCGAAGTACACGAGGTTGAGGTATCCGTCCAGGATCTGCTGCTTGGTGTACTTCTGCTCCAGAGACACCGCGTACTTCAGTTCCTGCAGCTTTCGCACGTACCCCTGCATGCCCGATCGGGCGACGGACGCCGCTGCGGCGTCCTTGTTGCCGGAGGCCAGCGCCTTGTTCTGCAGGGCGACCTTCACGTACTGCTGGGTGAGGGTCGAGGCACCCTGGGTGCCGGCGCTCAGGATGTTGGTGCTGATCGCGCGCAGCAGACCCTTGGGGTCGACACCGCCGTGCTCGAAAAAGCGCTCGTCCTCGATCGCCACCTGCGCCTGCTGCATCACCGGTGCGATCTTGTTCAGCGGCACCACGATTCGGTTCTCGTTGAACGGTGTGCCGATCACGGTGCCGTCGGAGGCGAGGATGCGGGATTGCTGGGCCAACGGGTTCATCTGGAAGTCGGCCGGCATCTGGTTGAACATCTTGATGCCGTTGTTGGTCGCCTGGCCCGCGACACCCACCGCGGGGATGACGAGACCGGCCGTCAGCAGGCCCATCGTCATGGCGACCGCGACGAAGCCGCCGAGCATAGACATGACGCTGGCGATCCGGGAGGTTTGGCGCATGGAAGGAAGGGTAACCCGCCGACCTGGGTAAGCCCGGAATCCGCGTTTCGCGTGAACATCGGCCAGGGGACGTGCGCCAGGGTTGCGGCGAAGGATAACAAAAAGAAGGTAAAGATTGGGTCTTCCCACAACGTGACGCCGCTTGTATTATCGCGATTAGTAGGACAGATGACCTGGATACCCGGGTCCTCCAACGAAGACGTGGTCTCCGCATGCAGTTCGCGGTGACACGGGGGCGCGTTGGCGGGGCGGAATGTCCAGCAGTGCCCGAGGAGGCAGCTGTGACCGTTGTTGCACCCGACACCGTGATGTGGGACGAGAACTGGGCCGGACGTGCGTCCTGCCGAGCCGGTAGTCCCGACGACCTTTTCGCCAAGGGGGCTGCTCAGCAGAGCGCCAAGGTGATCTGCCAGCGCTGCCCGGTCGTGGCCGAGTGCCTGGCCGATGCGCTCGACAACCGCACCGAGTACGGCGTCTGGGGTGGCATGACCGAACGCGAGCGCCGTGCGCTGCTTCGTCGTCGCCCTGAGGTGAAGTCCTGGGCTCAGTTGTTCCGTGCTGCGCGTGCCGACGGCTTGGGCTGACTCAGCCGGCGAGTTCCTCGCCGATCTCGCGTAGTTCCGCGATGTCGTTGACGTCGTGACCTGCTGCGGCCACCTGGCCGACCGGCACCTGCGGGTGCAGTAATCGGAATCGGTCGATCGCCTCGGCGTGCCGCACGCCGAGTTCGGTGACATCAGCGTGCAGCCGAAGCAGTGCGGCGGTGTCCGTCGGTCGCCATCCGCTTGACCGGTCCGGTACCTCGTCCATCGCGTCCGCTGCGCTAAGTGCTCGCGCTGCATTGACCGACGGCACGTACGTCATTTGCACCCGGTTGACCACCAGCCCGGCCAACGGCATGCCGTCCTCCTCCAGACGGTCGACGAAGTACGCGGCCTCTCGCAGTGCGTCCCGTTCCGGGGTCGCGACGACGACGAAGGCTGTTGCCGGATCTTTCAGCAGCGCGTACGTATGGTCGGCACGCTCGCGGAACCCACCGAACATCGTCTCCAGTGCGGCGATGAATGTCTGTGCGTCCGAAAGTAATTGGGCACCGAGGATCTTCGACATCACGGTCGTCACCGACGAGACGCCGACACTCATCAGCTTCAGATAGGCCCGGCCACCTGCTCGGGCCGGCGCCGTCATCAAGCGGATGAAGCGACCGTCCAGGAAGGTGCCCAAGCGCTCGGGGGCGTCCAGGAAGTCCAGCGCCGAACGCGACGGGGGAGTGTCGACGACGACGAGGTCCCATCGCAGCTCTCCGTCGGCAGCCGTCTCGCTCATGAGCTGACCGAGTCGCTCCATCGCCATGTACTCCTGGGTGCCGGCGAAGGAACTGGAAACGGCTTGGTAGAAGGGGTTGTCGAGAATCTGCTGAACCTTCTCCGGTGCGGCGTGCCGGATCACCACCTCATCGAAGGTGCGCTTCATGTCGAGCATCATCGCGTCGAGCGATCCGCCCGCCGAGGCATCGATGGTCGTGACCGGCTCGGGTTCGTTGTCGAGGTGCTCGAGACCGATCGCCTGCGCCAATCGCTTCGCGGGGTCGATCGTCAGTACCGCGACGCGGCGTCCCTGTTCGGCGGCACGGATCGCGATCGCGGCGGACGTCGTGGTCTTGCCCACACCGCCGGAGCCGCAGCAAACGATGGTACGGATCGCCTCGTCGTGCAACAGGTCGTCGATCGAGAACTCGCTGCTCATCGCACACCTTCCATCAGTGCGGCGGACAGGTGGCGCAGGCCGCCGGCATCGACGCCGCCGGGGACGAACGGCAGGTGCACGATCGGACGATCGAGCGCGCGCAGGTCGGCGAGTTCCTCGGCCTGCAGGTCGAGTCGGTCACCGAGGTCGCGTCCGGCTTGGACGAGTCCGTTGACCAGAGTCGGGCCGACGCGCAATCCGCTTGCGGCCAGGTCTGATTCGAGGTCTGCGAGGTCGGCGTCGTCGGACTGCAGATGCGCCAGCGCGCGCTTGCTGAGCACGTCCGCGCGCTCCTGATTGACCACGACATTTCCGATCGAGAGTCCTAAGCCCCGCAGTTCGCCGGCGGCGTCGAGCGTCTCCTGCACCGGCATCTCCTCCAGCAACGTGACCAGATGGACGAGCGTGTCCGGGCCGGTCAGCAACTGCATGATCGATTCGGCCTGCGACTTGATCGGTCCGACCTTCGCCAGCCCGGCGACCTCCTGGTTGACGTTGAGGAAGCGTCCGATGCGTCCGGTGGGTGGTGCGTCGAGCACGATCGCGTCGTAGATCTGGTCGTGGCGGACACCGCGCCGGGAGGTGCGTCGGCGGGCGGCTTCGTAGACCTTGCCGATGAGCAGGACGTCGCGCACGCCCGGTGCGATCGTGGTCGCGAAGTCGATCACGCCGAACCGTTCCAGCATCCCGCCGGCCATGCCGAGCTTGTAGAACATCTGCAGGTACTCCAGCAGCGCCGCCTTCGCATCGACCGAGATGCCCCAGACGCTGCCGCCGTCCGCGCCGCGCGCCACTCGCGTCTCGACCTCTCCCAACGGCGGGATGTCGAGCAGTTGACTGATGCCCTGCCGGCTCTCGACTTCGGCGAGCAGGACCTGTTTGCCGCGGTCGGCCAGTGCAAGGGCGAGCGCGCCGGCGACGGTTGTCTTGCCGGTGCCGCCCTTGCCGGTCACGATGTGCACACGCGCGCCGTCCCAGGTCATGGAGTCACCCTAGCTGCGGGCGAACAGCGTCCGGATCGAATCGATCGTGACGTCGAACGCATCGGTTCCGGGCGTGATGAGCGGCCAGTGATCGGCGCCGGGAATCTCCACCAGTCGGGCTCCGGTGCGCTGCGCGTAGTGGCGCGAGATCTCGATCGGGACGTCGAGATCCGCGTCCCCGTGGACCGCCACGACCGGCTGCCGAGGCGGGAGCCGGATGGGGTCGGCGTTCGATGGTGGCGCACCGTCGAACAACGCTCGCACTGCGCCGGCGCCGAGCCCGTCGTGGTCTGCCGAGCGCAGGTCGAGACAGCCGGCCAGGCTGACCGCACCGACGAGTCCGGCACCTTCGGGTTGGTGCAACGACCAGACCGCGAGCTGTCCGCCGGCGGAGTGTCCGACGATCACCGCCGGTACGCCGCCCAGGTGTGCCAATGCCGCACGGATGTCGGCCGAAATGACCGGCCACCGCCCGCTCTCGGGACGTCGGTATTCGACGAGTGAGACCTCGAAACCGTTGTCGCTCAAGGCGGCCGCCATCGGACGAAGGTGCTCGCGGTCGTACGCGGGTTTCCAGAATCCACCGTGCACCAGCACGACCAGGCCCGGGCCCGATCCGTCGTAGCGGTCGATCACCTGGTCCGCGGCCGGGCCGTACGGGAGGGTGCGATCCGGCCCCCGGGCCGGCTCGTCGGGCAGGCGGTCCACGGGGTACTCCTCGGTAGGCAAGGCCCGATGTGAAGGGTGTCTCACCGGTGCTAGCGTCGCAATGGTTTGCGCGTTCTAGGGAGAGTCAAGCATGGCCAAGGTCCTCCGCCCACTGAGCGGATCGGGCACACCGCACGTCGTCGTCGTCGGAGCCGGGATGGTCGGTCTGTCGACCGCCTGGTACTTGCAGGAGCACGGCGTGCAGGTCACTGTCATCGAGCGGTCGGGTGTTGCGGCGGGTAGTTCGTGGGGCAACGCGGGGTGGATCTCGCCGGGTCTGTGCGTGCCGCTCTCGGACCCGTCGGTGCTCAAGTACGGGCTGAAGGCCGTGCTCGACCCGGACTCTCCGCTGTTCATCCCGCTGAAGCCTGACGTCCGGCTCGCGTCCTTCCTGCTCGGGTTCGCCCGCCGCTGCACCCCGGGTCAGTGGAGGAAGACGATGGACCTCTTCGTGCCGGTGAACCGTCTGGCCATCGGTGCGTACGACGAACTCGAGAGCAACGGTGTCGCGGCGAGGTCCCACGAGGCGCCGATCATGGCAGCGTTCCGCAGGGCCGAGGACGCGAAGGGCCTCGAGCACGAGATCGAACTCATCCACGAAGCAGGCCTCGACCTCGAGGCCACCGAGGTCGACAACGCCACCCTGCGGGCTGAACTGCCGATCATCAGCCCCGACGTGGAGAAGGCGATCCGACTCGGCGGACAGCGTTACATCAACCCCGGCGAGTACGTCGACGCGCTGGCGCAGGCCGTGCAGGAGCGTGGCGGACGACTGGTCATCGGTGCGAACGCTCGCGCCCTGCGTCACGGCCCCGGCGGAGTGACCGTCGAGATGATGAGCGGCGAGCCGGTGTCCGGTGACGCCGTCGTGATCGCCACCGGTGCCTGGCTGCCCGAGCTCGCCAAGACATGTGGCGTCCGTGTGCCAGTGCGGGCCGGCCGCGGCTACAGCTTCTCCGTCTCGGTCACCGACGAGAACGCGCGTCCGGTGCCGTGCCCGGTCTACTTCCCGCACGAGCGGGTGGCGTGCACGCCGCTCGGCGATCGGCTGCGGGTCGGCGGGACGATGGAGTTCGCCGGCACCGAGGACCCGCTGAGCGCCGACCGCGTGGCCGCCATTCGCCGCAGCGGCGAACCGTTGCTCACCGGAGTGAACTGGGACGACCAGCAGGACGTCTGGGTCGGCGGCCGTCCGGTGACCGTCGACGGTCTGCCCCTGATCGGCGAGACCAAGGTGCCGGGTGTCTACGTCAACGGCGGCCACGGCATGTGGGGCATCACCCTCGGCCCGCTGTCCGGCAGGCTGCTCGCCGAGCAGATGGTCACCGGTCAGGTGCCCTGCGAACTCACGCCCTTCTCACCGACGCGATAATCGAACCGACCAGCTTCTCTCTTCAGACAGGAATCGCCATGACCAAGTGGGAGTACGCCACCGTCCCGTTGATCGTCCACGCCACCAAGCAGATCCTCGACCAATGGGGTGAGGACGGCTGGGAGCTGGTGCAGGTCCTCACCGGTGACAACGGCAACCTCGTCGCCTACCTCAAGCGCCAGAAGGGCTGATCCCAGATGTCCGAAGTCGAGAACCGGCTGTCCGAACTCGGGCTGACCGTCCCCGCAGTCGCCGCCCCCGTCGCCGCATACGTGCCGGCGATCCGTGACGGCAACATCGTGATGACCTCCGGCCAGTTGCCGATGGTCGACGGCAAGCTCGCCGCAACCGGCAAGGTCGGTGCCGAAGTCTCGCCCGAGGACGCCGCCCAGCTGGCTCAGACCTGCGCACTGAACGCGATCGCTGCGGTGAAGAGCATCGTCGACGACCTCGACAGCGTGCGCGTGGTCAAGGTCGTTGGCTTCGTGGCCAGCGACCCCTCGTTCACCGGTCAGCCGGCCGTGATCAACGGTGCCAGCGAACTGTTCGCCAAGGCGTTCGGTGAGAACGGCGCGCACGCCCGCTCGGCCGTCGGCGTCGCAGTGCTGCCGCTCGACGCGCCGGTCGAGGTCGAAGTCACGGTGTCGGTGCGCGACTGATGAACGACCAGCCGCGGGTGATCGAACGCCTGTGGCAGCCTGCCCCGAAACTCGGCGGGCTCGCGTCGGACTGGGTCCACGCGGGTTCGCCGGGCGGGGTGCAAGCCCGGCGGGCCGCCACCGTCATGCTGCTGCGTGACGAGCCCGGTGGGGTCGAGGTCTTCATGATGCGCCGGGTCGCCACGATGGCATTCGCGCCGTCGATGTGGGTCTTCCCCGGCGGAGGCGTCGACGACCGCGACGCGCATGTGTTGCCGGCGTGGGCCGGGCCCTCGCCGCAGGAGTGGAGCGAGCGTCTCGGCGAACCCGTCGACGTCGCGACCTCCCTGGTCGTCGCGGCCGCTCGGGAGGTCTTCGAGGAGTCCGGAGTGCTGCTCGCCGCACGCGGCGACGACGCGATCGTGTCGCCGGACGAGCACCCCGAGCGGGACGCCGACCGCGCAGCGCTGCTTGCCAGGGAGGTGTCGTTCGCGCAGCTGCTGCAACAGCGCGGCATGACCCTGCGGACAGATCTGCTGCAGGCGCAGGATCACTGGGTGACGCCGGAGTTCGAGCCCAAGCGGTACGACACCTGGTTCTTCGCCGCGCTCATGCCCGACGGGCAGGACGCCGACGACCAGACCACCGAGTCCGACATCAGCCGGTGGGTGCGCCCCGCCGATCTGTTGGCCGATCTGGAGTCCGGCGATGCCGTGATGTTGCCACCGACCGAGTTGCAGCTGGAACGCATCCGACGGGCCCCGGACGCGCAGGCGATGGTGCGCCTTCGTCCGCCGCTGATGACCGTCATGCCGGTTGCCGAGATGGGACCCGAAGGAGTTCGGCTCCGCACCCGGTATTACGGGTGATCCGACGGTTACCGTTCATTCATGACCGAAGTTGTTTGGACCGGCGGCGCCGTCAGCGACCGCTCCGCAGTGATCCTGTGCCCCAACCCGGGACCGATGACGTTGGAGGGCACCAACACCTGGGTGCTGCACTCGACCTCGACCGACGAGGTGATCGTCGTCGACCCAGGCCCGCTCGACGAGGAGCACCTCACCGCGATCGAGAACTACGTCGAGCAGATCGGCGCCCGCGTTGCGCTGACATTGGTGACCCACGGTCACTTCGACCACGACGAGGGCGTGCCCCTATGGGTGGAGCGCACCGGTTCACCCGTGCGTGGCGCCGGCCGCGGCGAGTCCTTCGAGGACGGCGACCGGATCTCGTCGGGCGACATCGACCTTCGCGTACTGGTGACGCCCGGCCACACCAAGGACTCCGTGTCCTTCGCCTGGGACGAGGAGCGTCTGCTGCTCACCGGCGACACCGTGCTGGGACGCGGCACCTCGATCGTGGCGCACCCCGACGGGAACCTGACCAGCTACCTGGCCTCGCTCGAAGCGCTTTACGCGGCGGCGTCCGAGGGTGGTTCGTTGCTCGCCCCCGGCCACGGGCCGGCCACGACCGATGCGGCAGCGGTCATCGACTTCTACCGCAAGCACCGCGCCGAGCGTCTCGAGCAGGTGCGCGCTGCGCTCAAGGACTCCGACCCGGACACCGAGGACCTCGCCCAGGCGATCGTCGAACTGGTGTACGCCGATGTGTCCAAGGACGTCTGGCCGGCGGCCAAGGCGACCGTGCAGGCGCAGTTGGAGTACCTCGAACTCCAGCGTTGAACCTAGCGGCTGCGGCGCTGCAGCCGCTCGACGTCCAGCAGCGTCACCGCGCGAGCCTCGAGCTTGACCCAACCGCGCGCGGAGAAATCGGCGAGGGCCTTGTTGACCGTCTCACGGGAAGCGCCGACCAGCTGGGCGAGCTCCTCCTGGGTGAGGTCGTGCGCGACCAGCACGCCTTCGTCCACCGGCTTGCCGAAACGCAGGGAGAGGTCCAGCAAGGCCTTGGCGACGCGTCCGGGGACGTCGGTGAACACGAGGTCGCCGAGGGCCTCGTTGGTGCGGCGCAACCGGCGGGCCAGCGCGGTGAGCATGGTCATCGCCACTTCGGGGCGGCTGCTCAGGAAGTCGCTCATCGCCTGGTGGCCGATGCCGACGAGTTCGGTGTCGGCGACGGCGGTCGCGGTGGCGGTGCGGGCGCCCGGGTCGAACAGCGACAGCTCACCGAGCATCTCGCCGCGGCCGAGGATGGCCAGCAGGTTCTCGCGTCCGTCGGGGGAGCGTCGGCCCAGCTTCACCTTGCCGTCGGTGATCACGTAGAGCGAGTCGCCCTGATCGCCCTCGTGGAACAGTTCCTGCCCGCGGGGCACCTTGGTGCGGGTCATCGACTCCAGCAGCGCCTCGGCCGCCTGGTCGTCCAACGCTGCGAAGAGAGGTGCTTTGCGCACGGATTGGGTGTCCACGAGGGTCAGTCTGCCACGGCAGTGGTGTATTTCACGTCCGCCTCGGCCGGGTGGCTGATGATCCCGCACTCCCGCGGGGAGCCGGGTGTCGCCATCGGTCTCTAGGGTGAGTCACGTGAAGCCGATCGACATCGAGAACGAGACACCGGTGGCTCGCACCCGGCGCGCTCGCAAGACCTACCGGGTGCTCGCCGACTTCTACCCGTACGCGCACTGTGAACTCGACTTCGAGACGCCGCTGCAACTGCTCGTGGCGACGATCCTGTCGGCCCAGACGACGGACGTCGGGGTCAACAAGGTGACGCCGGTGCTGTTCGAGCGCTACCCCGACGCGAAAGCGCTCGCGGAGGCCGATCGCACCGAACTGGAGGAGCTGTTGCGTCCCACCGGGTTCTTCCGGGCCAAGGCGAACTCGGTGCAGACACTCGGCCAGGTGCTGGTCGAACGATTCGGGGGCGAGGTGCCGAACAAGCTCGCCCACCTCGTCACCCTGCCCGGTGTGGGCCGCAAGACCGCGAACGTCGTGCTGGGCAATGCTTTCGACGTCCCGGGCATCACGGTCGACACCCACTTCGGCCGGGTCGCCCGACGGCTCGGCTGGACCGACGAGACCGACCCGGTGAAGGTCGAGCACGCGATCGGTGAGCTGTTCCCGCGCAAGGAGTGGACGATGCTCAGCCACGTGCTGATCTTCCACGGCCGACGCATCTGTCACGCCAAGCGTCCGGCGTGCGGTGCGTGCCCGGTCGCGCGGTGGTGCCCGTCCTACGGCGAGGGCGAGATCGACGAGGACAAGGCGCGCAAGCTGTTGAAGTTCGAACTGGCGCCCGGGCGTGAGGACGACCTCGCACGCCTGCGCGCGGAGTACTCCTCGTGACCGCTCCCGTCCCGGCCTGGCTGCCGAGGTTGATGGAGCGGGCGGGCGCCGACGACTCGTTCTTCAACTCCTTCGGCCTGCCCGAGGGGCGGCGCTCGGCGGTGCTGATCCTCTTCGCCCCGCACCCCGACGCAGGCGAGGACGTGCTGCTCACCCAGCGCTCGGAGGTGATGCGCAAGCATCCCGGCCAGGTGTCGTTCCCCGGCGGCGGCATCGACCCGACGGACGCCGACGCGACAGCGGCCGCGCTGCGCGAGGCCCACGAGGAGGTCGACCTCGATGCGTCCGAGGTCACCGTGCTGGGCGAGTTGGCACCCGTACCGCTCACCGTCACCGGCTACCACGTCACCCCGGTGATCGGGTGGTGGCACGACCCGGGCGAGATCCACGCCAAGAGCCGGCAAGAGGTCGACCGCGTGGTGCGTGTCGCCCTGTCGGACCTCACCGATCCGGCCAACCGGTTCAGTGCCGTCCACCCGGCCCGCACCTTCAAGGCTCCGGCATTCGAGGTCGACGGCCTCTACGTCTGGGGTTTCACCGCGATCCTGCTCGACGCCGTCCTCAAGCTCGCCGGCCTGGAGCAGCCCTGGGATGTCGAGGACGAACGTCCGGTGCCTGCACGCTTCCTGCTCCGTTGATGCTCTGACACAAACACGAAGTCTGCGGTCCCTCGCGGGTCCGGGGACTTCGTGTCTTGAGTCAGGAAGCCTTCGGCGGCTTCAGCGCGGCAATCGTCTTCTCCGCGTTGTCGATCGTCTTGACCGGCTTGCCCTGCATCTTGCTCAGCGCGCTCTTGCCCATCAGGGCGAGGATCAGCGTGATCAGCAGCAGCACGCCACCGACGATCAGGAAGGCCGCCCAACGCGGAAGGCCCGCAGCGAACAGGCCCCATGCGCCGGCAGTGAGCAGGAAGCCGAGCGTGAAGAGACCGAAGATCCCTGCGCCGACGAGCAGGCCTGCACCCTTGCCGCCCTTGCTGACGTCTGACTTGATCTCCATCTTGGCAAGGGCGATCTCACCCTTGACGATCGACTGAAGATCCTGCGACGCATCAGCGACCAGCTGACCGAGTGTGCGCTCCTGGGCCATTCGAATTCCCTCCGAGACTTGCCGGGGACGGTTAACTACGCCGTTTTCCGGCGTGACATCGCACCTACCCTAGCGTTCACTTCGCGCCCGTGGTCCCTGCGCGTCCACCGTCCTGAGCACGCTGGTAGACGTCCGGGATGCCATCGAGGTCGTCGTCGCGCGACTCCTGCTCGTGGATGCGCTTGTAGACCTTGTCGCGGCGACGCAACACGATCGTTGCCAGCAATGCCGCGGTGAGCGAGCCGAGAAGCACCCCGATCTTCACGTGCTCGTCGGCCTCGCTGCCGGGGCCGAACGCGAGCTCGCCGATCAGCAGCGACACCGTGAAGCCGATACCGGCCAGCAATGAGAGACCGAACACATCGGACCAGGCGAGGTCGTCGTCGAGGTCGGCGCGGGTGAACCTGGCGAGCACGTACGTCGAACCGAAGATGCCGATCACCTTGCCGACGACGAGGCCGACCATGATCCCGATGGTGATGGGGTCGGTCAGCGCGGCCAGGATGTCGCCGCCGACGAAGCTGACACCGGCTGCGAAGAACGCGAACACCGGCACGCAGAAGCCGGCCGACAGGGGACGGACGCGGTGCTCGATACGCTCGCCGAGGCTGTGACCGTCTGCGCCCCTGGCGGCCGGAACGATCAGGCCGAGCAGGACGCCGGCGATCGTCGCGTGGATACCGGAGTTCAGGACCAGCACCCACGTCGCAACGCCCAGCGGGATCAACAGCCACCACGGGTGACTGCGGGTGCGCGCCACCCAACCGAACAACGCCAGCGGGACGATCGCGAGCGCGAGCATGACCAGGTTCAGATCCGAGGTGAAGAACAACGCGATGATCGTGATGGCGATCAGATCGTCCACGACGGCGAGAGTCAACAGGAACGAGCGCAGCGCGGACGGCAGATGACTGCCGATGACCGCGAGCACGGCCAGCGCGAAGGCGATGTCGGTGGCCGTCGGGATCGCCCACCCCTTTGTGTTGCCGTCGAGCACGAGCTGGGCGACGACATAGAGAAGGGCCGGCACGGCCACACCACAGGCGGCGGCGACAATCGGCACAGTCGCCTTCGCGGGGTCGCGCAGGTCACCGTGCACGAACTCGTGCTTGAGCTCCAGCCCCACCACGAAGAAGAAGACGGCGAGCAGGCCGTCGGCGGCCCAGTGCGCGAGCGAGAGCTCGATACCGAGCGCAGGAATGTCGAGGTGGGTCTTCGACAACGAGGTGTAGGCGTCGCGCCACGGCGAGTTGGTCCAGATCAGCGCGAGCACGGTCGCGATCAGCAGCAGCGCACCGCCGACGGTTTCGAGCCGGAGCAGCGCGGCGATGCGCTGCGCTTCGGGCCATTCGCCGCGAGAGAACAATTTCGGACGGGTGGGAGTGGTCATCGAGCCTCTTGTCGATCGGGGTCGGTCAGGACGTTGCCGACCAGACTTCCCGGCTCACCATGAGCTTCGAGTTTACCGGGGCCTACCGTTGTCGCGTGTCCGACGTCCATGCTGCAGTCGCCCAACTCGCTCGTCTTCCGCAAGTGCCGCAGGCGGTGGATGCGGCCCGCGAGGCCTGCACCGCCCTGCGCTGGCACCCGGCGCTGCGCCGGCGCATCCCGGAGGCGTCGGCCGAGTCGCGTGTGCGTGGAGCGACGGCGAGCGCGGCACTGGACGGCGCACAGATGTCGGTGACGCTCGTGCGCGATGTCTTCCGTGGGGCGCGCCGGCTGCCGGAGCACCCGGACCCTGTCGAGCGGACGATCGGTGCGGCCCTGCGTGCCACCGCGGAAGCCGAACATGTGCGAGCGATGGTCACCTCCGCGCCCCGGCAGGCGTTGGCCCGGCTGCACGTGGCCGCGATGGCGGATCTACTTCCGCCGGACCAGGTCGGACGGCCGCGCACCGGTTCGGAGGACAGCCGAGAGATGCTCGAACTGGGCCCGGCGCCGTCCGCGTCCGACGCGGGGGAGCGACTGACCCAGTTGTGCGAATTGCTCCAGGGCTCAGCGCACTTGCCGACCGTCGTCGTCGCGGCGATCGTCCATGCGGAGCTTGTGGCGGCACGCCCGTTCGTCCATGGCAATGCACTGGTTGCTCGCGCGTTCGAACGCGCCTTGGTGTGGGGCAGCGGGCTCGACCCCACCGGAGTCGCGGTACCGGAACAAGCGCACCACTCGATGGAGACCGACTACCACGGCGGGCTGGCGGCGTACGCATCCGGTGACCCGCAGGGCGTGCGGTTGTGGATCCTGCACGAAGCGACGGCTCTCACCCGGGCGGCGGGAGCCGGGCACGATGTGTGCGACGCAGTGCTCGCCGGAAGACTCACATCGCCTCCCTCTGCATCTCTTGATTCCCGGCCGACGCAGGAGTAGACCTGTTCTCAGGCGAAAGCCTGAAGACCACCGCAACTGAACAGGGCACCCACGCGAAGGCAGTTCACTAGTGAACCGCTCGTTCGACCCCTTGTGGATCGGCGACAACCCGGAAATGCACGCTTGGTAACCCTGCAGAGGTGCGGTCGATGAAGCCCTGCTCCGATCTTTCGGAGCAGGGCTTCAACCGTCGCGGCGCGTCCGGTCACCTTTTACCCGTTGTGGAGAAGGTAAGAACTTGGTATGGAGATGGTCAGGACGCTTGTCCCTGCCCACCTTGGCTCGCATGATTGACCTGTCGGCGCTCCCAACATGGTCGTAGCGCGGTGTTCGTCCCCATCCCCCTGGGCGACGAGCATCTGGAAGGCCCCGTCGTCCCCCCGGCGGGGCTTTCCCCTGTTCACCTCTCAGGTTTGTCCACAGCCCGACCAGCGGTCGTCGGTTGTTCACAGCCGGTGATCCGCCCCTCGCCGCGCTGCAGTCCCGCAGGGTCGGATGCGGTGCATGAACGGTTTTGCGCGTGCTCTGCATCTGGTCGGTGGCGAGTTTGCCGCACCCTTGCGCGCGGCGACGGTCCGTGTCGCCGCGGAGCAGGGCCTGTGCCCGGTGCTCATCGATCTGTCTGCGTGGTCAGGTGGCAGTGATGTGTTGCTCGGTCTCGAACACGCGCCGGGGGTGCGCTGGCACGACCTCGACGGTGCCGATGGTGAGTTCGACGCCGACGGCCTGTTCGACAGACTGCCGGTCGGGCCGCTCGGCGAACGGGTGCTGGCGCATGACCGGCATGCAGCCTCACCGGTGTCCGACGGCGTCGTCCGAGCAGCGGTGCACGCTTTGCGGTTGAGCGCGTCGTTGCTGATCATCGACGTCGTCAGTCCGGTCGCGTCTGCCGACATCCACCGCGCCGGCGACGGCCTGTGGGTCATCGCCGGTGACGAAGTGCGCTCGACCGCGGCCGGAGTCGCTGCGGCGCAATGGTTCTCACGACACGGCTTCGTCCATGGCACGCTCCTGCTGGGCGACGGTGTCGGTGGCAGCGAGGACTTCGACACGATCGACGCAGCGGTACGGGTCGGACGCACCGACCGGCGTGACCTCGAGCGGGGAGTGCTCTGCGGACGACGTAGGTCATCGTTGCGCGCGCCGGCCGAGCGGATGATCGCCGACCTGGTGGGTTCGGAGAACGCGGCATGAGCGTCGTCGGCCGGACGATGTGGGAGCACATCCGCTCAGGCGAGGTGCCGACGAAGGATCGCATCACTGCGGTCGCCGGTGCGGAGGCGGCTGTCCTCGGTGAGCGCAGCGCCGGAGAGCTCGGACAGCGGTGGACCGCCGAGGTGCTCGGTGGCGGCCCCTTGCAGCCGTTGCTCGACGAGCCCGACGTCACCGACGTCTTGGTGAACGGACCGGGCCAGGTGTGGATCGATCGCGGCGACGGCCTGCAGCCGGTCGACCTCAACCTGGGCGACGAGGACGCGGTACGCCGCCTGGCGGTGCGGCTCGCGGCCATCGCCGGTCGCCGACTCGACGACGCGAGCCCCTGGGTCGACGGCCAACTGCCGGGCGGTGTTCGCCTGCACGCGATGCTGCCGCCTCTGGTCTCCGATGGCCCGCACCTCTCCCTGCGGATTCCGCGTCGCACCGGAATCGGACTGTCCCAGTTGTGTGCTCGCGGTCTGACCGACGTGCTCGGGGAGCGACTGCTGACCGCCTTGGTCGAACAGAAGGTGGCGTTCGTCGTGACGGGCGGCACCGGCAGCGGGAAGACCACGCTCCTGTCGTCGATGCTCGCGCTGGTGCCGGCGGCCGAGCGGCTGTTGGTCGTCGAGGACGTTCGGGAAATGATCGTCGAGCACCCGCATGTCGTGCGCCTGGAATCGCGGCCGCCGAACGTCGAGGGTGCCGGCGAGGTCACGCTGGCGGCGCTGGTCCGGCAGGCGCTGCGGATGCGTCCCGACCGAGTGGTCGTGGGTGAGGTGCGGGGTGCCGAGGTGCGGGAACTGATGAGCGCCCTGAACACCGGTCACGAGGGCGGCTGCGGCACGTTGCACGCGAACTCGCCGGTCGATGTCATCTCCCGGTTCGAAGCACTCGGTGCCCTGGGCGGTATGGCCCCCTCGGCCGTGCGTTCGCAGCTGGCGAGTTCGGTGCGCGTGGTCGTGCATGTGCAACGGACGCCGGCCGGTCGGCGTCTGGCCCAGGTGGGTGTCATCGGCGTCGACGAAGGCGAGCTTCGCGTCCGTCCGGCACTGCGGTGGGAGGCCGGGCAGGCCGTCCCGATGGAGGGTCTGTCTGCCCTCGAATCTGTGCTCGGACGGGCGGTCCGGTGATGGTGCTGGCGACCGTATTGGTCTTCGCGGCAACGCTGCTGTGGTTCACCCCGGCTCGAGTCACACTTCCACGTTCATGGCGGCTGAGCCCCAAAAGACCGGCAAGCACCACGCTGGAGGTGTGGTCGGTGCTGGTGGAGTCGATCGCGACCGGGGTCCGTTCGGGCGCTGCGCCGACCTTGGCCTGCGCGGCGGCGTGCTGCGCAGTGGGCCAGTCGATGACCGAACCACTGCCGCAGATCGGTCGCCTGCACGCGGCGGCGGTGTCGGGTGGGGATCTCGCAGCGGCGTGGCGCGACGCGGCGGACAGCCTTGATGATCCGGGTCTGTGGGCGGTTGCGTCCGCGTGGGCACTGTCCGATTCCACCGGTGCTCCCTTGGCGGACGCCCTCGCGGTGGCCTCCCGGTTACGCCGCTCGGAGACCGAGCGTGCCGCGCGTGCCAAGGCTGCTCTCGCGGCTCCGGTGACGTCCGTCAACCTGCTCACCGGCCTCCCGATCTGCGGAGCCGGGCTCGGCGGCCTGCTCGGCGTCGATGTCTGGTCGGTGTACGCCTCTCCGCTGGCCGTCGTCACCGTCGTGCCCGGCGTGGTGCTGATCGTCGCCGGACGCTGGTGGTGCCGAAGATTGGTCGCCCGCGCCGGCCGCACGAGGCGACTGACATGAGCGAATCCACGGTCTTGGACGCCGCTGCGGCGATCGATCTCGTCGCGATCGCGCTCGGTGGCGGCCTCCCCTTGGCCGATGCGCTCGGTGCGGTCGCGCAGGTGAGCAGGGATCGCATCGAGCACGATCTGCGCCTGGTCGAAGCAGCCCTGCGGTGGGGCGTCGAGCCGTCCGTCGCCTGGCGCGAGGCGGGCGAGGTGTGGGCCGCGGTCGGAGTTGCCTTCGCCCTCGCCGGCGACCTCGGTCTGCCGCCACGCGGCCTGCTGCACGACGCCGCCGAATCGATCCGTCTGAACGAAGCCGCCCGCTCCGAGGCGGCGGTGGGACGCCTGAGCGTGCTGCTCGTCCTGCCGCTCGGACTGCTGTTCCTGCCTGCCTTCGCGCTGCTGGCCGTGGTGCCGGTCGTGATCAGCCTCGCCCGATCGACGCTCGACGGCATCGGGTGAGACACAGACCACCGGAGGACATCCGGTCGGAATCAACAGAATCCGAACACGAAGGAGAACGAGATGAATGAGAAGACCCTGCCCGGCGTCCTCGCCCGGCGTTGGCGCGCGGTGCGCGAGGGCGGTGCCGAATCCGGCATGGCCACGAGTGAGTACGCGGTCGGCATCCTCGCCGCGGTCAGCTTCGCAGTCGTGCTGATCGCGATCGTGAAGTCGGCGGCGGTCAAGACCGCGCTCACCGGGATCATCACCTCGGCCCTGTCGGTCGCGGGGTGAGCAGCGCAGCCGTCCGGGCTCGGCGACGGGACGCGGGCATGGTCTGCGCCGAGCTCGCGGCTGCGTTCCCTGCCGCGGTGTTCGCCCTTCTGCTGGTGCTCGGGGTGGCGCAGCACGCGATCACCGCCACCCGCGCGGAGGAAGCTGCGCGACTGGCCGCTCGGTCGGCGGCACGTGGCGACAGCCGGGCGGAGTCGATCAGCCTCGCCCGTCGTGCAGCGCCCGCTGCGTCCGTCGAGATCTCCGGTGAAGGCGAACGGGTACGCGTCCACGTCGTCCTGCCGGCGCGCGGGGCGACGGCCTGGTTGGTGCCTTCCGGCCGGTTCTTCGCCTCTGCGGTTGCGGCGATCGAGGAGGCACCAGGTGAAAAGCCCTGATTCGGAACGAGGTTCGGGCAGTGTGCTGATGCTCGGGGTCGTCGCGGTGGCGGTACTGCTGTTCGGTGCTGCAGCCACGTTGGCGAGCGCGCAGCAGGCTTCGGCGCGAGCGCGCACCGCCGCCGACCTCGCAGCACTCGCAGCTGCCGGCGCCGTCGCCCGAGCGGAGTCGACGGCTGCGTGTGCCGCCGCGTCCCAGGTGGCTGCTGCCAACGGTGCCGCCCTGGTCGGCTGCTCGGATCTCGGTGCGGGTGACTTCGAGGTCGTCGTCACCGTCCGGCCCCGGTCCCGTGTGCTCGGTCCGGCTACGGCTCGATCGCGGGCCGGACCGGAGGGCGCAGGTAGTCACGCACCAGCCCGAGCACCTTGATCGCACCGTCCTTGTCCAGCGGCTCGTTACCGTTCCCGCACTTGGGCGACTGGATGCATGCCGGGCACCCGCTGCGGCAACGGCAGTTGCGCACGGCGTCCAGCGTGGCTTCGATCCACCGCGCCGGCTGACGGAATCCACTGTGTGCGATGCCGGCACCACCCGGGAACCCGTCGTAGACGACCACGGTCGGCAGGCCGGTGTCCTGGTGCAGCGCGGTCGAGACACCCCCGACGTCCCACCGGTCCGACTGGGCGACGAAGGACAGCAGGCCGATCGCGGCGTGCTCGGCGGCGTGCAGAGCGCCCGGCAGTGACGGCTCGTCGACGCCGGCCGCGGCGAGGACGTCGGCCGGCAGCGTCCACCACGTGCCCCGGGTTCGCAAGGTGTGCACCGGGAAGTCGAGCGGGTGCTGACCGATCACCTCACCGCCCGGCAGCCGCCGTAAGAACCCGGTCACCTGCTTGTGGACGACGATCTGTCCGTAGTGCCATTCCAGGTCTGCGTGCCGGCCGCCGGCCTCGACCTGCGCGATCTCGAACTGGGAGTCCGACGTCGCCCAGGTCGTCCAACCCGGGTCGCCGGGGGTGACTTCGGCCAGCGCCGCCTCGACGTCGTAGTTCGTCACGACGTACGTCTTGCCTTGATGCACGTACACCGCACCGGTGTGCACGGTCGTCTCGGCACGATCACCGTCCACCGTTCCGAGCACCGCTCCGCTGCGCTTCTCGACGATCGCCACGGGAGTGCCGAGGTTGCCACGCAGGTTCAGATGGTCACCCGGACGGTCGTCGCGGTCCCAGAACCAGCCTCGCGGGCGGCTACGCAGGATCCTCGCGCGGGCAAGGGTGTCGGCGAGTTGGGGCAGGCTCTCACCGAAGTACTCGACATCGTCCGGCGTGAGCGCCAGTTCATAGGCGGCCGCCGCGAGGTGCGGTGCCAGAACGTGCGGGTTCTCCGGGTTGATCACCGACGGCTCGACCGGACGGCCGAACAGCGACTCCGGGTGATCCACCAGATAGGTGTCCAGCGGGTCGTCGGCCGCGACGAAGAGCGCCAGGGACCGCCGCCCGCTGCGACCGGCCCGCCCGACCTGCTGCCACAACGACGCGGTGGTGCCTGGCCAGCCAGCGACGATCACCGCGTCCAGACCGCTGACGTCGATGCCGAGTTCCAGCGCGTTCGTGGCGGCCACACCGCGCAGCCGTCCGGTGCGCAGGTCTCGCTCGATCGCACGACGTTCCTCGGGAAGGTAACCACCGCGATAGGCGGCGATCTGCGTCGTCGGCTCGGTGACGTGGTGCCGCACCGAGTCGGCCACTCGTTCCACCCCGACGCGCGACTTGGCGAACGCCAGGGTCTGCACGCCGTCGTCGACCAGCCGGGTCATTAGATCGGCGGTCTCGGCGATCGCGCCGCGCTGCACCTCGCCCTGCGGGGTGTCGACCATGCCCGGCCGCCAGAGCCCGAAGGTCAACTCCTGGCGGGGAGACCCGTCATCGGTCACCGCGGTGACCGGTCGTCCCACCAGGGCGCTCGCATGGCCGGCCGGGGAAGCGATGGTCGCTGAGGCCAGCACGAAGACGGGATCGGATCCGTACCGTGCCGCCACCCGGCGGAGCCGGCGAAGGACCAGCGCCACGTGGGTACCGAAGACGCCTCGGTACTGGTGACACTCGTCCACGACCACGACCTGGAGCGAACGGAAGAACGATGCCCAGCGTTCGTGTGTCGGCAACAGGGTGTGGTGCAGCAGATCGGGGTTGCTCAGGATCAGACCCGCGTGGTCGCGGATCCAGCGGCGTTCGTCGCGAGGGGTGTCACCGTCGAGCACCGCCGCCCGCACCGTAGGGATCGCCCAGGAACGGATGCGAGCCTCCTGGTCCGCGGCCAGGGCCTTCGTCGGTGCGAGGTACAACGCGGTCGCGCCGCGGCCGGTGGGTGCGTCCGCGCCCGCACTGACCGCGCTCAGCATCGGCAACTGATATCCCAGGCTCTTGCCCGAGGCGGTGCCGGTGCACAGGACGACATCCTCGCCGCTGTGTACCAGGTCGGCGGCTCGGCGCTGATGCGACCACAGCGAGGTCACGCCGGACCCTCGCACAGCAGCCTCCACCTGGGGATCCACCCAGTCCGGCCAGTCACGCAGATCGGCGGGCCGACCCGGGATGGTTTCGACATGTATCAGCCCGCCGGTGCCCGTGCCCGTGAGTCGTCCGAGGGCAGAAGCCGGCTCGAACGGGTCAGGCGCGGAACTGGTCATGGGCAAGCGTGGTCCTCGAACTACGGATAGGCGAAGTGCGCTACTTGAGCGTATGGTGCATGCGTGCGGCTCTTGCCGCGCGTGCTTGCACTGCCCTAATGACGACCATGGATGGGACCCTGCCAGTGGATCTGACGGTGACACGGCGCCAGGAAGACGGGCGCACGATTCTGCAGCTTGTTGGCGAGATCGATGTCTCGACCGCTCCGAGGGTACGCGATGAGTTGAGCCGGGTGATCGCAGACGGCAGCCACGATCTCATCGTGGACCTGTCCGATGTGCCCTTCCTCGACTCCACCGGTCTCGGTGTGCTCGTTGGACGCCTCAAGGCAGTACGTCTGGTCGACGGTGACCTCGTGCTCGCGGGTGCTCAGGAGCGCACGTTGCGCAACTTCAAGATCACCGGCCTCGACAAGGTCTTCCACCTGTACGACTCGGTCGACGCCGCGCTCGCCGCGAAGGTCGAGCCGGACGCCGCTTCATCGATGTGAACCACACCGGGCTGCACGCCGACCCGGAACTCCTCACGGCACTCGCCGCCGACCTCAGGTCGGCGGCGTTCACCGTTGACGGTGTCCAACAACGTCTCGGCCCGGTCGCGGCCGCCGCACTTCACCGCGAACAGGTCACGCCCGCGCGGCGGGTCGTCACCGACGACGATCCGCTCGACGTGCTGATCCGCTTCTTCACCCTCGGCGACGCCGTGCCCGGTGAACTGCTGGACGTCGCGGTCCCGGGCCTGCGGTCGCACGGACTGCGTGAGCTGGGACTGCTGGCCGATGACGGGCGAGCACGATTCGACCTGCGACCGCACGCCGACGACACCCACGACTGGTGGGTCGTTTCCGACCTGTCCGAACTGGTCACCGGCGGACCCCTGCCCGACGACCACGTGCTCGGCATCGGGGGAGCCTCCACCACTCTCGCCTCCTGGACGGTGCGCCGCCCGGCGGCGCGCGCCCTCGACATGGGAGCCGGCTGTGGCGTCCAGGCTCTGCACCTCGGCGCGCACTGCGAACGGATCGTCGCCACCGATCTGTCGGCGCGGGCCGTCGAGATCCTTCGGTTCAACGCGGTGCTCAACGGCGAGCGGTGGGACGTTCGGTCGGGCTCGCTGTTCGAACCGGTGGCCGGCGAACGCTTCGATCTGATCGTCAGCAACCCGCCGTTCGTGATCACCCCACGTGTCGCCGGCGTGCCGTTGTTCGAGTACCGCGACGGCGGAATGGTGGGTGATTCTCTTGTCCGCACCGTCGTCCATCAGGTCGAAGCGCATCTCGAACCCGGCGGCGTCGCCCAACTCCTCGGCAACTGGGAGGTGCCGGCCGGCACCGACTGGCAGGACGTCGTCCGGCAGTGGCTCGCCCCGACCGAGCTGGACGCCTGGGTCGTCCAGCGCGAGACGCAGGACCCGGCCGAGTACGCCGAACTGTGGATCCGCGATGGGGGTCACCGTCCCGGTACCGAGGCGTACGAGCGCATGTATGCCGCCTGGCTGGACGACTTCGACGCCCGCGGCGTCGCAAGTATCGGTTTCGGCGTCATCACGCTGCAACGTCCGGCGACCAAGCGCCGCCGCTTCCAGGTGCTCGAAGAACACAGCGGCCCGGTCGCCTCGCCGATGGGCCCGGCCGTCGACGCCGAACTCGCGGCGCTCACCTGGTGCGCCGAGCATCCGGACGAGGTGCTCGACCAGAACTGGCGGGTCGCCGACGACGTCACCGAGGAACGGTTCGCCGCTCCCGGCGCCGACGACCCATCGGTCATCCGCATCACCCAGGGCGGCGGGCTCGGCCGGCAGCTGCACATCGACACCGCGATCTCCGCCTACCTGAGTGTCGCCGACGGCGACCTCACCGCCCGTCAGGCGCTCGTCGCCATCGCAACCCTGCTCGAACGCGACGAGCGCGATCTGCTCGAACGTGCGCAGCCGATCGTGACCCGGCTCGTGGAGACCGGCTTCCTGGTCGGCACCTGACGCGACGCCGGTGAGGTGCGCCACACCGGCGTGGGCCGATTCAGCGCAAACCTGCGGCAGGCGTTACCTTCAAGGCGGCTCGCGTCGAAGCAGCGACGAATCCGCTGCACGCAGCCGCAGACAAGGAGCACATCGAAGTGTCGCGCAAGCTGGTCATCGTCGAGTCGCCCGCCAAGGCGAAGAAAATCGGCAGCTTCCTCGGGTCCGACTACGTAGTCGACGCGAGCGCCGGTCACATCCGTGACCTGCCCACCCCGTCCGAACTGCCGGCCGACATGAAGAAGGGCCCGTTCGGCAAGTTCGCGGTCGACGTCGACAACGGCTTCGAGGCCTACTACGTCGTCGATGCCGACAAGAAGAAGAAGGTCTCCGAGCTCAAGCGCGCCCTCAAGGACGCCGACGAACTCCTGCTCGCCACCGATGAGGACCGCGAGGGCGAGGCCATCGCGTGGCACCTGCTCGAGGTGCTGAAGCCCAAGGTGCCGGTCAAGCGCATGGTGTTCCACGAGATCACCAAGGAAGCGATCCAGCGCGCCGCCAACAACACCCGCGACCTCGACACCTACCTGGTCGACGCCCAGGAGACCCGCCGCATCCTCGACCGTCTCTACGGCTACGAGATCAGCCCGGTCCTGTGGCGCAAGGTCCGTCAGGGCCTGTCCGGCGGACGCGTCCAGTCGGTCGTCACCCGGATGATCGTCGAGCGCGAGCGGGAGCGCATGGCGTTCCGGGCCGCCTCCTACTGGGATGTCGACGGCGAGTTCACGGTCAACGGTGGGCAGCAGTTCGGCGCTCGCCTCACCGGTCTGGACGGCACGCGGGTCGCGACCGGCCGCGATTTCAATGACGCCGGTGAACTCACCGCCAAGGACGTCGTCCACCTCGACTCCCAGCGCGCGAACGCGGTTGCCGAGGCTGCCCGTGCCAGCCACGCCGACGTGACCTCCGTCCAGGAGAAGCCGTACACCCGGCGTCCGAGTGCGCCGTTCATCACCTCGACGTTGCAGCAGGAAGCCAGCCGCAAACTGCGTCTGTCCAGCCGCGACACGATGCGGGCCGCGCAGCGCCTGTACGAGAACGGCTACATCACCTACATGCGTACCGACTCTGTCGTGCTCAGCGAGTCGGCGCTCACCGCTGCCCGAGCTCAGGCTCGTGATCTGTACGGCGCCGAGTATGTGCCGGACGCCCCGCGTCGATATGCCGGCAAGTCCAAGGGTGCGCAGGAGGCGCACGAGGCGATCCGCCCCGCCGGTGATCGTTTCCGCACCCCGGCACAGGTGGCCGGCGAGTTGCGCGGCACCGAATTCGCTCTCTACGAACTGATCTGGAAGCGCACCGTCGCCTCGCAGATGGCGGACGCCCGCGGCTCGACCGCGACCGTCAAGCTGGCCGTCCCGGTCGACGCGGCGGGTGCGAAGTCGGCGGAGTTCACCGCCAGCGGCACCGTCATCACCTTCCGCGGCTTCCTGGCTGCGTACGAGGAAGGCCGCGACGTCGAGCGGGGCGCCGACGGCACCCCGACCGAGCGCCGTCTGCCGAAGCTGTCCGAGGGTGTGCGCCTGGAGGTGTTGGACGCCGAGGCCAAGGGGCACGAGACCTCCCCGCCGCCGCGCTACACCGAGGCTTCGATCGTGAAGGCGATGGAGGAGAAAGGCATCGGCCGCCCGTCGACCTACGAGCCCACCATCGCCACCATCACCAACCGCGGCTACATCAACAAGCGCGGGTCTGCGCTCATCCCGACCTGGCTCGCGTTCGCGGTGACCCGGCTCATGGAGGAGCACTTCCCGAGCCTGGTCGACTACGACTTCACCGCCTCGATGGAGGAGGACCTCGATCAGATCGCCAGCGGTGACGAGCAGCGTGTTGCCTGGCTGACCAAGTTCTACTTCGGTGGACCACAGGAGTCGCGCGAGGGTCTGCGCCGGATGGTCGAGGACCTCGGTGAGATCGACGCCCGCGAGATCTCGACCATCCGGATCGGCGACAACATCGCGGTCCGCGTCGGGCGGTACGGCCCGTACGTCGAGGAGCTCGCCCCGGCGGGCATCGACCCGAACACCGGCGAGGTCACCGAGGGCGCCGAGGTGAAGGACCCGCGCCGTGCGTCCATCACCGACGACATCGCGCCGGACGAGATGACGCCGGAGAAGGCCCGCGAACTGCTCGAACAGGCCGGCGACGACGGACGCGTGCTCGGCACGGACCCGCAGTCCGGCCACGAGATCGTTGCGAAGGCCGGCCGTTACGGCCCGTACGTCACCGAGGTGCTGCCCGAGCCCGAGGGCGAGGAGAAGCCCAAGCGTGGCGCCAAGAAGGCGAAGCCGCGCACGGCGTCGCTGTTCAAGGACATGGACCTGGGCACGATCGAACTCGACACCGCGCTGAAGCTGCTCAGCCTGCCGCGCGTTGTCGGTGAGACGACGGACGACAAAGGTGAGACGGTCGAGATCACTGCCCAGAACGGCCGTTACGGGCCCTACCTGAAGAAGGGCACCGACTCACGGTCGTTGCAGACCGAGGCGCAGATCTTCGACATCACGCTGGACGAGGCGCTCGCGATCTACGCACAGCCCAAGCAGCGCGGTCGCGCGGCGGTGGCACCGTTGAAGGAGCTCGGAGAGGACCCCGCGTCGGGCAAGCCGGTCGTGGTGAAGGACGGACGGTTCGGGCCGTACGTCACCGACGGCGAGACCAACGCGACGCTGCGCAAGGACGACGACCCGTCGACGATCACGCCCGAGCGCGGGTTCGAACTGCTCGCCGAGAAGCGGGCCAAGGGACCGACCACCCGTAAACGGGCGGCGAAGAAGACAGCCAAGAAGACGACGAAGAAGGCTGCTGCCAAGAAGACGACCGCGAAGAAGGCCGCTGCCAAGAAGGCGAGCGGCTGAGGGTTCGGTGAAGTTCGGCTTGCGTCACCCCCGTAGGCAGGAAAAACCGGTCAGGATCTGTTCGGAACTACGGGGAACCGAACTGCCGGGGATGTCGTCACACAGGCAGTTCCGCTTCGACACACAGGGAGAAACAACATGTCCAGCACCGCCATGCGCAACCGCGTCGCCGTCACCTCGCTCGCACTGGTCGGCGCGCTCGGCCTGACCGCTTGCAACAGCGACACGACCGTCACCAACTCTTCGAGCACGTCGTCCTCGACCAGCTCGGAGTCCACCAGCACCTCCGAGTCGCCTTCCAGCTCGCAGACCTCGACATCCACTTCCGAGTCGAGCACGACCTCGGAGTCGCCGACCAGCTCGGAGACCTCGTCGGCGTCCTCGGAGTCCAGCACCACCGCTGACTCCGGCCCGACCGACGTCACCCCGCGTGGCACCACCTTGAAGTTCAACCAGCCGGCCGTGATCGACGAGAGCGGCAAGGTCTTCCGTCTGACCGTAAAGGAACTGAAGGTCGCCCCGGAGTCGATCTACAGCGAGAAGAACCTGAAGAAGTCCGACGGCACCGTCTACTACATCAACTTCGATGTGAGCCCGGTCAAGACCAGTGGCAGCTTCTACTCCAGTTCGGTGAACGGCCTGTGGCTGTACCCGTCCTTCGGTTCGGGCCAGAAGGCGAAGCGCATGTACGGCTCGACCGACGACTGCAAGAGCAGCTACGAGAAGATCGAGGTCGGCCAGTCCGGCAGCGGCTGCTACATCTACCAGATCACCGGTGCCACCTCGAAGACGGTGACCTACGCCAACTCCAAGAACCGCCTCACCTGGGAGTGACCCCTTCCTGAGCGGGCGATCGAGAATGGGCGGAGCCGGTCGGCTCCGCCCGTTCTTCGTGTCCGGTGTCAGCCGAAGGGCAACGGCTCACGCGTGAACTTGTAGGTGGCCCAATTCATCTGTCGCACAGCACCGTTCGGGTCACGGCGGACGACCAGGCGCTCACCCTTCTCACGCCCGGCGATGGTGCGGAAGACGTCGTCCCCCAGCTTCTCGAAGACCGACCACTTCGCGGTGTCCGGCGCACGGTCGAGCTTGGCCTGCAGTTGTCCGTCGCGGATGACGAACGTGAAGCCGGACCCTTCGGAGAACCAGCGCCCGGTGAGCTCGGTGAGGCCGTCGGGTGTCGTGGAACCCGGCATCCACGGCTTCGGCATCGCCGGATCCTCCTGTGCCACAAAGGATCCGAGCTTGACCGCTGTGACATCGGGTTCGATCGCATTGGTGGCGTTCATGAGGACGCCGGCGCTGACACCCGAGTCCGCATCGGAGAAGAAACCCGTGATGCCGCCGGGCAGGCCGCCGGTGTGGCCGAACCAGGTGCGTCCGTCCTTGCGGACGAGTTCGAAGCCCAGGCCCCAACCGCCGCCCCACGATCCGTCGACCAGCAGTTGCGGTGTGGTCATCTCCTCGACGGTGTCCTTGCGCAGCACACTGTCGTCGGGATCGAGCAGGAATTGGTGCCAGCGCATCATGTCGCCGAGAGTGCTGCACAACGCACCCGCGGCGGACGTGGCTCTCTTGTTCAACAACGGTTCCCGCACCGGTACATCGGTGAACGGTGCCACGTAGTACTGGCCGGAGTGCGGTGCAGCGAGCTGCAGCGTGGACCGCTTGAGTCCGATCGGGTCCAGGAGCCGGGTCTGCAGCGACTGCTCCCACTCGCGGCCGTCGAGCCGCGCAACCAGCTCGCCCAGCAGTGCGTACCCGAGATTCGAGTAGTGCCACACAAGGTGCGGTCGGCCGATGCGTTCGGCCTCGTTCCAGCCCGCGACCAGGCCCTCTCGGTCCGGGAATTGCAGTGTGTCCCAGACGTCTCCGACGGGTTCGCGCTGCATCCCGCTGCCGTGGATCAGCAACTGACGGACGGTCACCGCACCGTGCTCGACGCCGGGGAGGTGCTGGTCGAGCCGATCGTCGAGGTCGACTTTGCCCTCGTCCCGCAGCTGCATCACCAGTGCCGCGGTGAACGTCTTGGTGTTGGACGCGACCAGGAACTGGGTGTCGTCGCCGAGCGGCACGGACGGGTCGTCGAGGTCGGCGGACCCGACGGCCGTCGACCACGCGATCGCGCCGTCCCGGGCGACACCCGCTACGAGTCCCGGTGTGCGACTGTCGATCTGGGCCCTGCGGGCGATTCGTTCCAGGTCTCGGGTGAGCGGTTCGGCGAGTCGACTCTGCATGGCCCGACCCTACGCCCGAGATGTTCACCTCGATGTTGCCGTGGCGTCGGGCGGGTCGCGCACGATGGCTTGATACCAGGGGTGGCGACTGCAAGGGATGGCGATGAGCGACACGGCAGAGGTGAGTGTGCCCTGGCACGTCGCCGACCGCGGCTTCGTCCTGGTGCCGGAAGTCGGCGCGATCCGGTTGTCCTGGAAGCCTTTCGGTCCGGTGTCTGCCTACGAGGTGCACGGTGTGCAGGGGCGTCGGGAGAACTGGTCTCCGAACAGCGCCACCCTGCTCTCGGTGACGACCGGGACCCGTTTCGTCCATCGCGGTCTCGGTCCCCGCTCCGGCACGTGGTCCTACCGCATCATCGCGGTCACCAGTCACGGCGAACACCTCATGACCACCATCGCCGTCGCGTCCTCACGGACATCGGTCACGGTGACCGGTCGGCCGGTGGCCGTCGTCGGTGCGTTCGACGGCAACGGCCTCGACCTGGCGATCAGCACCTCGGGTTTCGTGCACTACCGGACGACGTTTCCAGGCGATGTCGACTTCCGGTACGGGTTCGACCGCCCCGACCGACGCTGGAGCTATGTGCAGCCCGGACCGGAGGACGCCTGGGCCGGTCGCCGCAGTCACCGCTTCCGGCTGCGTTTCGACCTCGACGAGATCCCTACCGACGACCTCGACCTGGCGCTCTGGCTGGTGGATCGACATCCCACCCGTGCCGGCTCGGCGAGCATCGCGGTGAACGGGCAGGCGCTGGAGTCGCTGTTGTTCGACGAGACCGTCGGCGAGGTGCACGCGAGCCTCGTCGTCCCCGGTTCGGGAGCCGGGCCGGCCCACTTCGAGACGGCCGTGCCGCGCGAGGCTCTGCGTCTCGGCGAGAACGTGCTCGACATCGCCAAGGACCACGGCAGCTGGATCGCGTACGACGCGGTCGGCATCTTCGCCCGCTGAGCGATCTGCGGGATCCGCAAGGGGCGTGTCGGTGGGCTCGCCTAGGCTTGCCGCCATGTCGAACGCCACCGGTTGCAACGCCACCGGTTTCATCGTCTTCGAAGGTGGCGACGGCGCCGGCAAGACCACCCAGATCGAGGCGCTGGCCCAGTGGTTGCGCTCCGTCGAGCGCACAGTGGTGGTCACCCGTGAACCCGGCGGCACCCCCTTGGGCGCCCAGATCCGGCAGTTGCTCCTGCACGGCGATCACGTCGAGCCGCGAGCCGAGGCGCTGCTGTTCGCAGCCGACCGTGCCCACCACATCGCGACGCTGGTCCGTCCGGCGCTCGAGCGCGGTGATGTCGTGCTGCAGGACCGTTACCTCGACTCCTCGGTTGCTTATCAGGGGGAGGGGCGTGATCTCGATGCCGACGACGTCCGCCGCCTGTCGATGTGGGCGACCCACGATCTGGTCCCCGACCTGACGATCGTCCTGGACGTCGACCCCGCCGTCGGCAGGGCCCGCCGCGGCGACTCCCACGACCGGCTGGAGCGGGAGGCGGACGACTTCCATCACCGGGTCCGTCAGCAGTTCTTGGCCATGGCGCGCCAGGCACCCGAGCGCTACCTCGTCCTCGACGCCACACGCGACCGCGACGAGCTCGCCGGCGAGATCCGCACCCGTGTCGCCGCGTTGCTCGGGATGAGGGCATGAGTCCGGCCACCGGAGTGGAGTCCGGCGTCTGGGCCGATGTCGTCGGTCAGCCCGAGGTCGTCGCCACGCTGCAGCGAGCCGTCACCACCCCGGGATCCATGACGCACGCGTGGTTGTTCACGGGCCCGCCTGGTTCGGGACGCTCCACTGCGGCCCGGGCGTTCGCCGCCGCTCTGCAGTGCCCCGACAACGGGTGTGGCGCCTGCCGGGAATGTCGAACGGTGATCGACGGCTCGCACGCCGATCTCACCGTGTTGGCCACGCAGGGTCTGTCGATCCAGGTGCGCGACGCCCGCGAACTCGCCGTCGCCGCTCAGCACTCGCCGTCCGTCGGGCCGTGGCAGGTCATCCTCATCGAGGACGCCGACCGCCTCACCGAGCGCGCCGCCGATGCCCTGCTGAAGGCCTTGGAGGAACCGGTCGCCCGCACTGTGTGGTTGCTGTGCGCACCCAGCCTCGAGGACGTCATCATCACCATCCGCTCCCGCTCACGGCACGTCCGGTTGCGCACCCCGTCCATCGAGGCGGTGGCCGACCTGCTCGAGCGTCGCGACGGCGTCCCGAAGGAACAGGGTCTGCTTGCCGCTGCAGCGGCACAGTCCCATGTCGGTCTGGCCAAGCGCCTGGCCAAGGACGACGCCGCCCGGGGGCGGCGCTCCGACACCCTCAACCTCGCCGGGTCCATCCGGTCGCTCGGCGACGCGATCCGCGCGGCCGAGGCACTCGACACCCTCGCCAAGCAGGAGTCGGCAGCAGCCGCGGGTGAACGCGACGCGGCCGAACGCGAGCGACTGCTCGAGCAGCTCGGCGCCGATGCCGCAGCCCGCACCCAGCCACCGCACGTCCGTTCACAATTGGCGGCGCTCGAGAAAGAACAGAAGACCCGCGCCACGCGCATCACCCGGGATGTCATCGACCGGTCTCTGGTCGATCTGATGTCCATCTACCGCGACGCGCTGGTGACGCAGACGGGTAGCCGGGTCCCATTGATCAACCAGGACCACCGCGTCCAGGTCGAGACCCTCGCGCAGCACGCCCCCGAATCGTTGCTCGGGGCGATGGACGCGATCGGCACCGCCCGCGAGCGCATCGACGCCAACGTCCCGCCGCTGCTGGCCCTGGAAGCGATGATGATCTCGCTGCGCGTGCAGGTATGACCTGACGTAGCGTTGAGGACCATGAGCCGCACCTCACTCACCTCCTCGCGCCGAACCGGACGGTCGACGCTCGCACTGCTCGCCGCGTCCGCGCTGGCCCTCAGCGCCTGCAGCGGTGGTTCGGACGACGGGGCGAGCACCTCGTCCCCAGTCGGCTCCCAGCCCTCGTCCGGCGCCGCCACGACGTCCGGTTCTTCTTCGGCCGGCGCGGCGGACCCGGCCAAGGCGCTGGAGAAGTTCTACACGCAGAAGCTGACGTGGGGCGACTGCGAAGGCGTGAAGTGCGCCAAGCTCACCGTTCCGGTCGACTACGCCGACCCGGGTGGCCAGACGATCCAACTCGCGTTGTCGAAGGTCGCCGCGAAGGGCAAGGCCAAAGGCTCCCTCGTGGTCAACCCGGGCGGTCCCGGGGCGAGCGGCTACGACTACGGCGCGATGGCCGACGGGGTCGTGACGCCGAAGGTGCTCGAGTCGTTCGACGTCGTCGGGTTCGACCCGCGCGGCGTGGGGCGCTCGGCGCCGATCACCTGTGCGTCCGACGCCGAGATGGACACCATGCTCGGCATCGACCCGACTCCCGACGACAAGACCGAGCAGTCCTCGGTGCAGAAGTCGGTCGGCACCTTCGCGCAGGCCTGCAAGGACAAGGCCGGACCGCTGCTCGGGCACGTCTCCACCGTCGAGGTGGCCAAGGATCTCGACGTGCTGCGCGCCGCACTCGGCAGCGAGAAGCTGGACTACCTCGGCTTCTCCTACGGAACCTTCATCGGATCGACCTACGCCGACCTGTTCCCCCAGCGCGTCGGACGCTTCGTGCTCGACGGCGTGGTGCCGCCCGACGTCACCTCCCAGGAGATGAACCTCGGACAGGCCACCGGATTCGAGGCAGCGACCCGCAGCTATGTCGAGGACTGTGTCAGCAAGGGCGACTGCTATCTCGGCTCGACCGTCGACGCCGGCATGCAGCGCATCCGCACATTCCTGAAGCAGCTCGACGCCAAGCCGTTGCCGATCTCCGGCGAAGGCCCGGTCACCCGGTTCACCGAGGGCTGGGCCACGCTCGGTCTCGCGCTCGGGTTCTACTCCAAGGCGAGTTGGCCGTCCCTGACCGAGGCGCTGAAGGCGGCGATGGGCGGCGACCCCAAGCCGCTGATGGCAATGGCCAACCAGTACGCCGGCCGACAGGCCAACGGTGCCTACCGGGACAACTCGATGCAGGCGTTCTACGCGGTGTCGTGTCTCGACCGTAAGGCGAGCAACAACCTGGACGAATATGCAAAGGACGCAACGGAGTTCGCCAAGAAGGCGCCGACCTGGGGCAACATGCTGGCCTGGGGTTCGCTCACCTGCGGCGAGTGGAAGGTGCCGGCGACCGGCAAGCAGAAGAAGGTCACCGCCGACGGCACCGGCCCGATCCTGGTGATCGGCAACACCCGTGACCCCGCGACGCCGCTCGCCTTCGCGCAGCGTCTGGCAAAGGACCTCAAGCACGCGCGCCTGCTCACCTTCGACGCCGACGGACATACCGCCTACGGCCAGAGCGAGTGCGTCAACGACGCCGTCGACGGGTACTTGCTGAACGGCACTCTGCCGCCGGACGGCCAGACCTGCTGACGGCGAACCTCGCCCGCAGGACCGCGTAGCTCGCGGGCAGTCGTACGGTTCTCGGGTGAGTTTTCGACCCGTTGCCCTGTTCGACTTCGACGGCACCCTGGCCGACACGATCCCGCTGATCGTGCAGTCCTACCACCACACCTTGGAGACCTCCGGGTTGCCGGCGGTGGACGAGGTGGAGGTGCGTTCGTGGATCGGGCGTCCGCTGCAGCCGGTGTTCGAGGAGCGTTACCCGGGCCGCGGCGAAGAGCTGACCGCGACCTACCGTGACTGGAACCTCGCCCAGCACGACGCCCTGATCGAGCGCGTCGAGGGCATGCCGGAGCTGCTGAAGTCGCTGTCCGACAAGGGGATCCGGCTCGGCGTCGTTTCATCGAAGAAGGCGTCCACTGTCCTGCAGGGATTGCGGGTGGTCGGGTTGGACGAGGCGATCGACGTGCTGGCCGGGATGGACGAGACGGCCAAGCACAAGCCCGAACCCGACCCGCTGCTGTTCGCCGCCGATGCTCTCGGTGCCGACCCGTCGGACTGCGTGTACATCGGTGACGCGGACGTCGACGTGCTGGCCGCTCGCGCGGCGGGCATGGCGTCCGTCGCGGTGACCTGGGGTGCCGGTACGCGTGAGGTGCTGGAGTCACTGGACCCCGACGCGATCGTCGACACGGTGGACGAACTGCGGGAGTTCCTGCTCAGCGGCTGACCCGTGCGGCCTTGGCGTTGAGGTAGCGCTGCTCGGGGATGCTGTGCGTCAGGCTCGCCGCGAGAGCGAACGCCGCGCGGGCCGGCTCATCCTCCCCGGCGAGTTCGAGCAGGTGCGCGCGGGTGGCATGGAGTCGGTGGTTCCCCCGTTGTGCCGGGTCGGCGAGCAGCGGTCGGTCGGCGCGGTGAGCCCGGCCTCACGGATCGTGGTCTTCGCGCGACTGATCCGTTGCCCGATGGTCGCCGAGGGCATGAGCAGCAGGTCCGCTATCCGGTGGGTCGGCAGCCCGGCGACTGCTCGCAGGGTCAGGGCGACCCGGGACGTGTCCGACAGCTGCGGGTGGGCGCACAACAACAGCATCCGCAGGGTGTCGTCGTCGCCGATCGGATCGCCGACCACGGGGTCGTCCAGGCGCTCCTGCAGTGCATACCGATCGATCCTGGCCGCCTCGGCGTCGACCGAGCGGCGGTGGTCGATGATCTTGCGGGACGCGACCCGGATCAGCCAGGCGCGTGGACTCTGCGGCGCACCGTCGGCGGGCCACTGCGCCGCCGCCGCGAGCAGTGCTTCCTGGACGGCGTCCTCGCAGTCGTGGAACGAACGGTGCCGACGCAGCAGCGCGGCGAGGACGTGCGGCGCCTCGTGCCGCCACACGTCCTCACTGATCGTCACTGGTCCTCGCCGCCGGGCCACATCGTCGGCCGCAACTCGATCGTCTCGCCCGGACCGGCGAACTTCGCCGCGACTTCTTCGGCGCGAGCGCGGTCCTGCACATCGACGAGGAAGAAGCCGGCGAACTGTTCCTTGGTCTCGGCGTACGGGCCGTCGGACGCGATCGGGTCGCCGTTCTTGACCCGGTAGAGGGTCGAGGACTTCGGGTCACCCAGTGCTTCGCCGCCGATCAGTTCACCCTGCTTGCCCAGTTCCTCCAGGAACGCGTCGGGCGTCCACCCGTGCTGTAGTTCGCCGGCGTCATGCATCCCGAACGCCGGAATCTCGGGATCATCGTGGCCATGGGGCTTCGAACTGCAGCAGTTTGCGTACGACTCACCGTGGATTCCGAAGTGGATCGACGAAGAAAGGCCCCCGGCGGACCGGGGGCCTTGACTGAGCCGCTTGTCGGAATCGAACCGACGACCTATTCATTACGAGTGAATCGCTCTGGCCAACTGAGCTAAAGCGGCGCCGCAACCGGCAGCGCGGACGCGCACGGATGCGATCAGCGAGTATACGCGCCGGGTGTGTATCCGCCGAATCGAGCGGCCGGACTACGGCCGATCGCTCGGGGCTGCGATCATCGAGGGGTGAACGAGCTCGCCATGTTGCCCGCGAAGTCCGAAGCCCTCGGCATGGGACCGACGTTCATCATGTTCTCGATGGGGTTCGTCGCAATCTTCGTGATCATGGTGATGATCGGCGAACGCCGTAATCGCAACAAGCCGCGTCAGGAGCCGATCCGCAAGCCGGTGCTGGTGCAGAAGGACGAGGAGCGCAAGCGTCGCAAGGAGCAGGGCGACCTCTGAGTGCTGCCGGGACGACGCCGATCCACCATTGAACGCCGAGTGGGCTCGGTACCGCAGCGCACCTTGGTTTCGGCGCGCGCTGCCTCCTTCGTCGGCAGCGCGGCTCAACCAGCGGAGTGGGTGGTTCGGCTCAACCAGCGGAGTGGGTGGTTCGGCTCAGCCCGCGGAGTGGGTGGTTCGGCTCAGCCAGCGTTGACGCGCTCGATGATCGCCTCGGCGACGTCGTCCGTGCGGGTCTCGGGCAACCAGTGCCCGGCCGGCAACTCGATGAAGTGGTACGGCCCGTCGCAGAACTCCTCGGTCTTCTCCGCCGCCGCACGACCGAGTGCGAAGTCCTTGCTGCCCCAGATGTAGGTCGCCGGGATCGACACGTGCTTTGCGCCGCCGCCCTCCGACTTCTTGCGTCCGGGCTTGGCGTTCGCGACCAAGGAGGCGCGGCTGGACAAGGAGCGGTACCAACCCAGCGGTCCGTGCAACGACTCCGGGGTGCTGAAGCGAGCCACGTAGCGATCGGCGTACGAGTCGGGAAGTCCGGTGCGCGAGAACATCTTTCGCATCCCGCGCGACATCTGCAGTTCGGGCAGGAAAGGCACCTGGAACGCTGCCATGTACCAGCTCTTGCGCCACTGCCCGCCGTGCTGCAGTGCCCAGGCCATCGCAGCCGGGTGCGGCGTCGACAACACGGTCACCGTCGAGACCAGGTCGGGCCGGTGCGCCGCCATCGACCACGCGACCGCGCCTCCCCAGTCGTGCCCGACCAGGTGCACCTTCTCGGCGCCGCTCGCCTCGACCAGTGCCGCGATGTCGCCGATCAACTCACGGATGTCGTACGCCGCCCGACCCTTCGGCGTGGCGCCGGGGGAGTAGCCACGCTGGTCGGGGGCAAGTGTGCGCAGCCCGGCGTCGTTGAGACGTTCTGACACACCCGTCCATGCGGTGCCATCCTGTGGGAAGCCGTGCAGCAGAACGACCACCTCACCGTCGCGGGGGCCGCTGTCGGTCACGTCGAAGACCAGTCCGTCACGCTCGAAATTCTGCATGGGGACGAGCCTGACACGTCGAACCCACAAAGGAGGACGAAGTGAGCACGGCGCCGGTTGCGTATCCACTCGGCGGACGACGGGCCTGGTTCGTCTGGGGCGCGGCGCTGCTGGTCTACGTGCTCGCCGTCTTCCACCGGGCCTCGCTCGGCGTCGCGGGGGTGCTCGCTGCCGAACGCTTCCACATCACCTCGGCGCAGCTGGCCGTTTTCACCATGGTGCAGCTGCTGGTCTACGCCGCGATGCAGGTGCCGGTCGGAGCGATGCTCGACCGCTTCGGCTCGCGCGCCCTGCTGACCACCGGTCTGGCGATGATGACCCTCGCACAGGCCGGGTTCGCGTTCGCCCACACGTTCGGAGCCGGCGTGCTCGCGCGGGTGTTCGTGGGCATGGGGGACGCGATGGTGTTCGTGTCCGTGCTGCGACTGGTCGCGCTGTGGTTTCCGCCGGCGCGCTCCGCGATGGTCACCCAGGCGACCGGATGGGCCGGACAGGTCGGCTCGATCCTTGCCGCGGGTCCGTTGTCGGCCGCCCTGCACACGTACGGCTGGCAGCGATCGTTCCTGATCGCGTCCGGTTCCGGTGTGGTCGTCGCGATCGTCATGCTGCTGGTCGTCCGCGACACCCCCTACCTCGACCCGAATCGCACGAAGCTGCGCATGCGCTCCGTCGGACGCGCGTTGCGTTCGGCCTGGCGGACGCCGGGCACCCAGCTCGGCCTGTGGTGCCATTTCACCGCACAGTTCAGCGCGACGGTCTTTGCGATGATCTGGGGATTCCCGTACCTGACCGTCGGATTGGGGATGTCCTCGGGGGAGGCGAGTGCCCTGCTCACGCTGATGGTGATCACCGGGATCATGGTCTCGCCGTTCATCGGCGGGTTCACCGTCCGCTTCCCGTATTCGCGGTCGACGCTCGTGCTCGGCCTCGTTCTCGCCATCGTGGCGACGTGGACGGTCGTGCTGCTGTGGCCTGGACGTCCGCCGACCCCGCTGGTCGTGCTGCTCGGCATCATGATGTCGATCGGCGGACCCGGATCGATGGTCGGCTTCGACCTCGCCCGCACCTTCAACCCGCCGGACCGCATCGGCTCGGCCACCGGCATCGTCAACGTCGGTGGGTTCACCGCATCCCTGTGCACCGTCGTCCTGATCGGCGTGGTGCTCGACCGTGTCTCCCCGGGTGGGCCTGCGACCTGGACCAACAACAGCTTCCGAGCGGCGTGGTGCGTTCAGTACATCGTCTGGACGATCGGCATCGTGCAGATCGTGCGGCTGCGTCGTCTGGCCCGGGCGGAGATCGACACCAACCCCGAGATGGAGCACCTGCGTCGCCGGATCTCCAAGCGGCACGGCTGACCAGCCCGCCGCCGTTACGCTCGCACCTGACGTACGAGCGTGCGGAAGGGAAGCAGTGCTGAAACAAGTGTTGGCCGGTGGCGCCGTCGTTCTGCTGGCTGTCGGCGGTTACGGCGTGCTGGACGTTCACGACAAGGTTCCCGGCATCCTCACCCTCGACAGCACCAGCCCTTCACCCGTGCCATTGCCCTCGCAGACCACCCCGGCGCCGTCGTACCCCGCCCCGAAACCGCCGTCCGCGCCGTCCGCAGTGCCCGTCGCGTCCGGGCAACCGTTGAGCGCCCCGCAGGTGGCCGCTGCGTTGAAGGGACCGCTCGCGTCCAAGGGCTACCTGAAGGACACCTCGGTCGTCGTACGCGACGCGGCGACCGGCGCGACCCTCTTCGACCAAGCCGGCGCGCGCGCCCTCATCCCGGCATCGACCACGAAACTGCTCGCGGCCTGGGCTGTCGCCACGACCATGGACCTGAACAAGCCGTTCACGACGAAGGTGGTCGACCACGGCGGACAGCCCGTGCTCGTTGCCGGCGGAGACACGGTCCTCGCGCGGGGCAAGGGTGATCCGAACCAGATCGTCGGTCACGCCGGCGTCGCCGATCTGGCCGCACAGGTCGCGACCGGGCTGAAGAAGCAGGGTCGCACCTCGGTGACCGTCGGCCTCGACACCACCACCTACGCACCCGGTCCGGACGCGGTGAGGACCTGGCACCCCGACTACCTCGGGATGGGATTCTCGGCCCGGATCGCGCAACTCGGCCTGTCCACCGAGCGCTCACAACCCCCGAAGCCTGCCGCAGCCGACCCGAACAGGTCGGTGCTGAACGCGTTGATCTCCGAACTCGGCAAGCGCGGCATCACCGCGGTCGCCGGCGGCGAGGTCAAGTCCGCAGCTGGAGTCCCCGTACTCGGGTCGGTGCAGAGTGCCCCGTTGATCGACGTGCTCGGTCAAGCGATGCGTGACAGTGACAACGCGATGATCGAATCCCTCACGCGCGCAGCTGCGTTCGGTCAGGGCGTACCCAGTGACTCTGTCACGACATGGGTGAGTTCCCTGCTCGAGAAGGACGGGTTCGACACCACCGGCGTGAAGCTCGCCGATGTCAGCGGACTGTCCGACGGCACCACGATCCCGGCGAAGCTGTTGAGCGACCTGCTCGTTGCCGGCACGACCGGCAAGAGCAAGCCCTTCCAGGAAGTACTCGCCCGCGAGTCGGTCGCTGCCTGGAACGGCACCCTGCACGACCGCTACTCCCTCGACTCCGACAAGTGGGCCGCCGGTGAGGTGCGGGCCAAGACCGGCAGCCTGCCCGACGTCAGCTCACTCGCCGGCACGGTCGTCACCGATTCCGGACGCCTTCTCGTCTTCGCGATCACCAGCAACGGCCCGATGAACGGGGCCGGCGCGTGGGGCGTCCGCGCCGCGATCGACAACACCGTTGCGGCGCTCGCGAAGCTCTGACCGAACCGTCGCTTAGGTTGGCTGACATGTCGTACGTGGATTGGACCATCGCCCGCCGCATCGGACGACGCGTGGCCGGCGACGGCCCGACCGTGAGTCTGGGGGAGGCGCACGCCGTCACCGAGGATCTTCGGATCGCGGCAGAACGCGCCTACGAACCGGTCGCGTCCACTGCCCGCCTCGACACCACCGGTCATCCGCACTCGCCGGTGCACGTCGTGGACCGGGGCACCTGGATCGACGTCAACGTCAACTCGTTCGCATCGCTGACCGACCCGGTGATGGACAAACTGCTGGCCAAGCGGGCCGGCGGCCGGGCCACCCGGGCCGTGACGTCCAAGGTCTCCGGCACCGAGGCCGGCGGGTTGCTCGGATTCGTCTCGTCGAAGGTGCTGGGCCAGTACGACCTCGCCCCCGGTGGACAGCCGAGCCTGCTGCTCGTGGCTCCCAACATCGTTGCGGCAGAACGGGAACTGAACGTAGACAGCCACGACTTCCGGCTGTGGGTGTGCCTGCACGAGGAGACCCACCGAGTGCAGTTCACTGCCGTCCCATGGCTGCGCGATCACATGATCGACAGTTCGAGGTCACTGATGGTCGACCTGGTGCCCGACCCCGAGGCCATGCCGCAGAAGCTGAAGGAGATCAGCTCTCGGCTGCCGGCCGCGCTCAAGGAGGGCGGCAGCGGGCTCGCCGACGTGTTCGTCACGTCCGAGCAGCGCGAACGGGTCGCTGCGCTGACCGCCGTCATGTCGCTGCTTGAGGGCCACGCCGATGTTGTGATGGACGACGTCGGCCCTCAGGTCGTGCCCAGCGTCGAGGAGATCCGGCGCAAGTTCGACCAGCGGCGCAAGGGTGCCGGTTCGGTCGACCGGGTGTTGCGCCGATTGCTCGGCCTCGAGGCCAAGATGCGGCAGTACCGCGACGGCGCCGTCTTCTGCCGCGCGGTGATCGACAAGGTCGGTGTCGACGGACTCAACGAGGTCTGGACCTCACCGGAGACCCTCCCGACCGCCGTGGAGATCACCGAGCCCGAACGCTGGCTCGCCCGCGTCCATGGTTGAGTGGTCGGTCAGCGGTGCCCGGGCCTGACCCCGCGGTCGCCGCCATCCGGTTGGCCGTGCGGACCGCGCTGCGGGACAACGGGTTACGCCGGGTGATCGTCGGGTGCTCGGGCGGCGCAGACTCCACGGCCCTGGCTGCCGCCGTCGCCTTCGAGGCACCCAAGCTGGATGCAGAAGCGCTGGCGATGGTCGTCGATCACGGGCTCCAGGACGGCTCGGCACAGATCGCGCAGGACGCGGCCGAACGCGTCCGCCGCCTCGGACTGTCCGCGCAGGTGGTCGCGGTCGAGGTCGCCGACAGCAAGGACGGTCCGGAGGCGGCAGCCCGCGCAGCACGGTACGCGGCGCTTCGAGAAGCCGCGGGGCGGACGGAAGCGGACGCAATCCTGCTCGGCCACACCCAGGACGACCAGGCGGAGAGCGTGCTGCTCGGGCTCGTGCGGGGGTCCGGGCTCCGGTCCATCGCGGCGATGGCACCGGCCGGGCACGGCCTCGTCCGACCGCTGCTGCGCATCAGCCGACAGCAGACCCGGCAGGCGTGCGCGGCCGAGGGATTGGTGTTCTGGGACGACCCGCACAACGACGACCCACGCTTTTCCCGGGTGCGTGTGCGTCGCGCGCTCGCCCATCTCGAAGGTGATCTCGGTCCGGGATTGATCAAGGGTCTTGCCCGCACGGCCGACCTCGCCCGCCAGGACGCCGACCACCTCGACGCCGAAACAGCAGCGCTGCAGGACCGCCTGGGTGGTGCGCCGTGGCCGGTGGAGGAGTTGACGGGCGTCCCGATCGCGATTCGCACCCGGTGGTGGCGCGGAGCGCTTGCGGCGCAGGGCGCGGTCATCGCCGACCTGTCCTCGACACACGTGGCGTCCCTGGAGACCCTGCTCACCGGTTGGCGCGGGCAAGGACCCGTGGACGTCCCCGGACGGCTTCGGGTGCGACGAGGCACCGGGCAGATCCACGTCGAGCCCAGCGGTCAGGTTGAATAGGCCCATGGATTCCGCGCACCTCGGTGACGACCTCGACCACGTCCTGTACACGCAGGAGCAGATCCACGCCCGGCTCGAGGAGCTCGGCAAGGAGATCTGGGCCGACTACCACGACAAGGAAGTGCTGCTGGTCGGCGTCCTGAAGGGCGCGGTGTTGGTGATGGCCGACCTCATGCGTGCGCTGCCCGGCACCGTGACCATGGACTGGATGGCTGTGTCGTCGTATGGCTCGGGCACCAAGTCCTCCGGCGTCGTCCGCATCCTGAAGGACCTCGACACCGACATCTCGAACCGGCACGTGCTGATCGTCGAGGACATCATCGACTCTGGGCTGACCCTGAACTGGATCCGCAGCAACCTGCTGTCCCGCAACCCGGCTTCGCTGGAGATCTGCACCCTGCTGCGCAAGCCCGAGGCCGCCAAGGTCGAGATCGACTGCAAGTACGTCGGCTTCGAGATCCCCAACGAGTTCGTCGTCGGTTACGGCCTGGACTTCGACGAGAAGTACCGCAACTTGCGCGACATCGGCGTGCTCGCGCCGCACATGTACTCGTAGGCTTCGCGGGCTCAGCCTTCGACTACATCTGCGCCTTCTGTGACGACTTCTCCTCCGGCCGCGCTCGCAGGCTCGCACGGTCCGGCATCGTCGCCGGCACGGACCGATGTGAGGTAGCCGGAACACAATTCGTTCCTGGTCCGTTGGGGCTGGGAGGATGGACCGATCGGTTTGCGCCGGTCCACCACGATGTAGCGTCGGTCAGCGATTCGGCTGTCGGTCAGCTGGTAATGCACAGTGAGCAGGAGGCACGGGGCGACCACCCCGCACGTACATGAAATCGAAGCGTCTCGTCCGCGGCCCCTGGCTGCTGATCGCCCTCGTCATCGCGGGTGCGTTCATCTGGTTCTCCGTCGGCAATGCCGGTGGCTACCAGAAGATCGACACCTCAGAAGCCCAGAAGCTCATCGCCAACAAGCAGGTGGAGTCGGCCAAGCTCACGCCTGACAGCATCAACCTGACGCTGAAGACGGCGTACACCGGTGGTGAGGCCAAGGACGCCAAGAAGGTCCAGGCCGATTACGTCACCGCCCGCGGCAACCACATCGTCCAGCTGCTGGAGAAGAACCCGCCGGCGAAGGGCTTCACCGACGATCCCGCCCGGCAGAACGTCTTCGTGTCGTTGCTGTTCACGATCCTGCCGCTGCTGCTGGTGCTCGGTGTCTTCTGGTTCATCCTGAGCCAGATGCAGGGCGGCGGTTCGCGCGTCATGCAGTTCGGCAAGTCGAAGGCGAAGCTCGCCACCAAGGACATGCCGACCGTCACCTTCTCCGACGTCGCCGGCGCCGATGAAGCGGTCGAGGAACTCCACGAGATCAAGGAGTTCCTGGAGTCACCGAAGAAGTTCCTGGACGTCGGCGCGAAGATCCCGAAGGGCGTGCTGCTCTACGGCCCGCCCGGTACCGGTAAGACCCTGCTGGCCCGCGCCGTTGCCGGCGAGGCAGGCGTCCCGTTCTACTCGATCTCCGGTTCCGACTTCGTCGAGATGTTCGTCGGTGTGGGTGCCTCTCGCGTCCGCGACCTGTTCAACCAGGCCAAGGAGAACGCCCCGGCGATCATCTTCGTCGACGAGATCGACGCCGTCGGCCGCCACCGTGGTGCCGGTCTGGGCGGTGGCCACGACGAGCGCGAGCAGACCCTCAACCAGTTGCTGGTCGAGATGGACGGCTTCGACGTCAAGACCAATGTCATCCTGATCGCGGCGACCAACCGTCCCGACATCCTCGACCCGGCGCTGCTGCGTCCGGGACGTTTCGACCGTCAGATCGCGGTCGAGGCGCCCGACATGGCCGGCCGTCATCACATCCTGCAAGTGCACGCCAAGGGCAAGCCGATGGCGAACGACGTCGACCTGCTCGCCGTCGCCCGTCGCACCCCGGGCTTCTCCGGTGCCGACCTCGCCAACGTGCTGAACGAGGCGGCGCTGCTGACCGCCCGCAGCAACGCGCAGATCATCGACAACCGTGCGCTCGACGAGGCGATCGACCGCGTCATGGCAGGCCCGCAGAAGAAGACCCGTGCGATGAGCGCCAAGGAACGCAAGATCACCGCGTACCACGAGGGTGGTCACGCGCTCGTCGCCGCGGCGATGAACCACACCGCGCCGGTCAGCAAGATCACGATCCTGCCGCGCGGCCGCGCTCTCGGGTACACGATGGTGCTGCCGATCGACGACAAGTACTCCACCACCCGTAACGAGTTGCTCGACCAGCTGGCGTACGCGCTCGGCGGACGTGTGGCCGAGGAGGTCGTGTTCCACGACCCGTCCACGGGTGCGTCCAACGACATCGAAAAGGCGACCGGTATGGCGCGCCAGATGGTCACGCAGTTCGGCATGAGCGAGCGCGTCGGCGCGGTCAAGCTCGGCTCCGGTAACTCCGAGGTCTTCCTCGGGCGCGACATGGGCCACGAGCGCGACTACTCCGAGGCGCTCGCGAGCGTCGTCGACGACGAGGTGCGCCGCTTCATCGAGGCCGCGCACGACGAGGCGTGGCACGCGATCAACGACAACCGCGACATCCTCGACGCCCTCGTGCTCGAACTCCTGGAGAAGGAGACGCTGAACGCCGAGCAGCTCGCCGAGATCTTCAAGAACGTGCACAAGCGTCCGAAGCGTCAGGTGTGGCTGTCCAGCGACCGCCGGTTCGTCAGCGACCGCCCGCCGGTCATGACCGAGGCCGAGAAGCGTGCGCTGGCCCAGGGCGTCGACCTCGACAAGGACGAGGAGCGTCCGGTGGAGGCAATCGTCGAGGTGCCGGACGGTGGACGCATTGACCCGCCGGGCATTTGATCGTGATCGCGCCGCCGCGGCGGTGCGTGAACTGCTGATCGCGGTCGGGGAGGACCCCGACCGCGACGGCCTGGTCGACACCCCGATGCGGGTCGCCAAGTCGTTCGAGGAAGTGTTCTCCGGCCTGGATCAGGATCCCGCCGAGGTGCTCTCGCGCACCTTCGAGATCGATCACGACGAGCTGATCATCGTCAAGGACATCGAGCTCTACAGCACCTGCGAGCACCACCTGGTGCCCTTCCACGGCGTCGCACACGTCGGATACATCCCGGCCAAGGACGGACGAGTGACCGGGCTGTCGAAGATCGCCCGCCTGGTCGATGTGTTCGCCAAGCGTCCGCAGGTGCAGGAGCGGCTGACCACGCAGATCGCCGACGCGATCATCACCCACCTGGATGCCCAGGGCGTGCTGGTGGTCTTGGAATGCGAGCACCTGTGCATGTCGATGCGCGGCGTGCGTAAGCCCGGCGCCACGACGATCACCTCCGCGGTGCGAGGCGTGCTGCGTGACCCGGCGACCCGGTCCGAGGCGATGAGCCTGATGAAGGCTTCCTCCCACCGATGACCGCCCGGTCGTTGCCGAAGCGGCCCGCCGACCGCCCGTTGGTCATGGGCGTGGTCAACGTGACCCCCGATTCGTTCTCCGACGGCGGACGCTGGTTCGACCACGAAGCCGCGATCGCGCACGGTCGCGACCTCATCGCCCAGGGTGCCGACATCCTGGACGTCGGTGGCGAGTCGACCCGTCCAGGTGCCGAACGACCGTCCGCCCAGGATGAACAGGCCCGCGTGCTGCCGGTGGTCGAGGCTCTTGCTGCCGACGTGCCGATCTCGGTCGACACGATGCGCGCATCCGTGGCGCACGCGTGCGTCGAGGCCGGAGCGGCGATCGTGAATGACGTCAGCGGGGGCCTGGCCGACCCGGAAATGGCGACCATGGTTGCCGAGGTCGGGGCGGCGTACGTCGCCATGCACTGGCGCGGTCACAGTCACGACATGCAGACCCGCACGCAGTACGACGATGTGGTCGAGGACGTCCTGCGTGAGCTGAGCGAGCGCCGGGACGCACTGTTGGACAGCGGGATCCGTCCTGAGCTGTTGGTGCTCGACCCGGGCCTGGGTTTCGCCAAGACAGCCGCTCAGAACTGGGCGGTGTTGCGTGCCACGCCGCGCTTCATGGAACTCGGTCACGAATTGTTGGTCGGGGCCTCCCGTAAGTCCTTCCTCGGTCCGGTCGGATCGGTGGACGGTTCGCCGTTGCCCGCCGACCGGCGTGATGCCGCGACGGCTGCGGTCAGCGTGGTGCTGGCCCAGGCCGGGGTCTGGGCGATCCGCGTGCACGAGGTGCGCTCCACCATGGCGGCCTGCGACGTCGTCGGCTCGCTGCGGGCGGCGCGATGAGCGACACGATCACGATCACCGGCCTCGAGGTCACCACCTGCCACGGCGTCCTTGCGAGCGAGAAGGTCGAGCCGCAGCGCTTCCTCGCCGACATCACGTTCGGCATCGACGTCCGCCGGGCCGGCGAGTCCGACGACCTCACCAGGTCGGTCAGCTACGCCGACGTCGCCCAGGCGGCCGAGGCCGTCCTGCGCGGCGAACCGGTCGATCTCATCGAGACTCTGGCCGAGCGCATCGCCGCGTCCACGCTTTCCTTTCCCGGGGTCGAGTCCGCCACCGTGACCATTCGCAAGCCGCAGGCTCCTGCCGGCGTCCCGTTCCACGACGCCCGGTTGGGTGGGCCCGCGGTCACCGTGCACCGCGAGCACGACCGCCCTGTCGTCATCGCAGCGGGCGCCAACCTCGGCGACCGGCAGGCCACGCTGAAGGCCGCGATCCGCGCGCTGGACGAGACCGACGGACTCACCGTCGTCGCGGTCGCGCCACTCGTCGAGACCGACCCGGTCGGCGGACCTGACCAGCCCGACTACCTCAACACCGTCATCTTGGGCCGCTCGCGCCTGGCGCCGCAGACGCTGCTCGACCGGCTGCACCAGATCGAGCGCTGGCACCACCGCACCCGCGAAGGCCGTTGGGGGGCAAGGACGCTCGACCTCGATCTGATTCAGGTCGGCGACCCGTCCGACGGCTCCGATCTGACCAGTGACACCGACGAGCTGACCCTGCCGCACCCGCGAGCCGGCGAGCGCGGTTTCGTGTTGGTGCCCTGGGGGAACCTCGACCCGGGTGCCCGGTTGCGCACCGCGGACGGCGTCCGCGCGGTCAGCGATCTCGCCGCCGAGGTCGACACCACCGGAGTCCGGGCGGTGAACGACTGATGCAGGACGGTGTCCAGGTACGACACCCGGTGATCGCCGGCGTCATCGCTTTCGTGCTGTCCTACGGTTTCCTGCGCTTCTGGAGCACGCAGGGCAACACGATCCCGCAGATCAGTTGGTTCACTGTCGCGGTCATCGCGCTGATGGGCGGGCTGGTCGCCGCCGGCGGTTGGCAGATCCGCTCGTACCGCCGGCACACCGCGCGCCGGATGCCGGCGCCCCAGGTGGCCCGTCGGACGTTGGTCGCCGCACAGGCGTCCGCCCTCGTCGGCGGCGTGCTCGCCGGTTGGTATGCGGGTCACGCAGCGGCGGCATTGCACAACCTCGACTCCGACCGTCTGCGCGGCATCGCGATCGTCGCGGCGGCCTCGGCTCTCGCGTCCGTCGGTCTGGCGATCATCGGCTTCGTGGTGCAGCAGTGGTGCCGCATCGACGAGGACGACGACGACAAGAAGCCGAAGGGCGACGCCACTCCCGCGTGAGGCCGTCCGTGCGCGGACAGATCGAGGGAGAATTGTTCCGTGAGCAGGAGAATTTCCCTGCCGGTGAGGAAAATCCCTTCCCGTAATCAGCGGTCGATGTCGCCGACGACGAAGAACATCGATCCCAGGATCGCGACCATGTCGGCGACCAGGGTCTCCTCGAGCACTTCACTCAGGACGGCCACATTGTTGAACGATGCCGACCGGAGCTTCAGGCGCCATGGCGTCTTGTCACCGCGGGAGACGAGGTAGTAGCCGTTGAACCCCAACGGGTTCTCGGTCGCGAAGTAGTCGGTGCCCTCGGGCACCTTCAGCACCTTCGGCAGCTTCACGTTGACCGGTCCGGCCGGCATCGAGCGCAACCGATCCACGCAGGCTTCGGCCAGGTCGAGGCTGACATGGATCTGCTCCAGGAGCACTTCCAGGCGTGCCTCGCAGTCGCCGGCGGTGCGGGTCACCACGCGTCCGGGGCCGCCGGGCGCGAACAATTCACCGTAGGCAAGGTAGGGCTGGTCGCGACGCAGATCGACGTCGAGCCCGCTGGCTCGTGCGATCGGCCCGCTGACTCCGTACGCCTTCGCGGTGCGGGCCGACAGCACGCCGACCCCACGCGTGCGGGCACGCAGAATCTCGTTGCCGATCAGCAGCGATTCGAGTTCGGGCAGGCGCCGGCGGACGGCCTCGATCGCCGCGTCCACCCGCTGCAACCAGCCGGCCGGCAGGTCGTCACGCAGGCCACCGACGCGGGAGAACATGTAGTGCATCCGTCCGCCGGAGATCTCCTCCATGACGGCCTGCAACTCCTCGCGCTCGCGGAAGCTGTAGAAGATCGGGGTGATCGCACCGAGCTCGAGTGGGTAGGAGCCGGCGAACATCAGGTGGTTCAGTACGCGATTGAGTTCGGCCAGCAGAGTGCGCGTCCAGGTGGCCCGTTGGGGCACGTCCATGCCCAGCATCCGCTCGACCGTGAGGGCGACACCGATCTCGTTGCTGAACGCCGACAGCCAGTCGTGTCGATTTGCCAGCACCATGATCTGCCGGTAGTCGCGCACCTCGAACAGCTTCTCCGCGCCGCGGTGCATGTAGCCGATGACCGGTTCGGCGTGCTTGATCAGCTCGCCGTCGAGGGTGAGCCGCAGACGAAGGACGCCGTGCGTCGCGGGGTGCTGCGGACCGATGTTGAGCACCATGTCGGTGGTGGAGAAACCGGTGCCGCCCACCGCCGCGGTCACTGATGGAGAATTTTGTGGTCCTGTGTCCGACCGGTTGCCCGCAAAGCGTTCGTCGTCGGAGCTGGAGGGCATGGGGCCAGTTCATCCCACCCGGGCGCAGCGTGCAAGCCGCCTCGCTGAGGGTGGCGGAAGGTACCGTGGGCGGCGTGAACGATCAGATGGGGGACCAGGGGCCGCACACGCCGCCGCCGTCGCAGGACCGCTATTACCAGCGGTACCTGCAGGACACCGACCCGACGCTTCGGAGTTCGGGTGGAGCAGGCACCGGTGGTCGCAACGCGCTCATCGCCGCAGGAGTCATCGCTGCGCTCGCGCTCGGTGGAGTCGGCATCTGGGCGTTGACCGGCGGTGACGACGAGCAGGTCCAGGGCGGCGCTTCGCCGCCGACCACCGCCACCACGACACAGACCACGACCACATCGGCGTCGACGACGAGCACCACCACGTCGAGTTCGCCGACTGTCGAGCCTATGACGTTCCGGACAACGACAAGTGGGAACCACCGAAGCACTCCGGTGACCTGCAGGGGTGGCTCGCCGACAACAAGGAGGACAAGGGCGTGGTCGCCAGCGCGCCGTCCGAGTACGGCAAGGGTCACTGTCCGACGGCGAAGACCGCCGCCACCGGATTCATCGGCTTCGTGAACATCGGCACCCGCGACCCGGCGGAAGCCGCCCCGTCCGTCATCGAGAACGTCGCGAAGCTGATCACGTACGACAAGAAGACGAAGAAGTACCTGAAGTACAGCCCGGCCCGAACGCGTCAGATCACCGTGAACGGCGGGAAGACGCCTGCGATCGAGTCGCTGATGACGATGGACGTCGCGAACCCCGAAGCGAAGAGGTGCGAGGGGAAGAAGGCCGAGGCCCGGGTCGTCGCCTTCTCCGGTAGCGGGGTATCGGTGATGCTGTTGATCTCACGCGACATGGACACCAAGAAGAAGATGTCCGACCAGGACATCCTCGACATCATCAACTCGTTGCGTCCGAAGAAGTGACCCGCTCCAGCGACCAGTAGAACGCGCCCAGTCCTGCCGGCTCGGTGAACGTCGCGTAGGCGGAGCGTCGGCGCAGCATCAACAGGTACTTCGTCGGATCCATGCGCGCGAGCTCATGATCGGGACGATCGGGAATGACGAGGTATCGCGCGGCGATGTCCTTCTGCTGCAACAGTTCCGGTACACCGAGCGAGTCCATCGACACGTGCGCGGTGAGGTCGGTGGAGCCGTCGAAGCGGGGCTCGCAGATGGCGCCGGCCCGGTAGCCGGTGAAGGTCGAGTCCGTCGGCCGGTCCTCGATCGTGTGCCCGTAGTCGACGCAGATCAGCAGTCCGTCGGCGATCCGTGATCGCAGTTCGCAGTAGGCGTCGTCGCGCGTGGTGCCGATCTCGGCTGCTTGCGCGTCGGGCCAGTGCTGTTCGCACCACTCACGCTCCCGGTCGCTGAGTTCTCGGCCCGGACGCGACCCACCGTCGGGCGCGACCTCCAGAACGCGAAGGCCGTCGCACGTGGTCACGGCGATCTCGCAGGGCACGACGTCGAGCCATTCGTGCGCCAGCACCAATGTCGACCTCAGATCGGTCAGTTCGTCCGGGAGGCCTTCGCCGCCGGGCGAACGGACCCACTCCACGGACGCAGGCAGTCCGGCCGGACGATCGACGACGTCCACACCCGTCAGCTGAAGGCGCTTCGACCGCTGAGCAATCAAAGCCAGCAGTTCACCTCTGCCACAGCCGATTTCGACCACGTGATCCAGCCGGTGCTCTTCGGCGATCGCGATGATGCACTCGGCGAGGAGTTCATCCACCCCGGGCAGGCCCTGCGCCGAGGTGCTGAAGTGGGCCGCCGGTCCGCCGGGTTGCCGGTAGAACCCGTCAGCCCCGTACAACGCCTCGTGCCACGCCTGGCGCAGCGGGCGCGTGGACGGTGAATTCGGCACCAGCGCAGCGTACGAGGTGGGTCGGGTCGGCCCACAGGTAACGTCGTGCAGGTGATGAATTCGCCCCCTGCCCTGCGCATCGGACTCGTCGGCGTCGGCAAGGTCGGTGCTGTTCTAGGGGCTGCGCTCGCCGCATCCGGCCACCGGATCGTCGCTGTCTCGGCGGTCAGTGAGGCCTCCCTCGAACGGGCTGGGGCCATGCTTCCCGGCGTGCCGATCGTCCCGATCCCCGAGGTGGTCGCCTGCGCGGACGTGATCCTGATGACTGTCCCGGACGACGCGCTTGGCCCACTCGCGGACGGATTGGGAGCCGAAAATGCCTGGGCCGGTGGGAAACTGGTCGTCCACACCAGCGGATTTCACGGCCCCTCGGTTCTGCAGGCGGTGCTCGACGCCGGCGGGGACGTCGTCGCGATGCACCCCGCGATGACGTTCACCGGTGGGCCGAAGGACCTGCCCCGCCTGGCCGGCACGCCCTTCGCGGTCACGGCATCGCCGGGGGCGCAGTTGATCGGTGAGGCACTGGTCGTCGACATCGGGGGTGATCCGTTCTATCTCGCCGAGGTCGATCGGCCGCGCTATCACGCGGCCCTCGCCCACGGCTCGAACCACTTGGTCACGCTCGTCGCCCAGGCTCAGCAGGTCTTGCGGGAGGTGGGTATCGACGATCCGTCGCGCATCCTGCGCCCGTTGCTCGAGGCGAGCCTGGACAACGCGCTGGAGCGGGGCGACAAGGCACTCACCGGGCCGGTGGCCCGCGGTGACCTTCAAACAGTGCGTGCCCATCTCGGCGTACTGACGGACGACGCGCTGATGGCCTATCGTGCGATGGCTCTGGCAACGACGCAGCGGGCGGCGACGCGACGCGTCCTGCCGGCCGAAAAAGTAGACCCGATGACCGACCTGCTTTCCAAGGAGAACCGATGACCCTGACGATCGCGCGCACCCGCGAGGAGTTGGCGAACGCTCGCCGCGAGCTGACCGGCACCGTCGGGGTGACGATGACCATGGGTGCGCTGCACAGCGGTCACGCCGAACTCATCGAGCAGGCGCGCTCCAGGGTGGATCATGTGATCGTCACGATCTTCCTCAACCCGCTGCAGTTCGCTCAGGGGGAGGACCTGTCGCGGTACCCGCGCACGTTCGAGTCCGACGTGGAGATCTGCCGTGAACACGGTGCGGCGATCGTCTTCGCTCCGAGTCCGGACGTCGTCTACCCCGAGGGGGAGCCGGGAATCCGGGTCTCGGCCGGACCACTGGGTTCTGTGCTGGAAGGTGCGTCGCGTCCGGGGCACTTCGACGGAGTGCTGACCGTCGTGGCGAAACTGCTGCACCTGGTGCGGCCGGACAAGGCGTTCTTCGGCCAGAAGGACGCGCAGCAGCTGCTGCTTATCCGGCGCATGGTGCGCGATCTCGACTTCCCGGTCGACATCGTTCCCGTCGAGACGGTGCGTGAGGACGACGGCCTCGCACTCAGCAGCCGCAACACCTATCTGTCGCCGTCCGACCGCGAGGTCGCGCTCAGCCTGTCGGCGGCGTTGAAGGCCGGTGCCGACATGGCGCAGACCGGACCGGCCGCGATCCGTCGCGCGGCCCGCGACGTGCTGGTGCGCGAACCGCTGGCGATCGTCGACTACTTGGTGCTGGTGCACCCGACGACGCTGGAAGAGGTGCCCGAGTGGTACCGCGGTCCCGCCCTGCTCGCGGTCGCGGCGAAGGTCGGCACGACCCGGCTGATCGACAATCTGCCCCTGGTCGTCGGCCCCGGCGGCGGTGCGCGCCCGGTGGTCGAATACACCGACTGACCGGCCGCTCGGTGAGGGTGTCGGTCACGCCGCGTGAAGGGGTGCGCCGAACGGCGTTCTATCCTTGGTGATTGTGTGGCCCTACATCGCAACCCTCCTGCCGTCCATCGGGCTGCTCTATCTGTTCTACGTCATCATGAAGCACATCCTCGAGGGCGATCGCCGGGAGCGAATTGCGCAGGCTCAGTGGGAGCGCGATCAGCAGGTCGGTCCGCCGCCGTCGGATCATTCCTGAGAACCACCGCATCCCTTTTTTGGCCGGAGTTTCTTTCTGCGGTGATTCGTGACTAAATTGGCCTCCGTAATTCTGGAAGACCGATCAGATGGAGGAAATGATGGCGCAGCGGGTTCAGATCAAACTCATCGACGACCTCGATGGCGCGGACGCCGACGAGACCGTGTCGTTCGGACTCGACGGAGTCGTCTACGAGATCGACCTTTCGCAGTCGAATGCGGCCCAGTTGCGCGATGACCTCGCGAAATGGGTCGGAAATGCACGTCGGGTCAAGGGTCGCGCCTCGCGCAGTGCACGCCCTGCCGGTGTGAAGGACGACCTGAACAAGGTTCGTGAATGGGGTCGTGCGAACGGTTTCCAGGTCAGTGAGCGCGGTCGTGTTTCGCGCGAGGTGCAGGAAGCTTACGCAGCCGCCAACAACTGAATGGTCAGTGTTCGATCGCATCCATCAGATCGCCGTCGCGGTCGAGGCGCTCGAGCACATCCTCGAAATCGAGTTGACGCAGCACCCCCGGGTGCTGCGTTTCTCGTTCCAGTTCGTCCCACGTGCGTGGCGCGGCCACCGTGGGACGCTCCTTCGCGCGCATCGAGTACGGGCAGACCGTCGTTTTGGCGGCGACATTCTGCGACCAGTCCAGCAGGATCTTGCCCTTGCGCAGATTGGTCGTCATCTTCCACACCACGAGATCGGGCATGTCCTTGGTGAGCGCCTGCGCCACCTCGCGCATCGAATCGCGCACCTCGTCGCTCGAACGGGAACCATCCAAAGGCGCGTACAACTGCAGGCCTTTGCTGCCCGAGGTGACCGGAACACTGGTGTCATGTCCGAGGTCGGTCAGTCGTTCGCGGACAGCCAGGGCGAGAACGGCGCATTCGTGCAGACCGGCCGGCGCGCCGGGGTCGAGATCGATGACCAGGCGGTCCGGATTCTTGGGGGTGAGGTTTGCGTCGACCCGCCACTGCGGCACGTGCAACTCGATGGAGGCGAGATTGGCCAGATAGGTGAGCCCGGCCACATCTTCCACCAGCGGGTAAGTCACCTGATCTCCGCCGCGCGAACCACGCGAGTCGATGGTCACCCGCCCCAGCCAGTCCGGTGCACCTTGGGGCAGATTCTTTTCGAAAAAGCTGATCCCACCCACGCCCTCGGGAAATCTGATCCGGGTCAACGGCCGGTGCTCGAGTTGCGGCAACAACACCGGGGCGACGGTGGCGTAATAGTGCAACACCTCACCTTTTGTCGTTTCGGTCGCCGGAAACAGCACTTTGTCCAGATTCGACAGGCCGAGTTTGCGGCCGTCCACCTCGACCGTGACGGTCTGTTTCTCCGGTGCCATCATTCGTCTCCGTTCGGGGAAGCCGCACGAATCTGCAGGTCGGCCACGGTCAGATCCGAGCGCAAGCCGCGCCAGGCGGGCTGCCGCAAGCGGCCGGCGTCGGAAAGGCCGTGGAACTCGACATCGGCAACAAGGTGCGGCTCGACCCAGATCGCATCGCGCGCGTCGACGTCCGGCACACCGGTGACCACCGGCGCAGTCTCGCGACGCAGCGGGAGCAGGTCGCGGGCGAGCGTCACCCCCTTGCGACCGGCCAGGCCGGAGCCGACGCGTCCGCGATAGGCGAGCCCGACCTCGGTGGGCTCGGCGAGCAGCACCGATCCGAGAACGGACCCGGCCTGTTGACGCCGCCACCCGACGATCACGTAACTACCGGTGCGCCGGTGCAGCGTCTTGCGCCAGTCGTCGCTGCGCAGACCGGGCGAGTATTTCGAGCCGACCCGTTTGGAGACGATGCCCTCCATGCCCTGGTCGGCGGTGGCGTCCAACAGGGCCTCGCCGTCGGCGAACTCGGGCGGCACCGACACCCACTTCGACGTCGGGGCGATGGAGTCGAGCAGGTCGCGTCGTTCCCGCCAGGTTCGGCCCGTGACCGGGCTCCTCATCACGCGCAGCACGTCGAAGACCATGGCGGTGACGGGCGCGGTCGAGGCCAATTCGTCGGCGCTGTTCGGGTCGACGACATTGAACCGCTCGGCGAGCGCCGCGAACGAGGGCCGGCCCGCTCGCATGACGACGATCTCGGCGTCGAGCAGCAGATCCTCGAAATCAGCGAGCCCGGAGGCGGGCGATGCCAACTCGGGAAAGGCGATCGTGACGTCCCGTTCGGTGCGGCTGAAGACGCGGACGCGGTGATCACGTACGTCGATCAGGGCGCGCATCCCGTCCCACTTGATCTCGTGTCGCCACTCGTCGCCGCGAGGAAGGACCTCGGCGGGGGTGGCGAGCATGGGGCGCATGGGGCAATCTTGACGGATGCGAGCGATCTGGAAGGGCGCGGTCTCCTTCGGCCTTGTCAATGTGCCGGTGCGGTTGTACTCGGCCACCGAGAACCATGATGTCCAGTTCCGTCAGGTGCACCGCACCGACGGCGGCCGGATCAAGTACCAGCGGGTGTGTTCGATCGACGGCGAGCAGGTCTCGTACGACGACATCGCCAAGGGTTACGAGACCGACTCCGGCGAGATGGTGGTGCTCGACGACGACGATCTCGCCGACCTGCCGATCAGCACCACCAAGGAGATCGCGGTCGACAAGTTCGTTCCTGCCGAGCAGATCGACCCGTTGGTGCTCGACAAGTCGTACTACCTGGAGCCCGACAAGAGCGCGGTGAAGCCGTACGTGCTGCTGCGTGAGGCACTCGAACAGACCGATCGCGTTGCCCTGGTGACGGTTTCGCTGCGTACCCGTTCCACCGTGGCGCTGTTGCGGGTCCGCGACGACGTGATCGTGCTGCAGACGATGTTGTGGCCGGACGAGGTGCGCAAGCCCGAGTTCGGGGTGCTGGACGACGACGACACGAAGATCAAGAAGGCTGAGCTCGAGATGGCTCACATGCTGGTCGAGTCACTCGCCGGCGATTACGAGCCCGACGAGTATTCCGACGACTACGAGCAGGCGGTCAAGGAGGTCGTGAAGGCGAAGCTGAAGGGCGGTGAGGTCAAGAAGCCGGCCGCTGCGGCAGAATCCGAGGGCGAAGTCATCGACCTTCTCGCAGCGTTGCAGCAGAGCGTGGATCGCGCCAAGAAATCGCGCGGCGAGGCCAGCTGAACGGAGCCTGCCCAGTGCCCAAGGTGCTTTTCGTGTGCACCGGGAACGTCTGTCGTTCCCCTTTCGCCGAACGACTGGCCCGATTGCTGTCCGACGGCTCGGTCGAGTACGCGTCCGCCGGCATCCAGGCGCTCCACGGCGAGCCGATGGATCGACCGATGGCCGACCAACTGTCGGCCCGGGGAGGGACGTCGGAAGGTTTCGCCGGACACCAACTCACCGCTTCCATGGTGCGCGAAGCTGATCTGCTGCTGTGCATGGAGTCTCGGCACCGGCTGTGGGTCGTGGACGAGGCACCGGTCGCCCTGCGTCGTACGACCCTTCTCACCCACTTCACCGCGGTTGCTGCGCAGCAGCCGGCGCTGCGCGGTGACCAGATCGTCAAAGCGGCTCTGACACAGCCGATTCCGCGGGGAGTCAAGGACATCGCCGACCCGTATCGCCAAGGTGACGAAGCCGCGGCACTGGCGGCCGAGGTCCTGGCTCAGCACGTCCGGCAGGTGGTCATCGCCCTGGAGGGGTGACTTCGTCGCATTCGCGCAGTACCGAATGGCTGATCAACTGTTCGACCGACGAGTTGACGATCTGTGTGTCGTCCGGGTGCGGTCCGAACTCCGCGCGGCATCGCTGCAGAAGATCCTCGATCCGGGTCGGCTGTTCGGCGTGCCGCCACAGCAGCGCACCGACGCCGTCAAGCACCATACTCTGACTGCCCAGCAACAACATGACGCGCCCGTCCGCTTCGACGGCGTCCAGATACGGGCTGCGCTGGACGACCCGTGGGTCGGTCACCGGTTGCGCGGCCACCGTCTCGGCGGTGAACAACTCCGCGGTCGGTGGCAGATGCACGAACTCGACCTCGGGTGCGGTCGAGCCGAGCGCTTCACGCAACAGTTCGATGGACTCCTCGATCTCCGAGTACTCCAGCCGCAGCGGTCCGCCGACTCGCGCGACGGCGGAGGCGAGAGTGCGCAGTGGATGCGTGATGCGCGGCAGGGCGGAGGTGTGAGGGAGCAGGTCGACCAAGCCGTCGATCAGGTCGATTCGGGTCAGCGTCGGGGCGACATGTTCGTCACGGCGCCGCGTCAGCAGCACGACGGCACCCAGCCCGAGGTGTCCTTCCGGCGCCGGAGCCATGCCCAACTCGTCCGGACCGTGTTGCGATTTCTGCGTGGGGTGCGCCGGATCGATGACCACCGACACAGGCTTGGGATAGGCGCGAACGCTCAGGTCGTCGTCGACCGCGATCGTCTCGTCGCTGACGTAGGCGAGTCCGACCTGACTCAGCCGTACCGAGGCCGTCGTCTTGCCGGTGCCGGACGCGGCCACGAGGACCGCGACGTCCCGGGACTCTGGATCGGCCAGGCCGCAGGCGTGGAACATGAGGCGTTCCCCGGCTTGTGCGTTGATCGCGGCGAGTGTGACGGCGGAAGAGAGCGCGTAGTCGGCCGTATCGACGAGCTCGCCGCCGCTGTGTTCGACTCGCTCGATCTGCTTCGGCTCGTGGACCGGTTCGGTGAGGCAGCGTGACCACTGCTGCCGAAGGCGATCGAGATCACTGGCATGGCACTTCACGGACACCGCCGTGCCGAACGCATCGACGACGAAGCTGGCCATGTCCCCGATCCTATGGGCAGGTCGCGGGCGCACCGATTGCGCGACGATTGAGCCCTGGGCGTAACGCGTGATCGGCATTCGGTGGACGGATCTCGGAACAGAGGCGGCGGGGCTCGCGTTGTCACCGGCAGAGTTCGCCACCCCGAATCTCCACCGGTGTCCCCAGGGGCTCCACCGGCGTCCAGGGTGACGACTAGCATCGAGCGAAGAAGCAGCCGAGGGAGAAGACGATGTTTGAACGGTTCACCGACCGTGCCCGCCGGGTTGTCGTGCTTGCGCAAGAAGAGGCGCGCATGCTCAACCACAACTACATCGGGACCGAGCACATCCTGCTCGGCCTCATCCACGAGGGCGAAGGAGTCGCCGCCAAGGCCCTGGAGCAGCTCGGTATCTCCCTGGAGGCCGTGCGCGAACAGGTCCAGGAGATCATCGGCCCCTCCAACCAGCCGCAGTCGGGACACATCCCGTTCACTCCGCGCGCCAAGAAGGTGCTGGAGCTGTCGTTGCGTGAGGGTCTGCAGCTGAACCACTCCTACATCGGCACCGAGCACATCCTGCTCGGCCTCATCCGCGAGGGCGAGGGTGTTGCCGCCCAGGTGCTGGTGAAGATGGGTGCCGACCTGCCGCGCGTGCGCCAGCAGGTCATCCAGCTCGTCTCCGGTTTCAACAACGGTGAGAAGGGCGAGAAGGCCGGCGCAGGCGTCGGCCAGGGCGGCCCCGAGGCCGGTCAGCCGGCCGGTTCGCTGGTGCTCGACCAGTTCGGTCGCAACCTCACGCAGGCTGCCCACGAGGGCAAGCTCGACCCGGTCATCGGGCGCGAGAAGGAGATCGAGCGGGTCATGCAGGTGCTGTCCCGCCGCACCAAGAACAACCCGGTGCTCATCGGTGAGCCCGGCGTCGGCAAGACCGCCGTCGTCGAGGGCCTCGCCGCAGACATCGTCCGCGGCGACGTCCCCGAGACGCTGAAGGACAAGCAGCTGTACACCCTCGACCTCGGTTCGCTGGTGGCCGGTTCGCGCTACCGCGGCGACTTCGAGGAGCGCCTGAAGAAGGTGCTCAAGGAGATCCGCACCCGCGGCGACATCATTCTGTTCATCGACGAGATCCACACCCTCGTCGGTGCGGGTGCCGCCGAGGGCGCGATCGATGCCGCATCCATCCTGAAGCCGATGCTGGCTCGCGGTGAGTTGCAGACGATCGGCGCGACGACGCTCGACGAGTACCGCAAGCACATCGAGAAGGACGCCGCGCTGGAGCGCCGCTTCCAGCCGATCCAGGTGCAGGAACCGTCCATCCCGCACGCGATCGAGATCCTCAAGGGTCTGCGCGACCGGTACGAGGCGCACCACCGCGTCACGATCACCGACGCCGCGCTGGTGTCGGCGGCCAACCTGGCCGACCGATACGTCAACGACCGGCATCTGCCGGACAAGGCGATCGACCTCATCGACGAGGCGGGCGCGCGCCTGCGTATCCGTCGCATGACGGCCCCGGCCGACCTGCGCGAGTTCGACGAGAAGATCGCGCACGTGCGCCGCGAGAAGGAGTCGGCCATCGACGGCCAGGACTTCGAGAAGGCCGCGTCCCTGCGCGACGACGAGAAGAAGCTCATCGACGCCAAGGCCGAGCGTGAGAAGGCCTGGAAGTCCGGCGACCAGGACCTCGTGGCCGAGGTCGACGAGGAGCTGATCGCCGAGGTGCTCGCTGCGTCCACCGGTATCCCGGTGTTCCAGCTCACCGAGGAGGAGTCGGCTCGTCTGCTGCGGATGGAGGAGGAGCTGCACAAGCGCATCGTCGGCAACAACGACGCGGTCAAGGCGCTCTCCCAGGCCATCCGCCGCACCCGTGCCGGCCTGAAGGACCCGCGTCGTCCGGGCGGTTCGTTCATCTTCGCCGGCCCGACCGGCGTGGGTAAGACCGAACTGGCCAAGGCGCTCGCCGAGTTCCTGTTCGGCGACGAGGACGCGCTGATCACACTCGACATGTCGGAGTTCTCCGAGAAGCACACCGTGTCGCGCCTGTTCGGTTCGCCTCCCGGTTACGTCGGTTACGAAGAGGGCGGTCAGCTCACCGAGAAGGTGCGTCGCAAGCCGTTCTCGGTCGTGCTGTTCGACGAGGTCGAGAAAGCCCACCCCGACATCTTCAACTCGCTGTTGCAGATCCTGGAGGACGGTCGCCTGACCGACTCCCAGGGCAGGGTCGTCGACTTCAAGAACACGATCATCATCATGACCACCAACCTGGGTACGCGTGACATCGCCAAGGGCGTCTCGCTGGGCTTCGCGTCCGGCAACGACACCGCCACCGGCTACGACAAGATGCGCGCGAAGGTCAACGAGGAACTCAAGCAGCACTTCCGCCCCGAGTTCCTCAACCGTGTGGACGACACCATCGTCTTCCCGCAGTTGTCGCAGGAGGAGATCGTCGAGATCGTCGACCTGATGGTCGCTCGTCTGGACGAGCGTCTGAAGGACAAGGACATGGCGATCGAGCTCACCCCCCTCGCCAAGGCGCTGCTGGCCAAGCGGGGCTACGACCCTGCGCTCGGTGCCCGTCCGCTGCGTCGCACGATCCAGCGCGAGATCGAGGACCAGCTGTCCGAGAAGTTGCTCTACGGCGACCTCGGTGCGGGCCAGATCGTCCTGGTCGACGCCACCGGCGAGGGTAAGGACGACACGTTCACCTTCAAGGGTTCGCCGCGGGCCACCGCACCCGACACCCTCGAGGCCGAGACGGCGGCTATCGCCGACGGCATCGACCTGGGCAAGGGCGAATAAGGTCGGTTCGTTTCGAGGGGGCGCTCATCCGGTTTCGGGTGGGCGCCCCCTCGCATGTCTTGTGCGCGGACGCGTCCGCGTGAGTCCGGTGTGGGTATTAGCGTTGGGCGGGTGAGTGAAACGCAGGTTCTCGTCCGGCCGGCCCGCGCGACGGACGTCCGCCGCATCCGGGAGGTCACGTCGCCGTACGTCGATTCCCGCGCGATCGTCCCCAAGCCGGCGGTGTCGTACTACGAGTCGCTGCAGGAGTTCCTGGTCGCGGAGATCGACGGGGTCATCGTGGGCTGCGGCGCGCTGCACGTGATGTGGGACGACGTCGCCGAGATCCGCACGCTCGCGGTCGACCGCAGCGCGAAGGGGCACGGGGTCGGCAGCCGCATCGTCCGCGAACTCCTCGATCGGGCGAGGCAGTTGGAAGTCGAGCGGGTCTTCTGTCTGACCTTCGAGACCGAGTTCTTCGGGCGGCACGGGTTCGTGGAGATCGAGGGCGCGCCGGTGGAGCCGGCTGTGTATGCCGAATTGCTGCAGTCCTACGACGAGGGTGTGGCCGAGTTCCTCGACCTCGACCGGGTGAAGCCGAACACCCTGGGAAACACCAGAATGCTGCTCACCTTCTGAGTCCTCGTCGAGGTATACCGATCGGTATCCGCCGCCGTATGGTCGGCGTATGAGCACGACGATCAAGGTGAGTGCCGAACTTCGCGATCGGATCAATCGCGATGCGCGCGAACGTGGAGTGACCGCAGCCGGATTGATCGAGGGGCTGCTCGACGGGTACGAACGGCGTCAGCGCATGGAGGCCTTCGGCCGCGCTGTCCGTGGCGCCGACGCGTCCTACTGGGATGACTTCAGGTCTTGGGACGTGACGCTGCCGGACGGGCGGCCCGGCGAATGATCTGCATCGCGGATCCGTCGTGTGGGCTGAACTCGACCCGGTGCGCGGGCGCGAGCAGTTCGGCCGCCGCCCGGCGCTGGTAATCGCGAGCGATCTGTACCTCGAGCAAGCCGACACGTTCGCGATCATCGTTCCTGCGACGACCGTAGATCGCGGCTGGCCCAACCACATCTTGCTCCGCGGTGCGAAGGTCGGGCTGTCGAAGCCGACCTTCGCGATGACGGAACAGCCCCGCACAGTGACTCGGGATCGACTGGCCGCCCGGATCGGAGTGGTCGACTCCGCCACGATGCGAGAGGTCGACGGCTGGCTGCGCGACTTCCTGGCCTTGCCCCAAGCATTCGCATAACCGACGCCGTGTGCTGCCGAGCGAGCTGATCGGTCAGTCGTCCCGGAGTCCGGGCATCGGACCGAGGAGACGCTCGGCATCGTCCGCGAGTGCTGCCAGGTCGGCGCGGTACTCCTTGATACGGCATCCGATGCCATTGGGTTTCAAGGTGATTCCCTCTTCCGCCCAGCGCGGGACCACTTCGTCCAGCAGGCGCTTGGGCGGGTCGCCGTAGGAGTTGGTCACGCGCCACCACGGCAACTCGTCGGCCGGCTCACTGATCGACATGAGGCGTCCGACCAGTCGCGGATTGATGCCGAAGAGTTCTGCGATGTCGCCGTAGCTGATCACGCGTCCGGGTGGAACGAGACTGACGACGGCGTACACCTGCTCCCGTAGCTGCTCGTTCATGTCCGCTGCGCCAGGTAGATACGCCGCACCACGTCCTCGATGTCGGGTTCCTCGATGGTCAGGTCGCGCACCTCCGCCCGTTCACCGACGGCGGCCAGCAGGGCGGCCGCGGTCGTGGCGGCGGGGTCGAACGCGAGTCGCTGGCGCATGCCGTCCGCCTCACTACCCATGTGTTGGGTCTTCGGGATGTCGAGGAGGTCCGGACCGGCGTCCGCCAGGTCGAGCACGAGGACGCGTTGCGCACCCACCCGCGCCGACAGTCCCGGCAGGCGGCCGTCGTACGCCAGCTTTCCGTGGTCGACGACAAGGACGCGGTCGCACAGTCGCTCAATGTCGCCCATGTCGTGGGTCGTGAGCAGCAGCGTGGTGCCGTTCTGCGCGCGCTCGGCGATCAGGAAGTCGCGCAGCCGCTGCTTGGACAGCACGTCGAGACCGATCGTCGGCTCGTCCAGGATCACCAATTCGGGGGAGTGCAGCAGCGCCGCCGCGACCTCGGCACGCATCCCCGTTCCGCCGCCGGCGACGACCGTCGCCGACAGGATGGCGGTCTTCAGAAAGCCGAAGGTGGCGTTTGCGATGAGTCCACCGACCATGGCCAACCGGGAGGTTGCCTGCTGTCTGATCCTTGCCACGAACAGGCGCCAGTACGGCAGCCAGGGGGAGGGAAGACACAACAGCAAGACCCTACGCGTCCCTGGTTCGCTTGTCAGGTCGGTAGCGCGAACTGCTCTCCGTCGAGCGGTTCGACCAGGCCGTCCTCGATGAGCCCGGCGAGACAGCGATCCCGTTGTGCTTCATCGCTCCACACCAGGTCGAGCGTGCCGCGGGAAACCGGACCGTGCGCATCGCGCAGGGTCTGCAGCAACTTGCCGCGCACCTGGCGGTCGGTGCCCGCCCACTTCTGACCCTTGCGTGCCGGGCCGTCGTACGGTGGCGCGCCCGCCCGTTGCCAAGCACACAGGTCGAGCACCGGGCACGAACCACAGGTCGGATTCTTGGCGGTACAGACGACGGCACCGAGTTCCATCGACGCGACGTTCCAGACGGCGGCGTCCTCGTCGTCGTCCGGCAGAACCGCTGCGGCCAGCCGGGACTCGGCGGCGGTCAGGGTCGGTGCGGCAAGGGCGTCTCCGGTGAAGAGACGCGCTTCGACCCGGCGGATGTTCGTGTCGACGACGACGGTTCGGACGCCGTAGGCGAACGCGGCCACGGCTGCCGCCGTGTAGGTGCCGATACCCGGAAGTGATTGCAGCACAACGGGATCGGACGGCACGACATTGTCATGATCGCGCGCGATGGCGGTGGCTGCTTCGTGCAGGCGTAGCGCGCGTCGTGGGTAGCCCAGGCGTCCCCAGTGCCGGACGGCCTCGCCCGGAGGTGCCGTGGCGAGATCGGCGGGGGTCGGCCAGCGCTCCATCCACTCGAGCCAGATCGGAGCGACACGGGCGACCGGAGTCTGCTGCGACATCACTTCCGACAGCAGCACGCCCCAGGCCGAGCAGTCGGCGTTGCGCCAGGGCAGCTCACGTTGCTCGCGGCGGTACCACTCGATGATCCGACAGTGGATCTCGCCGAGATCGTCGATGTTCAACGGTTTCGGTTGGGTCAGACGTAACGCTCGAGGATGCTGCTCTCGGCGAGACGCGACATCCCCTCGCGCACTGCACGGGCCCGGCTCTCACCGACGCCGTCGACGGCCATCAGATCGTCGAAGTCGGCGGCGAGCAGGGCCTGCAGCGAACCGAAGTGGTCGATGAGGCGCTCCACGATCGCACCGGGCAGGCGTGGGATGCGGCTGAGCAGGCGGTATCCGCGGGGGCTGACCGCGCTGTCGAGGGAGTCTCCGCTGACAGAGAAGCCCATCGCCCGTGCGCCCGCCGACAGGTCGAGCAGGTCGGACGAGGACAGCGCGCCGAGGCGGTCGAGTGCCTGGTCGACGGACAGCGGTTCCTTGGCCGACTCGACGTAGTCGCGCACGACGAGCGTGCGGTCGTCGCCGAGGCCGGTGACGAGTTCATCCAACTGGAGTGCCATGAGGCGCCCGTCGACGCCGAGTTCGATCACGTACTCGGCGATCTCCTCGCTGATGCGGCGGACCATCTCCATCCGCTGCACGACGCTCGCGACATCGCGGATGGTGACCAGGTCTTCGATCTCCAGGGCGCTGAGGGTGCCGGCGACCTCGTCCAGCCGCTCCTTGTAACGCTCCAGGGTCTGCAATGCCTGGTTGGCGCGGGACAGGATCGCAGTGGAGTCCTCAATGACGTGACGCAGGTTGCCGACGTACAAGGCGCAGATGTGCATCGACTGGCTGACCGAGACGACCGGGTAACCGGTCTGCTTGGCCACGCGCTCGGCGGTACGGTGACGGGTGCCCGACTCCGACGTCTCGATGGAGGCGTCCGGCACCAATTGCGTTGCGGCGCGGACGATTCGGCTGACATCGCCGTCGACGACGATCGCGCCGTCCATTTTGGCCAGTTCACGCAGTCGGGTGGCGGTGAGTTCGATGTCCATCGGGAATCCGCCGGTGCTGATCTGCTCCACGACCGGGTCGTTGCCGAGCACGATCAGCGCGCCCGTGCGCCCGCGCAGGATGCGCTCCAACGCTTCACGCAGAACGGTGCCCGGGGCGACGAGCGCGAGGGTGTCGTGCAGGATCTCTTCGGGTGTGCGCTCCACCCGCACAGACTAGGTGACAGAGGTCGGATCGCGCGGATGCACGCCGGTTCCGGCCGACGTGAGCGGTCAGACCAACCCGTCTCGCCGCGCGATCGCTGCGGCCTCTCGATGCCGAACGGGTCGGTCGGCAGGCCGCTCGCCTCGGCACGGCCGACGGCCTCTCGGTAGATGCGGTACGCGTCGTGGTGCCGGGCGATGCCACCGTTCGCGGTCAGTTTCAGTGCCTCAGACGGCTCAGGTGGCCCGCGACCGTCCGGGTGCTCCTTCGCGGGGGCGCAGTTCGGTGACGGTCGCCAGGTTGAGCAGGCGAACTGCGGACGCCAGATCGGCCACCTCGCGCACGTCCATCCCGTCGGGTGCTTTCTCCTCGCCGAGGGAGCCCTTGGGGATGATCGCCCGCTGGAAACCGATGCGCGCCGCTTCGGCCAACCGGCGCGGCACCCCCTGGACCGCGCGCACATCGCCCGCCAGTCCGACCTCTCCGAGCGCGACCGTGCCCTTGGTGAACGGCGCGTCGACCAGCGAACTGGCCATCGCGAGAGCAAGCGCAAGATCGGCGGCCGGCTCGGCCAGGCGCACGCCGCCGACGGTCGAGACATAACACTCGGAGTTGCGGGTGGGCACCTGGCAGTGCCGGTCGAGGACGGCGAGGATCATCGCCACGCGCGAGGAATCGACCCCGCTGGTGGTGCGCCGCGGCGAGCCGCCCTGCTCCGACTTCGCCAGCAGCGCCTGCACCTCGGTGACCAAGGGGCGGCGTCCTTCGAGCGTCACCGTGATGCAGGTGCCCGGTGCGGGATTCGCGGTGCGGGTTAGGAACAACCCGGACGGGTCGGGCAGGCCGACAATTCCGACATCGGACAGATCGAAGCAACCCACCTCGTCCGTGGGGCCGTAGCGGTTCTTCACAGCCCGCACCATGCGCAGGCGCGAGTGGCGCTCGCCCTCGAACTGAACGACGACGTCGACGAGGTGTTCGAGCATCCGCGGACCGGCGATCGAACCGTCCTTGGTGACGTGGCCGACCAGCAGCGTGGCGATGTTTCTCTCCTTCGCCACCTGGATGATGCTGGTCGCGACCTCACGTATCTGGCTGACATTGCCGGGCGCGCCCTCGATGTCGGCGGACGCGATGGTCTGCACCGAGTCGATGATCAGGAAGGTCGGCTGTACCTGTTCGATCTGCGCGAGCACGGTGGACAGGTCGGTCTCGGATGCGAGGTAGAGGGTGTCGGCCATGGCCTCGATGCGCTCGCCGCGCAGTCGCACCTGAGCCGCGGACTCTTCCCCACTGACGTACAACACCTCACGACCCCCGCGCGCCGCCCGCCCCGCGACGTCGAGCAGCAGCGTGGACTTGCCGATGCCCGGTTCGCCGGCGACGAGCACCACAGCACCCGGAACGAGCCCGCCACCGAGCACCCGGTCGAACTCACCCACGCCGGTCGGGGCAGCCTCGGCCAGGCTCGCATCGACGTCGGCAATCGGCAGAGCCGGCCGCTCGACGGTGCGCGCCGGAGCCGTCCGCGGCTTGACCGTGCCCGCCTCCACGACCGTGCCCCAGGCCTGACATTCACCGCACCGGCCGACCCACTTGATCGCCGTCCAACCGCACTCCGTGCACTTGTACGCCGGTGCCGAGCCCTTCTTCGCTGCCATGGTGGTAACCGTACGAGACGGGTACGACAGCAACTTCGGACGTCCTAAGTGGCCGACCTCACCTGGTGTGGGGCCTACGCTGCTTGGGTGAACCTCGAAAAGGTGGTCTTCGGATTCTTCGTCCTGTTGGCGGCCACACTCAATTTCGGCTTCTTCCTCGGCGACATCGACAACCCGCACGTGCACAACGTGTACGAGTTGTTCGCTGCGATCGTCGTCAACTGCATCGCCACCGTGCTGAAGTTCGGCGACCGGACGCAGGTCGGCGCCGTGCACCTGGCGACCAGCCTGGTCGCCCTGCTGCAGCTGATCGGCGCGGCGTCGGTGTGGGTATGGGCGAGTCAGGTCTCCGCCCACGGGCTCGATGGGGAGGCCACGTCCAGCGTCGTCTCGCTGTCGGGTGGCGCACTGCTGGCGAACGTGGTCTCGGTGGTGCTGCTGGTCGTGGAGACGGTGTCGTTCCGGCGACGTTGATCCGCGCCGTCGTCGACTGAACCTTCATGGTCAACCTGCTGCATCTGCTCAACCTGCGTCATCGCCACGTGCGGCGCGCGCGGCGCCGGCCGGTGCCGATCCCCACCGGGCTTCCGGCGACGGACGCCGTCTTCCTGCTGCTGCGCCGGATGCGAATGCCGTTCATCGTGCTCATCACGACGTTCAGCATCGCCACCCTCGGCATGACGCTGGTGCCCGGCAAGGACGTCAACGGCAACACCTATCACCTGACGCCGTTCGATGCGTTCTACCAGATGACGATGACGGTCACGACGGTCGGATTCACCGAGGCCCCGCATGCCTTCAGCTACCCGCAGCGCATGTGGATGACCGCGTCCATCTTCATGCTGGTGGTCAGCTGGGCCTACGCGATCGCCGTCATCTTCTCGATGATGCAGGACACGGCCTTTCAGGAAGCCCTTGCCACACAACGGTTTCGGCGCAAGGTGCGCAACATGCGCGAGCCGTTCATGCTCGTTGTCGGGTACGGAGCGGCGGGCCAGGCGGTGGGCCACGAACTCGACAAGCGACGCCGCAGGTTCGTCGTCGTGGAGGAGTCGCGGAGCCGGGTCGAGACCGTGTGGACCGACGAACTCACCGCCGATGTCCCGGCGCTGGAGTCGGACGGCAAGGTGCCGGCCGCACTCGGACTCGCCGGGCTCGGACACCCGCAGTGCGAGGCCGTGCTCGCGCTGACCGACGACGACGAGGCGAACCTGGCAATCACGATGAGTGTGTCCTTGCTTCGTCCGGACCTGCCGGTGATCGCGCGCTGTGTCGACCACACTGTCCAGTCGCGGATCGAGGATTTCGGACCGACCGCGCTGATCAACCCGGACGACCGGTACGGCGGCTACCTCGCGCTGTCCCTGCACCAGCCGGTCACCGACCAACTCGTGCAGTGGCTGATGGACAACGACGAGCACGAACTTCCCGAGCTGCGTGAGGGCCTTGCCCTCGGACGCTGGGTGGTCGCCGGTGATTGCGAGTTCGGAGATGAGGTCACTCGCGACCTACGTGGAGCCGGACTGTCGGTCGACCACGTGGACGCGTCCCGGATGCCCGAGTCGTTCGACGATGTCGCGGGGTTCGTCGCTGCCAGCACGAACGACCTGACGAACATCGCTCTGGCGGAACGGGTTCGGCTGACCAACCCTGACACCTACCTGTGCGTGCGGCAGCGCACGAACTCCTATGCGGCGCTGTGTCATGCGATGGACATCGACTCCATCTACATCTCGACCGAGTTGGTGGCCCGTGAGGTGCTGGCCCGTGTGCTGACGCCGGTGTTCTGGCAGTTCATCGAGGAACTGTTGCAGCAGGACGAGCGGTTCGCGGTGGGGCTGCGCGACCGTCTGGTGGACAAGTGCGGCAAGCGCGCGCCCGAACGGGATCTGTTCAGACTCGATCCCGAGCATGCGCCGGCTGTGTCCGCGTGGCTCGAGCGTGGTCACGAGCTTCGACTCGGCGACCTGCTGCGGCACCCGGACGACCGCAACGAGATGCTCGCCCTGGTGCCGCTGATGGTGCTGCGCGATGACGAGCATTTTCTGGCCCCGGACGACGACCTGCTGGTGCAGGCCGGCGATCAGGTGCTGCTGGCCGGCACCGGCCGCGGCCTCATGGACCTGTACGACGCGCTGTTCTACTCAGCGACGCTCGAGTACATCGCCACCGGCAACCAGGTGCCCTCCACCTGGGTCTGGCGGGTCCTGCGCAGCCGGCGTTCTTGACGCCGGTCAGTACTTTTTCCAGCGCACCCAGACCGCGTAGTCGACCTCGGCGCCTTCGTGCGAGGCAAGGATCTGCTCGGCGTGGTGCCTGTCGAACTCGATGCCTACGACCGCCTCGAAATCCGCGCGGGTCTCGAACTTCCAGCGCATCAACACCGGGATCTTCGACCAACCCTGACGTTCCCAGAACCGCTCGACCGACACCAGGTCGTAGGTCGGCCATGCCTCGCGGAACCACCGCCCGAAGGTCGAGCGGGACGCGTCGTTGTCGACGACGAACGCGACACCGTCCGGCGCCATGACGCGGTCGAGCTCTTCCAGCCCCGGCTCGCAGCCGCCGCCGAAGAAGTACGCCCACCGGTTGTGCATCACGTCGACCGAGTGCTCCTCGACCGGCAGCATCTCCGCCCCACCGAGCCGGACGTCGACATTCCGGATGCCGCGCACCCGTGCCTGCGCGGTGCGCACCAACGGTTCGTGCGGCTCGACCCCGATCACGGACTCTGCCGTGCGGGCCAGCTCGGGCAGGTGGAAGCCGGTGCCGCAGCCGACGTCGAGCACCCGGGCACCGTCGAACGAACGCACCGAACGCATCGCGTCCCAGATCAGCCCGTCGGGATCGACCCCGCGGTTCTCGATCTCGTAGATGTCGGGGTGGTTCCAGATGTTCGGTGACGGAATCGCTTGGTAATCAGGCAAGTTCAGATCTTCCGACGATTCTGCTTCTCCGCGGCGAGAGTTGCAGGGTGGACGAGCAGGGGCAGCATCTTGCGGTTGCCCGGACGACGCGCGACCGCAACCGCGGCCAGGTGGGCCTCGCATCGCCGAACCAGTTCTGCATAACCGGCCTCGCCCATCAGATGTTTCAGCTCTCCGGCATTCGAGACGTACAGCGGGTTCTTGCCGACGTGCGCCTCGGGGTTGGCCGAGCAGTACCAGTCGAGGTCATGTCCACCCGGACCCCAGCCGCGACGGTCGTACTCAGTGATCGTCACCTCGGTGTACGTCGACTCGTCGTTGTGCGTGACGGTGCGGAAGTCGCGCCGAATCGGCAGCTGCCAGCAGACGTCCGGCTTGATCGTGTGCGGCTCGATACCTTCGGCCATCGCGTGCTGATGCAGAGCGCATCCGGCGCCGGCGGGGAAGCCCGGCCGGTTGAGGAAGATGCATGCGCCGTCGACCACGCGGGTCTTGGTGGCGCCGTCCTCCTTCTGCGTCCAGCCCTTCTTGGAGCGGCCCTCGTCGTAGTACTGCCATTCGTCCGGACCGAGGTTCTTCGCGGCCTGCTTGACGTTCTTCAGATCGTCCTTGTCGCTGAAGTGGGCGCCGAGCGTGCAGCACCCGTCGTCCGGGCGGTCCTCGTAGATGCCCTGGCAGCCCTGGCCGAAGATGCACATGTAGGACGAGGTGAGCCAGGTCAGGTCGACCCGGAACCGTTCGGTCGCGTCGTCCGGGTTGTCGAACTCGGCCCAGACCCGCGGGGCACGAAGGGGTGTCTCGGTCACCGGCGCATTCTCCCTTACCGGTAACCTCGCCTCATGCGCCTGGGTGTGATCGACGTCGGATCGAACACCGTGCACCTTCTCGTGGTCGACGCTCACCAGGGCGCACGTCCGTTGCCGGCGTTCTCCCACAAGCGCGAACTGCGGCTGTCGGAGTACACCGACGACAGCGGACACATCGCCGACGCGGGCATCGATGAACTGGTCACGTTCATCGGGGAGTGCCAGGCGATCGCCGACGACCACGGCATCGAGGAACTCCTCCCGTTCGCCACGAGCGCGATCCGTGAGGCGCCGAACGGCGAGGACGTGATCGAGCAGGTGCGCTCGCGTTCGGGTCTCGACATCCAGGTGATGCCGGGTGAGGACGAAGCACGCCTGACCTTCCTCGCGGTACGTCGCTGGTTCGGCTGGTCGGCCGGGCGCCTGCTCGTGGTCGACATCGGCGGCGGCTCACTCGAACTGGTCACCGGTACGGACGAGGAGCCCGACGTCGCCATGAGTCTGCTGCTCGGCGCCGGACGCCTGACCCGAACGATGCACGGCGACCCGCCCTCGGCCGCCGAACTCAAGGTGCTGCGCAAGCAGATCCGGTCCGACATCGCCCGCGAGATCCGTCCGCTGACCAAGGCCGGTCTGCCCGACCGGGTCATCGGCACCAGCAAGACGATTCGCTCGCTGGCTCGCATGTGTGGCGCCGCGCCCTCGGACGAGGGGCCGTACGTCCGCCGCACGCTCTCGCGCGATGACCTGCGCACGATGGTGCCCAAGTTGTCGACGATGACTGCGGCACAACGAACTTCGCTGCCCGGTGTCTCCGAGAGCCGCTCCCACCAGGTGCTTGCCGGTGCCATGGTCATCGAGGCCGTGATGGACCTGCTCGACATCGCCGAACTCGAGTTGTGTCCGTGGGCGATGCGCGAGGGCGTGATCCTGCGCCGGCTGGACTGGCTGGACGACTGAGTGGGCGTCGTTGACGTGCCGGACTCCCGCGTGGCGCTGTCGACCTCGTCGGTCTACCCGCTGGGGGTCGTCGGTGCGTTCGATCTCGCCGACCGGCTCGGGTACGACGGCATCGAAATCATGGTCTGGACCGACCCGATCAGCCAGGAGTCGGGTGCACTCAAGCGCCTCATCGACCACTACGGACTACCGGTCGTCTCGATCCATGCTCCGACGTTGCTGCTCACCCAGCGGGTGTGGGGCACCGAACCCTGGGGCAAGGTCGACAACTCGGTGAAGCTGGCCCAGGAGGTCGGCGCCGAGGTGGTCGTCGTGCACCCGCCGTTCCGGTGGCAGAAGGAGTACGCCGCGGAGTTCGTCGAGGGCATCGCGCAGCGGGAGGACGAGACCGGCATCGCGATCGCGGTGGAGAACATGTTCCCCTGGCGGGCCCGTGGGCGTGAGATGCAGGCCTACCTGCCGCACTGGGATCCGGTCGGCGAGTCCTACCGCAATGTGACACTCGACCTGTCGCACACCGCGACTGCCGGGTCGGACGCCGTGCAGATGGTGCACGACCTCGACGAGCGGCTGCGCCACATCCATCTCGCTGACGGCCTCGGGTCCTTCAAGGACGAACACCTCGTGCCCGGACGCGGTGGCCAGCCCTGCGCGGAAGTGCTGGAACTCATTGCCGCCCAAGGATTCTCCGGTGACGTCGTGGTGGAGGTCGGCACACGCAAGCTCACCGACGACGATCGCGAACTCGACCTCGCCGAGGCGCTCGCCTTCGCCCGATTGCACCTGGCGGCGCCTACGGGCTGAGCCCCCGCCGGGCCCTGCGGCCACTGTGGCAAGGCGAATGTCGCGCAGAAACATGGCGGTAACCAAACCGCGCTAGGTTCGCATGCGTGAAAGGGATCTTCGAGGCGTACCGGAACCGCCCCGACACCTACGACGAGATGTACGCCGAGGACGCCACCACGCGTCCGGCGTATGTCGAGCTCAGGCGTCAGGTCGAACGGCTGACCCCGGACGACATGCGTACGCGAGCCGACTACCTCTCGCACACGTATCTCGACCAGGGCGTCACGTTCGACATCGGTGGCGAGGAGCGGCCGTTCCCGGTCGACATCATTCCCCGTCTCATCGACAACAAGGCCTGGTCGCACGTCGAAGCCGGTGTGGCGCAACGGGTTCGCGCACTCGAGGCATTTCTGGGTGACATCTACGGAGAGGGCCAGGTCTTCAACGACGGCGTGATCCCGCGTCGCGTCGTCACCAGCAGCCCGCACTTCCTGCGCGCCGCGAAGGGCATCAACCCTCCTGCCGGCGTGCGCGTGCACGTCGCCGGCATCGACCTGATCCGGGACGCGAAGGGCGATTTCCGGGTGCTGGAGGACAACGTCCGCATTCCCTCCGGTGTCTCCTACGTCATGACGAACCGGCGCGCGATGTCCGCCGGTCTGCCGGAAGCCTTCGCGCACCACCGAATTCGCCCGGTCACGCAGTACCCCGGCAAGTTGCTCGCCGCCCTGCGCGCCTGTGCTCCGTCCGGTATCGGCGATCCGAGCGTGGTCGTGCTTTCTCCTGGCTCCTACAACCCGGCCTACTTCGAGCACGCCTTGCTCGCTCGTCTGATGGGTGTCCGCCTCGTCGAAGGACGCGACCTCGTCGCACAGGCCGGACGGGTCAGCGTGCGCACCACCAACGGCCTCCTGCCGGTGCACGTGATCTACCGCCGGGTCGACGACGATTTCATCGATCCGGTTCATTTCAAACGGGATTCTGTACTCGGCGTGCCCGGCCTGCTGAACGCGGCCCGTCGCGGCAATGTCGCCATCGCCAACGCGGTCGGCAACGGCGTCGCCGACGACAAGCTCGTCTACACCTACATGCCCGATCTCATCCGTTATTACCTGGCGCAGGAGCCGATCCTGCCCAACGTCGACACCTGGCGGATGGAGGACGAGGACCACCGCGAAGAGGTGCTCGACCGACTCCACGAACTCGTCGTCAAGCCCGTCGACGGGGCCGGCGGCAAGGGCATCGTGATCGGCCCGCGGGCCACCATGCAAGAACTGGACGAACTGCGCGCCCGCCTCCTTGAGGACCCTCGCGGCTGGATCGCCCAGCCCGTCGTCCAGCTGAGCACCGTGCCGACGTTGATCGGCAGCGAGTTGGCGCCGCGTCACGTCGACCTGCGTCCGTTCGCGATCAACGACGGGGAGAAGGTCTGGGTGCTGCCCGGCGGCCTGACCCGCGTCGCGCTGCCCGAGGGCGAGCTGATCGTCAACTCCAGCCAGGGTGGCGGCTCGAAGGACACCTGGGTGCTGGCTCCCGAGCCCGGCGACCCGATCGTCACCCCCGAGCCGGCCGATGAGTCGGCGGTCCTGCACCCTGCACAGCGGACGGCGCGCGCTGCCGCTGAACGCGAGGCGACGGAGGAAGCCGCAGAGACGGCGGAGGTCGTCACCCCGGGCTTCTCGCAGTCACAGGCCCAGTCACAGTCCCAGGGTTCGGCGCAGCGGTCGGCTCACCCCGGTCTGGACGGCGGGATGCAGAGACAGTCCCAGAGCCAGTCGCAAAGCGGTGGTGGCTCGCAGAGCCAGTCCCAGTCGCAATCGTCGCAGTCGGACGAGCCGGTCGAAGCCGGACCCCAGGAGCAACCCCAGATCGAACTAGATCCGGACGTCGAGGACGAGGGGGCGCTCTAGATCATGCTGAGTCGAATCGCTGAATCCCTCTTCTGGATCGGTCGCTACATCGAGCGCGCCGAGGCCACCGCCCGCATCCTCGACGTGCACCTGCAGTTGCTCGTCGAGGACCCGGTGCTCGACCGTGACGCCACCTGCCAGTCGCTGCTCGCGGCCATGGCCGTCGGGCACGACGGTCCGGCCGACGTGGACGAGGTGTTGCGCTACCTGCTGACCGATTCCCAGCAGCCGTCCGCGATCGCGTACGCGCTCACAATGGCCCGCGACAACGCGCGTCGGTCGCGCGAGATCGTCTCGACCGAACTGTGGGAGGCGCTCAACACCACCCACCTGCAGGTCGCCGACGGCCAGCTCGCCTCGATGCGACCGGCGGACGCGTTCCGTCTGGTTCGGGAGCGAGCGAACATGATTGCAGCGCTCGCCGACAACACCCAGAGCCACGACGACGGGTGGCAGTTCATCCGCCTCGGCCGGATGATCGAGCGGGTCGACATGACCGCCCGGGTCATCCTGATGACGACGTACGGCACCGGTTCGGCAGCGTCCTGGCAGGTCACCCTGCGCGCCTGCGGTGCCGCACACGCGTTCACCCGTATCTACCGGGCGTCCGAATCTCCCCGCTCCGCCGCCGAATTCCTGCTGCAGGACCGGTTGTTCCCGCGATCTGTCAGGTACTCACTCAACGAGGCGGCCACCTGCCTCGAGGAACTCAATCCCAAGCAGCACCGCACCGGCTTTTCCGGCGATGCGCGCCGCATCGTGGGGCAGGCCCTCGCCCAGCTGGAGTACCGCTCGATCAGCGACCTGCTCGGCGACGTCGCCAGCGAGATGGAGTCGCTGCAGCGGGTGTGCGCACAGGCGACCGAGGCAGTGTCCAAGCGTTACTTCGAGGGAGCTCTCCCTCCCGAGTGGATCCGAGGTGAATCGTGAGCGTGACCCTTCGCCTGGTCCACCGGGCCGGCTATACCTACTCCGGACCCGCCGTCGCGTCGTACAACGAGGCGCGCATGGTGCCCAGATCGACTCTGGCACAAACGGTTTCGCACACCAGGATGGAGATCACCCCGACGCCGTGGCAGGACTCCTGGGTCGACTACTGGGGCAGTAATGTCACCACCTTCGAGCTGCACGAACCGCACGGTGAACTCAAGGTCGTCGCCATCAGCACGGTCACCGTCCACCGCACCCCGCAGGAGGGCGAGCACCTCGGCTGGGACCAGATGCAGGAGAAGTCGGTCAGCGACGAGTGCGGCGAGTTGTTGGAGTGTTCGGGCCACTGTGGCGCGGTCGGCGAGTTCGCTGCGGCCATTCAGCGGATCCGGAACGAGGCCGACACCCCGGCGACGTTCGTCGAGTCCGTCGTTGCCGCGCTGCACGAGAAGGTGACTTACCGCCCGGAGCGCTTCTCGCACGCACCCCAGGCCGCGAAGGTCTGGGACGCGGGGGAGGGCGGCTCCACCGATTTCGCGCACATGATGATCACCGCGCTTCGATCCGCCGGGATCCCGGCCCGTTTCGTCGTTGGTTACCTGCTGCGTGACAGCGAGGTGCCGATCGGCGAAGTGATCACCGGTCACGGTCACTCGTGGATCGAATGGTGGGACGGCACATGGATGGCGTACGACCCTGCGATGCAGCGGGAGCCGGACGACTTCTACATTGAGGTCGCACATGGACGCGACCACACCGACGTCGCGCCATTGCGGGGCATCTTCACCGGGACGCCCGGCAGCAAGATGTCCGTCACGGTGGAAATCAGCCGACTGGCCTGACCACCGAACGAGCTGAAGGAGAAGTCATGGTCGACCCGAGTGCTGTGCTGCGCAGCGGACTGATGGGTCTCAGCCGCAACACCAAGGTGCGTGACGTCGTCGAGAAGGCGCCGGTCAGCAAGGACGTCGTCAAGCGGTTCGTCGCCGGTACCTCCACCGAGGACGCCGTGCGGGTCAGCCGTGAGCTCGACGTGGAGGGCAAGCTCGCCACCATCGACTTCCTCGGCGAGGACACCCTCGACCGTGCGCAGGCGATCCACACCCGTGATGCCTACCTCGATCTGCTCGCCGAGCTCGCCGACGCCTGCCTCACCGACGGCGGACGTGTCGAGGTCAGCGTGAAGCTCAGCGCACTCGGCCAGGCCCTGCCCAAGGACGGTCGCAAGCTCTCCCTGGAGCACGCTCGCTCGATCTGCGAGGCCGCGGCGATCGCCGGCACCACGGTGACTCTCGACATGGAGGATCACACCACCACCGACGCGACGCTGGAGACCCTCGCCGAACTGCGCAAGGACTTCCCTGACACCGGCGCCGTGCTGCAGGCCTACCTGCGCCGCACCGAGGGTGACTGCCGCGACCTCGCGTACGAAGGCAGCCGCGTCCGCCTGTGCAAGGGCGCGTACGCCGAGCCGGCGTCCGTCGCCTTCGCCGACAAGGGCGAGATCGACATGAACTACGTGAAGTGCATGCGGGTGTTGATGGAGGGCGAGGGCTACCCGATGATCGCCAGCCACGACCCGCGCATCGTCGAGATCGCCGGTTCGCTGGCGACCAAGAACCTCCGCGCCCCCGACTCGTTCGAGTACCAGCTGCTCTATGGCATCCGCCCGAACGAGCAGCAGCGTCTCGCGGACGCCGGAAACCAGGTGCGCGTGTACGTCCCGTACGGCGACGAGTGGTACGGCTACCTGGTGCGTCGCATGGCCGAACGACCGTCGAACACGGCGTTCTTCCTGCGTGCGCTGAGCAGCCGCAACTGAACCCCGTCCGTTCCATCCCGGAGGTACCAGTGTCAGAATCCTCGGCACCCGCGGGCACCCCGCGTCGCCTGGCCGTACTCGGCGTCGGCGTGATGGGGGAGGCCCTGCTCGCCGGTCTGTTGCGCAGCGGTCAGCCCGCTGATCACGTCGTGGTCGGTGACCGGTACGAGGCCCGCGCGCATCAGATCGTCGCCACGCACGGAGTCCGGGCCGCGTCCCCGGCGGACGCCGTCGTAGGTGCCGACACAGTGGTGCTCGCGGTGAAACCACAGGACATGAGTGCGCTGCTGGACGAGATCCGCGACCGGCTCGAACCGGGAGCGCTGGTGGTTTCGATCGCCGCCGGAATCGCCACGGCGTACCTGGAGGCGCGGTTGCCCGAAGGGACCCCGGTCGCCCGCGCGATGCCCAACACCCCGGCGCTCGTTGATCAGGGCATGGCCGCGGTCAGTCCCGGAACTCATTGCGGCGCCGACGATCTCGCCGAGGCGACCCGTCTGCTCGAGGGCTGCGGCAAGGTGGTCACGGTTGCCGAGCACCACATGGACGCGATCACCGCGATCAGCGGCAGCGGCCCCGCGTACCTGTTCTACGTGGTCGAGGCGATGATCGAGGCCGGCGTGCTGCTCGGGCTGCCGCGCAACACCTCCACCGAGCTCGTCGTCCAGACCGTCGTCGGCGCGGCCACCATGCTCAAAGAGACAGGTGAGCACCCGACCGTGCTGCGCGAGCAGGTGTCCTCACCCGGGGGAACGACGATGGCGGCGTTGCGGCAACTGGACGACCACAAGGTGCGCGCAGCGTTCCTGACCGCGATGGAAGCCGCCGCACATCGCTCCGCCGAACTGGCCCAGGGCTGACCGCGCACACCTGGCCGGGCGTGTCGTCGGTCCTGCCGGATAGGCTGCAGCCGCGACTTCCCTCCCGGAGCCGGAAGGAAATGCTTGGCATGGAAAGGTGGACTGCATGAGCGAAATCACGATTCGCGCGCTTGGTACGGACGAGTGGGAGACCTACCGCTCCGTTCGCCTGAGCTCGCTGGAGGAGTCGCCCGAGGCCTTCGCCGCCTCCGCAGCCCAGGAGAAGGACTACGACGAGGACTTCTGGCGTACTCGCCTGGAGCGCTCCCGTCGGTTGATCGCGCAGGACGGTGACGACATCGTCGGAGTGGTCTCCGTCGGAGACCGCAGCACCGACGAGGCGCGTGTGGGCGAACTGTTCGGACTCTGGGTCACCCCGCGCCTGCGTGGCCAGGGTGTGGCCTGGAAGTTGGTCGAGGCCGGCGTCGAGAAGGCCAAACAGGAGAGCTACAAGTTCCTGCTCTATTGGGTCGGCACCGACAACGGTCGGGCCGTCGCCTTCGCGAGCAGCTTCGGATTCCGTCCCACTGATTCGCGTCGTCCGATGAAGGGTGCCACTCAAGACACCCAGGACGACGATGAGATGGCGATGGTCTACCCCCTCGGCGACGACCCGTCCTCGGTGCCGTCGTCGGTCCTTGACTGATCCTTCGTCGCCGGCGCAGGAACACCACCTACTCGTAGAAGCCGCAGGCGCCCATGGCATCGACAACGCCGTCGGTCCGAGTCGTCTGGGATGACCGATTCACCCAGTACGACTTCGGGGAAACGCACCCGATGAACCCGGTCCGGTTGGACCTCACCACCCGGCTGGCACGCGCGCTCGGCGTGCTCGACCTGCCTGGCGTCGAAGTGGTCGGTGTCGACGACGAACCCGATCTCGACGCCTTTCTCACGGGGGTGCACAGCCCCGACTTCGTCGAAGCGGTCAAGGCCGCCTCCCTGGATCCGGCGAATGCCGACGAGCGCTTCGGGCTCGGCACCGAGGACGACCCGGCTTTCGTCGGCATCCATGAGACCTCCGCCCGCATCGCCGTCGCGACCCGCGACCTGTGTAAGGCCGTCTGGCAGGGCGAGATAGACCACGGTGTCAACTACTGCGGCGGCATGCACCACGCGATGGCTGACCGCGCCGCCGGCTTCTGCATCTACAACGATGCCGCTCTCGGCATCAGGTGGCTGCTCGACAACGGCGCCGAACGCGTCGCCTACATCGACGTCGACGTGCACCACGGCGACGGCGTCGAGCAGATCTTCTGGAACGACCCGCGGGTGCTGACCATCTCGGTGCACGAAACCGGACGAATCCTGTTCCCCGGCACCGGTTTTCCCGGTGACATCGGTGGTCCGGACGCCGAGGGCTCGGCTGCGAACCTCGAACTCCCGGCGGGTACCGGGGACGCTGCCTGGCTGCGGGCGATCCACGCGGTGGTGCCGTCGCTGGTGCGCGCGTTCAAGCCGCAGATCCTGGTGACCCAGCAGGGCTGCGACTCCCACTACTCCGACCCGCTCGCGCACATGGCGATCAGCATCGACGCTCAGCGCACCGCGTTCGAGACCATCCACGACCTGGCTCACGAGGTCTGTGACGGACGCTGGGTCGCGCTCGGCGGAGGAGGCTACGAACTGGTCGACGTCGTCCCGCGCTCGTGGACGCACCTCACCGCGATCGCCGCGCACAAGCCGATCGATCTTGAGGCGCCCGTCCCGCAGGAGTGGCGCGACCACGTCACAGAGCGCGTCGGGCGCCCGGGCCCACCGCGGATGGGCGACGGCGTGGCCGAGGGCGGGCATGTCTGGTTCCGCTCCTGGGCCACCGGCAGCGACCCCGACAACCCGGTCGACCGCGCCGTCATGGCCACCCGTGAAGCGGTCTTCCCGCACCATGGCCTGGACATCTGGTTCGATTGAGATCTCCCCACAGGGCACCGACGCGGAGCGGCCGGGCAGTATTTCGAGCGGTTTCGGCCACTGTCGGCGTGTCGGATGGACAAAGTCCCCCCAGAACTTTCCGCGGGGGCCCATCTGCCCCTATGGTGCTCCAAGGCAACATCAACCACATGAGTTCAGCGCAGACCGCCCTGGGCCATAGCTTCCATTGCCACGAGAGGGCTGGGATCCTAAATGGAGCAAGAGCGTCAGATCGGCGAGACCACATTCATGACGGTCGCCGAGGTGGCCGCGATCATGCGGGTCTCCAAGATGACGGTCTACCGCCTCGTGCACGCCGGTGAACTACCGGCCGTCCGTGTCGGTCGGTCGTTCCGAGTACCCGAGGACGCGGTGCACCACTACCTCAAGCAGTCCTACATGGGCACCGCCTGATTTTCCGGCCTCGCCGTCGATGGCGTAAAGTAGCCCGAAGGGCTCGCGCCCACTGACTTTTCTGTTCCTCGATAACCAGTTAGGACACCGCTGACGCATGGGTTCCGTGATCAAGAAGCGCCGTAAGCGCATGGCCAAGAAGAAGCACCGCAAGTTGTTGCGCAAGACGCGTCACCAGCGCCGTAACAAGAAGTAAGGCTTCTTCGCCACAAGATGGCTCCGTCCGATTCGGACGGGGCCTCTTGCGTAGGGTGTCGAACGCATAGGATCGGGGCGTCGAAAGGGGTGAGCATGGGACGGATCGTGCTGGTCACGGGCGTTTCGCGCCGGATCGGTGGTCGCACCGCCGAATTGCTGTCCAGCGACCCCGAGATCGAGAAGGTCATCGCGGTCGACGCGGTACCGCCCTCGCACAGCCTGGGCCGTGCCCAGTTCGTGCGCGCCGACATCCGCAACCCGATGGTCGGCAAGGTGATCGCCCATGAGGGCGTTGACACAGTGCTGCACCTCGGCGTGATCCTCACCCCCAAACAGGCCGGTGGACGCACCTCCCAGAAGGAGATCAATGTCATCGGGACGATGCAGTTGTTGGCCGCCTGCCAGCGCGCGTCCTCCCTGCAGCGGCTGGTCGTGAAGTCGTCGTCCGCGGTCTACGGCTCCTCGCCGCGCGACCCCGCGATGTTCACCGAAGAACTACAGGCCAGGCGGATGCCCGCCGGTGGATTCGGCAAGGACTCGGCGGAGGTCGAGAACTACGTGCGCGGCTTCGCGCGCCGTCGTCCCGACGTCCAGGTCGCCACCCTGCGCATGGCCAATGTCGTCGGACGCGGTTTCCGTAGCCAGCTGTCCGATTACTTCTCGATGCCGATCATGCCGGTACCGATGGGGTTCGACGGACGGATGCAACTACTGCACTTCGACGACGCGCTGCAGGCGTTGCGCGCCGCGACATTGTCCGATCTCGACGGCACGATCAACATCGCGGCCGACGGACTGCTCACTGTCCGTCAGGCTGCGCGGATCGCCGGCAGGCCGATCGTCCCGGTCGTGCCTCAGACAAGCGGTCTGGTCGAGCAGCTCACTCGCCGGGTCGGACTCAAGGGCTTCGCGGCGTCCCAGATGGACTTCCTGTGTTACGGGCGAGGAATGGACACCAGTCGAATGCGCACCGAGCTCGGGTTCGAGCCCGCACTGACCACACGTGAGGCGTTCGCCGACGTGTTCGCTTCACCATCACGACGCGCGGCCTTCGTCGGAGCTGCGCATGGCTGAGCCCAAGGGCCGCAAGCCGGCTGCCAAATCCGCTGCGAAGCAGGTGCCATCGGCCAAACCGGCGTCCAAGCGCGCCACCAAGGCGTCGACGCCGCGCAAGACAACGGCCAAGCCGCTGCGTGCTGCCGCGCGAACCGATGACTCGCTCGGCTCGAGGACGACCCGTCGGCCCACCCGGTCGTCAGTACAGACGAAGGCGAAGTCGCCGCGTCCGGCGCTGCACGTCGTGCCCGACCCGGCGCCCGATCGGGAGGAGGGGTTCGCCGCCACCGGCAATCCGTTCGCGAACAAGCTGCCGTTCGAGCTGCCGGTCGACCCGGCCACCCTCGTACAGACGCTGATCTCGGTACTGCGCGCGGCAGGCACTGCCGCCGGGTTGTCGGGTGATGACCTCGAACGCCGGGTCGCGTCCGCGCTGGCCTTCCTGCGGCGACGGCTCAACGGTGACTACGCGATCGACGATTTCGGTTTCGACGAGGAGTTCACCCGCGAGATCTGGATCCCGTTGCTACGGCCGCTGTACAAGCGCTGGTTCCGGGTCGAGGTGCGTGGCATCGAGAACATCCCGGCCGAAGGCAGGGGCCTGGTGGTCGCGAACCACTCCGGCACCGTTCCGGTCGACGGACTGATGACCCAGGTCGCGATCCATGACGAGCACCCGAACCACCGTTTCGTGCGGATGCTCGGAGCCGACCTGGTCTTCCAGTCGCCGTTCATCGGAGAGTTGTCCCGTAAATCCGGCACCACGCTGGCGGCCAACCCCGACGCCGAGCGCTTGCTCGAATCGGACGAACTGGTCGCCGTCTTCCCCGAGGGGTTCAAGGGCGTCGGCAAGCCGTTCAGCGACCGCTACCGTCTGCAGCGCTTCGGTCGCGGTGGCTTCGTGTCCGCCGCCGTCCGTGCCGGTGCCCCGATCATCCCGTGTTCGATCGTCGGGGCAGAGGAGATCTTCCCGATGATCGGCAACGCCAAGAGCGTGGCCAGGCTGCTCGGTTTCCCCTACTTCCCGATCACCCCGACGTTCCCGTTGTTCGGCCTGCTCGGTGCGATCCCGTTGCCGAGCAAGTGGATCATCGAGTTCGGCACGCCGATCGAGACCGAGCACCACGGCTCTGCCGCCGCCGATGACCCGATGGTGTTGTTCGACGTCACCGACCAGGTGCGCGAGACCATCCAGCAGACGCTGTACTCCCTACTGCTGGAACGACGTTCGGTCTTCTTCTGATGGCGCGCGTCACCCTGTACGGCAGGCCCGGCTGCCACCTGTGCGACGACGCCCGCACGGTGATCCAGCGGGTCTGCGCCGATCTGGGGGAGCAGTACGAGGAGTTCTCGATCGAGGGCGACGCCGACCTGATGCACACGTACGGCGAACTGATCCCGGTCACGCTCGTCGACGGCAAGCAGCACGACTACTGGCGGGTCAGCGAGTCCCGACTGCGTACTGCCCTCACCGCCTGAAACTGTTCGCGAAGGCCGGGGGTGGCCATACCACAGAGGCCTTGTAGCACGTTTCGCGCGTTCATGCGACTTTGTGCCTGCGTTCACGAGGACTTACTCTCGGGGGGTCATGTGCCAGGGATGACGAGCGTTTGGTATACGCCGCCATCTCATCGGGAGGAGATTCGTTCCCTGTGACCAACACGTCCGCGTCGCGCCGGGACATCCCGGATGCGACCGTCGCTCGGCTGCCGGTGTACCTGCGGGTGCTCCGTGCCCTCAGCGGCCGCGGGGTCGACGTTGTGTCCTCGAACGAACTGGCTGACGCCGCAGGCGTTCGCTCCGCTGGTCTGCGCAAGGACCTCTCCTACCTCGGCTCCTACGGCGTGCGTGGTGTCGGTTACGACGTCGAGCGCCTGTCGGAGGAGATCACCCGCGAACTGGGCCTACAGAGCGACTTCGCCGTTGCCATCGTCGGCATGGGCAACCTCGGCCGCGCGTTGGCCGACTACCGCGGATTCGCCACTCGCGGCTTCGAGGTGCGCTGGCTCATCGACAACGACCCGGCCCTGACCGGCATCCATGTGGGTGCTCTGGCGATCGTCGACTTCGACGGCTTCCGCCCTGCCGCCGACGAGTCGGTCATCGGGGTGATCGCCACGCCGCCGCACGCTGCGCAGGCCGCCGCCGATGCTCTGGTGGCCCGCGGCGTCCGCTCCATCCTGAACTTCGCCTCGGAGCCGCTCGATCTGCCGGAATCGGTCGCCGTGCGCAAGGTCGACCTCGCCACCGAACTGCAGATCCTGGCCTTTCACGATCAGCGCACCCGTCCCGAGCCTGCTCCCCTTGTGGAGGTTCCTTCGTGAGTCTCCTGGTCGTTGGGTTGTCGCACCGTTCGGCGCCCGTCGAGTTGCTCGAGCGCGCCGCCCTGTCCGGTGAGCGCGGCGCGCGGCTGGACGCCGTGCTGCGCGGCGGCGACCACGTCGAGGAATGGATGATCGTGTCCACCTGCAACCGGGTGGAGATCTACGGCGAGGTCGGCACCTTCCACGGTGCCGTCACCCAGATGAGCGAATCGCTGTGCGCGGTAACGGGACTCAGCCTCGAAGAGCTCGGCGACAGTCTGTACGCCCACTACGAGGAGCGGGCGATCGCGCACCTGTTCTCCGTGGCCGCCGGGCTCGACTCGCTCGCGATCGGCGAGAGCCAGATCCTCGGTCAGTTGCGCAGTTCCCTGCAGGACGGCCGCGAACACGGGCACCTCGGAAGTGCGCTGGAGAACGTCGCCCAGCAGGCGCTGCGCGTCGGCAAGAAGGTGCACGCCGAGACCGAGATCGACCGGGTCAGCAAGGGTCTGATCGAACGTGGAGTTGCGCTCGCCGAACACCGGATCGGCCCGATCCAGCGGGCCCGTGCGACGGTCATCGGTTCGGGTGCGATGAGTGCGCTCGCCACCCACACCCTCAGCCGGATGGGCGTGGAGAACATCACGATCGTCAGCCGGACGCTGGAGAACGCGCGCCGCCTGGCTGCGGCCACCGGCGCCACCGCGCGAGAGTGGGACGAGCGTGCCGACGCGGTCGCCGAGTCCGACTTCGTCGTGTCCTGCACCGGAGCCGTAGGACATGTCGTCGAGATCGAGCACGTCACCGGCGGCGACCGTCCGAAGGTCTTCCTCGACCTCGCACTGCCCCGCGACGTCGACCCCGCGGTCGCCGTCCTCGACGGAGTCACCGTGCTCTGGCTCGAGGACCTGCGCGAGGTCACCGAGTCCGAGGGCTCGCGCTCGCAGGTGCACGCCGTCGAGGAGATGGTCACCGCCGAGGTCGCCGAGTTCGTGCTCAATCGGCGCGCCGCATCCGTCGGCCCGACCGTCGCCGCGATCCGCCGGTACGCCGCCGACGTGGTCGCGACCGAACTGGAACGCCTGGACTCCCGCGTCGAACTGGACGACCGCCAACGCGCGCAGGTGCAGCTCAGCGTCCACCGCATCGTGGAGAAGTTGTTGCACACCCCGACCGTGCGGATGAAAGAACTCGCGGGCTCCGAGGACGGCAGTGAGTACACCTCCCTGCTGCGCACGCTCTTCGACATCGACCCCTTCGTCTCGAAGGTGTCGTCCATCCCGCGACAGGTAGGAGGCGACTCATGAGCGCACTTCGGCTCGGCACCCGCCGGTCCCACCTGGCGATGACCCAGTCCGGTCATGTCGCCGACGCGCTGCGTGCGCTCGGTCACGAGGTCGAACTGGTCGAGATCGTCACCGAGGGCGACACCAACCGCGCCCCGCTGACCCAGATCGGTGGCACGGGAGTCTTCGCAGCCGCCCTGCGCGAAGCGCTGCTGCAGGGCGAGGTCGACCTCGCGGTGCACTCGCTCAAGGACCTCCCTGCTGCGGGGCATCCCGGCCTTACGGTCGCCGGTATCCCGCGACGAGAGGACCCGCGTGACGCCTTGGTAGCCCGCGACGGACTGACCCTCGGCGAACTTCCTCCCGGCTCGAGCATCGGCACCGGCTCGCCGCGCCGCGTCGCAGCGTTGAACGCGCTCGGCCTCGGCTTCGAGGTGCGGCCGCTGCGCGGCAATGTCGACTCCCGCTTGGCGCGGGTCAGCGACGGCGAACTGGACGCGATCATCCTGGCCTGCTCCGGGCTGCGCCGGATCGGACGGCAGGACCGCATCACCGAGGCGATCGACCCGCTGCAGATGCTGTCGGCCCCGGGGCAGGGCGCACTCGCCATCGAGGTGCGCGCGGACGACCGCCGGATGATCGACATCGTCGGCGCACTCGACGACGCCGACACCCGAGCCGCCGTCACCGCCGAACGAGCCGTTCTGCTCGGACTCAAGGCAGGGTGCTCGGCACCCGTCGGTGCGCTCGCCGAAGTCGTCGAGGACGTCGACGGCAGCCTGGAGATCTCGCTTCGGGCGTTCGTCGGAGCACCCGACGGCAGCGATGACCTGCGCCGCTCGATCACCGGCCCGTTCGACAAGGCCGAACAACTGGGCCTCGACCTGGCACACATGCTGCTGGAAGACGGGGCGGACCGGATCATCGCCGACGCCGGTGGTGACGATGCGGTGGCGGGGAGCGTGCGAGCCGGCACCGGGGAGGAGCACCGGCAGAAAACACAGGCGCAGCATCACGGGGCGCACGAAATTGTCGCCGACGCGTCCGAACCCCCTCCCGGGCGACCAACCAACGCCGGCTCGGCCGGCGGCCCAGAAGTCCGAACAACAAACACCGACGCCATGGAGCGTGACAAGTGACCACCACCGCCAAGACGCCTGCAACAGTCGCCTTCGTGGGCTCCGGCCCCGGCGACCCCGGTCTGCTGACCGTGCGAGCCGCCAGCCTGCTGCGCCGCGCCGACGTCGTCGTCCTCGACCGGGTGGCTCGCGAGGACTTCGTCGCGAAGTTCGTCCGCGAGGACACCGAGATCGTCGACGCCGGCCACGGTGAGGCCGGCCAGGCTCTCACCACCGCCTCGCGTGCCAAGCTCGTCGTGAAGACGGCCAAGGCCGCGGCCAAGCTGGGCAAGGACGCTCTCGTCGTCCGCCTCATGGACGGCGACCCCGCCACCTTCAACGGTCTCGCCGAGGAGGCGACCGCGCTGCACAAGGCTGCGGTGCCGTTCGAGATCGTCCCCGGTGTCAGCGCTGCGTCCGCAGTACCGACATACGCCGGTATCCCGCTGACGCACAACGGTTCTCGCGCGGTGCACCTGCTCTCGCCGGGCGACTCCAAGGTCGACTACGCCAAGTCGGTCGCAGCTGACACGACCGTCGTGCTGTTCGGCACCGTGGATACCCTGCGTACCAGCTTCACCCGACTCCTCCAAGCCGGACGGGACGCCGAGACCGCGGTCGCGGTGACCGTCGACGGCACGACCATCCACCAGAAGACGCACACCTTCACCCTCGACACCGTCGACGCCGGCCTGAAGCTGCTCGCCGACGACGCCCAACTGGTCGCCGTCGTCGGTTCACCGGTCGACTACCGCGAGACGTTGTCGTGGTGGGAGAACAAGCCGCTGTTCGGGTGGAACGTCCTGGTGCCGCGCACCAAGGACCAGGCCGGTTCGATGACCGAGCGCCTCGGCGACTTCGGGGCGTCCAGTGACGTCGTTCCGACGATCAGCGTCGAGCCGCCGCGCACCCCGCAGCAGATGGAGCGCGCGATCAAGGGTTTGGTGACCGGCCGCTACGAGTGGATCGGCTTCACCTCCCAGAACGCGGTTCGGGCCGTGCGCGAGAAGTTCGATGAGTTCGGTCTCGACGCCCGGGCGTTCGCCGGTCTGAAGATCGCCGCTGTCGGTGGCATGACCGCAGAAGCGTTGCGCGAGTGGGGCCTTCAGCCCGACCTGGTCCCGTCCGGCGAGCAGTCCGCCAAGGGCCTGCTGGAGGAATGGCCGGAGTTCGACGAGTTGCTCGACCCGATCAACCGGGTCTTCCTGCCGCGCGCCGACATCGCGACCGACACCCTTGTGGCCGGTCTGCAGGAGATCGGCTGGGAGGTCGACGACGTGACCGCGTACCGCACCGTGCGCGCCGCGCCGCCGGCCCCCGAGGTGCGTGAGGCGATCAAGACCGGCAAGTTCGATGCGGTCTGCTTCACCTCGTCCTCGACCGTGCGCAACCTGGTCGGCATCGCGGGCAAGCCGCACGCCACGACCATCGTCGCGTGCATCGGTCCGGCCACCGCCAAGACCGCCGAGGAGCACGGCCTGCGCGTCGACGTCATGTCGCCGGAGCCGTCCGCCGAAGCACTGGTGGACGCGCTGGCCGACTTCGGTCGAAGCCTCGCCCTGTCGGCCGCCGAGGCCGGTGAGGCGGTCCGTCGCCCGAGCGAGCGGCGCACCACCTCGCGCCGCAAGGCCAAGGCCTGATCCGAAACCTTCACCGAGTGGCCGGGCTATGAACCAGTGGCCGAGCTATGGCCCGGCCGCCCGTTCATAGCCCGGCCACTCGGCGTTTGTCCGACAGAGCAAGGAGAAGCCGTGAACCCGATCGTCCGTCCGCGCCGTCTGCGGCAGAGTCCGGCTGTGCGCCGGTGGGTGTCGCAGACGCGTCTGCACCCGGCTGACCTGGTGCTCCCGCTCTTCGTGAAGGAGGGCATCAGCGAGCCGGCGCCGATCTCGTCGATGCCGGGAGTCGTGCAGCACACGCTCGACTCGCTGGTGGAGGCCGCACGCGAGGCGATCGACGCCGGCGTCGGTGGCCTGATGGTGTTCGGCGTTCCGGCCGAGCGTGACGAGATCGGTTCGGGCGCAACGGATCCGGACGGCATTCTCAATGTCGCGCTGCGTCGCTTGCGGGACGAATTCGGTGCGTCGACGGTGCTCATGGCCGACCTGTGCCTGGACGAGTTCACCTCGCACGGACACTGCGGTGTGCTCACCGAGACCGGTGCCGTCGACAACGACGCGACGCTGGAGATCTACGGACGGATGGCGGTGGCGCAGGCACGAGCCGGCGCTCACGTCGTCGGCCCGAGCGGCATGATGGACGGCCAGGTCGAGGTCGTGCGGGCCGCACTCGACGACGCGGGCTTCACCGACGTGATTGTGCTGGCGTACGCCGCCAAGTACGCGTCCGCCGCCTACGGACCCTTCCGCGAGGCCGTCGACTCCGCGCTGCAGGGTGACCGTGCGACCTACCAGCAGGACCCGGGCAATCTCACCGAGTCGTTGCGCGAAGTGCGCCTCGACATCGAACAGGGCGCCGATATCGTGATGGTGAAGCCGGCGACTCTCTACCTCGACGTCATCGCCGCGGTGAAGCAGACGTCCGACGTGCCGGTCGCCGCGTACCACGTCAGTGGCGAGATGGCGATGATCGAGGCCGCTGCCGCGAACGGGTGGATCGACCGCGACCGGATGGTGACCGAGCAGTTGACCGCGATCAAGCGTGCGGGTGCGCAGATCATCCTGACCTACTACGCCGCCGAGGTCGCGCGCCGTCTGGGCTGACCCGCGTACCCTCGACCTGGAAGAGTCCGCTCCAACCTTCGATTGGGAGGCCACCCGATGAGACTGCTCTCCATCGCCGCCGGTGCCACCGCGGCAGCAAGCATGCTCACAGTTGCCGGCTCCGCCGTGGCTGCTCCTGAGGCGGCGCCGAAGCTGACCCGCGTCGTCCCTGTGCCCGTCACCGCTGATCGCGTCGCGCTCGGTGTGGAGGTGAAGCACGCCGCCGATGACACGGCGGTGAAGGCGTACGACCGCGGACGGTTGGTCGGCACCGGCGAAGTCGCGAAGGGGAAGGCCGTTGTGCCGATCCAGCACACGCTTCGAGCAGAATCCGCGCCCCGCTCGATCGCCGTCGTGGTCGGCGACCACCGCAGGACCGTCACGATCGCCCTCGACACCGACGACCTGAAGCGCAGCCCGTGGTTCGTGGTCAACAAGCGACACGGCGCCGCCAGGTACGTGCCCAAGAAGCTGAAGGAGTTCGAGGGTGGGCGTCTCGAGGTTCGTGCTCTCGATGCCTATCGGCCGATGGCGAAGGCCGCCGACAAGGACGGATCCGGTTTCTGGGTGGCGAGCAGCTACCGCTCCGCGGAGCGACAGAAGCAGCTGTACGAGGGTTACGTCCGGCGCGACGGCGCCGAGAAGGCGGATACCTACTCGGCCCGTCCTGGCCACAGCGAGCACCAGACCGGCCTGGTGATCGATATCGCGAACGGCGTCTGCAATCTCGAACGCTGTTTCGCCGAGACCGCGGCCGGACGCTGGGCCTCCAAGTACGCGGCCGAGCACGGTTTCGTCGTCCGGTACACCCGTGGCAGCGACGAGGTCACCGGCTACCGGTACGAACCGTGGCACCTGCGCTACGTCGGACGTTGGTTGGCGACCTACCTGCAGGACTCCGACACCGACACCCTCGAGGAAGCGTTCGACCTCGACGATGCAGCCGACTACCCCCGACCCGTGGCCTGACCTGCACCGATGGCCAGTTGATCGTTGTACGACCGAGACCCCTGAGGGCCGGCCTGCGCGTAAGTTATCTGCATGGGTGGGTCTGGGGTCGAGTGGCTTGACGACGAACAACAGCTCGCGTGGCGGCACTACATCCGCGGTTCACGGGCGCTGGAGACTGTGCTCGACAACGAGGTACAGACCGAGGCAGGCATGTCGCTGTCGGAGTTCGAATTGCTCTCGATGCTGTCGGAGGCACCTGACCGGGTGCTGCGGATGAGCACCCTCGCCGAACTCATCGTCCAATCACGCAGCCGGGTCACGCACACCGCCAACCGTCTGGCACGCCGGGGCTGGGTCGAACGGCGTGCTGCCGCCGACGACGGCCGCGGCGTCGAGCTGGTCCTCACCGAAGCCGGGATGGAGGCCGTCGTGGTCGCCGCCCAGGTGCACGTGATGAGTGTTCGCCGGCATCTGGTCGACGTGCTGGAGCGCCTGGAGTTGGTGGAGCTCGGTGCCGCGATGATGAAGGTTCGCGCGTCACTGTGAATCGACTGTGAACCCGGGCTGACGCCGTGGGAGGATTTCGTTTGACCGCTCCCACCTGGGACACTGGCCTCATGTCCACCGCCTCGACGTCGGCTTCCGCTGCCCTGCTCGACCGAGCCCGCCGGGTCACGCCCGGCGGTGTGAACTCCCCGGTCCGCGCGTTCCGCGGCGTCGGTGGCACGCCCCGTTTCATCGCCTCGGCGAAGGGTCCGTGGATGACCGATGTCGACGGCAACGAGTACGTCGATCTCATCTGCTCCTGGGGCCCGATGATCCTCGGCCACGCCCACCCCGACGTAGAGCGTGCGGTGAGCGAGGCTGCGTCGAAGGGGTTCTCCTTCGGCACGCCGAGCGAGAACGAGGTCGCGCTCGCCGAGGAGATCGTCCGCCGGGTCGAGCCCGTCGAGCAGGTGCGCCTGGTCAGCAGCGGCACCGAGGCGACGATGAGCGCGCTGCGGCTGGCGCGCGGATTCACCGGCCGGACGAAGGTCGTGAAGTTCGCCGGTTGCTACCACGGACACGTCGACGCTCTGCTCGCCCAGGCCGGTTCCGGTGTCGCGACGTTCGCGCTGCCCGACTCCGCGGGTGTCCCCGAATCGAATGCGCACGACACGATCGTGTTGCCCTACAACGACATTCCTGCGCTCCAGGCTGCGTTCGTCGAGCACGGTGACGAGATCGCCTGCGTCATCACCGAGGCGAGCCCGGGAAACATGGGCGTCGTCCCGCCGGCCGAGGGCTTCACCGCCGCGCTGCGTCGCGTCACCCGCGACCACGGGGCGCTGCTGATCAGCGACGAGGTCATGACCGGTTTCCGTTGCTCGCAGGCGGGTTGGTTCGGCCTGGAAGGTCCGCAGGGCGACGGCGTGCCCGACCTGTTCACGTTCGGCAAGGTGATGGGCGGTGGCTTCCCGGCCGCCGCGTTCGGTGGTCGCGCCGACATCATGAGCCGCCTGGCTCCCGACGGCCCCGTCTACCAGGCCGGCACCTTGTCGGGTAACCCTGTTGCCACGGCGGCCGGACTGGCCACTTTGCAGGGCTGCACCCCCGACGTCTACGGACGTCTGGAGGTGGCCGCCCGCGCGATCGCCGCAGCCGCGAGCGAGGAACTCGACAAGGCCGGAGTGCCGCACGTCGTGCAGTGGGCCGGGTCGATGTTCAGCGTCTTCTTCCGCGACCGCCCGGTGCGCAACTATGACGACGCCAAGGCCCAGGACACCGAGGCGTTCGGACGGTTCTTCCACGGGATGCTCGACCAGGGTGTCCACCTGCCGCCGAGCGCGTACGAGGCCTGGTTCGTCAGCGCGTCCCACGACGACGCCGCAGTGTCCAAGGTGATCGATGCGTTGCCGGGCGCGGTCCGCGCCGTCACGGAAGGAAGCCGCTGATGGCTGCTCGTACCGTCGTCCACCTGGTCCGTCACGGCGAGGTCGAGAACCCCGAGGCGCTGCTGTACGGACGGATGCCCGACTTCCATCTCTCGCAGCTCGGTCGCGAGATGGCCATACGGGTGGGGGAGTACCTCCAGTCGCACGACGTGACCCACCTGGTGAGCTCTCCACTGGAGCGCGCCCAGGAGACGATGGAGCCGCTGGCCGAGACACTGCGCCAGGAGGTTACCCTCGACGATCGCGTCGTCGAGGCGGCCAACGACTTCGAGGGCATGACCGTCGGTTCGAACCCCAAACAGCTGCTCAACCCGCGCCTGTGGCCCAAACTGGTCAACCCCATTCAGCCGTCCTGGGGCGAGCCCTACGAGCAGATCGCGACCCGGATGCGCGCTGCGATCCACGACGCCCGGGTGGCCGCCTCTGGTCACGAAGCTGTGATCGTCAGCCACCAGTTGCCGGTCTGGACGGCGCGGTTGTCCTTCGAGGGACGCCGCCTGTGGCACGACCCGCGTAAGCGCGAGTGTGCGCTCGCGTCCGTCACCAGCCTCACGTTCGCCGTTGACGAACTGTTGAGCATCCAGTACTCCGAGCCGGCCGGTGAGTTGCTGGCGCGCGCGTCCAAGGTGCCCGGAGCATGACCCGAGTGTTTCGTCGTCTGACCGCAGGTGCTGTTGCCGTTCTGTTGGCCGGGTCGTTGGCTGCATGTTCGGACGACCCCAATTCGATCGGCGCGCAGGCCAACAAGGGCGATTCCAAGGGGTACGTCGCCGGTGACGGCACCATCGAACAGATCGGTTCGGGTGAGCGGGGCAAGCCGGTGAGCCTGTCCGGCAAGCTGCTCGACGGCACGCAGTGGAGCAGTGACCAAGCGACCGGCAAGGTCGTCGTCCTCAACGTGTGGGGAGCCTGGTGCCCGCCGTGCCAGGAAGAACTTCCGCACCTGCAGAAGGCGTGGACCGGTTGGCAGGACTCCGGCAAGCCGGTGGTGATGCTCGGTATCAACCAGCGTGACTCCGTGCAGCGGGCGCAGGCCATGCTCGACAAGTTCGCGATCAGCTACCCCTCGCTCGCCGAGGACGGCGGCCGGGCGCTGTTGTCGCTGCAGGGCAAGGTGCGCGCCTACCCGACCACGCTCGTCCTGGACAAGCAGCACCGCATCGCCGCGCGGGTCTCCGGCGAGGTCACCGAGAGCACGCTCAACGGTCTGGTCGACGACGTCCTGAAGTCGTCATAGTGCTCGCTGACGTCGGCTCGACGGTCGTCTCCGGCAGTCTGCCGGCGGCGATCGCGTTGGCCCTGCTCGCGGGCGTCGTCTCATTCGCCTCGCCGTGCGTGTTACCGCTCGTGCCTGGCTTCCTCGCCTACGTCACCGGCCTCACCGACGAACAACGAAGGACCCGCCTGGTCACCGGCGCGTTGTTGTTCGTGCTCGGTTTCGGCGCCGTACTCGTGTCGGTTGCGGTGGCGCTCGGATTCGCCCTGGAGGCAACGCAATTGCACCGTGCCGCGATCACCCGGGTCGCCGGCGTCGTGGTCATCCTGCTGGCGCTCGTCTACCTCGGTTTCATCGGGCAACGCGGCTTGCCGGTGCACTGGCGGCCGACCGCGGGGCTGGCCGGAGCACCCCTGCTCGGCGTCGCGTTCGGGCTAGGGATGACCCCGTGCATCGGCCCGGTCTACGGGGCGATCCTGACCGTCAACGCGCCGCTGGCAGGCGACGGCGGCATCGTCGGACGCGGCGTCGTGCTCGCGATCTGTTACGCGATCGGGCTCGGGATCCCGTTCGTACTCATCGCCGCCGGGTGGGCGCGGGCCGAGCGTGCCTCGCGCTGGTTGCGTGATCACCACCGTCCGATCCAGTGGGTCGGTGGCGGGCTGATGCTGTTGGTCGGAGTCCTGATGGTCCTCGGAGTTTGGGAGCAGTTCATTGTCTGGATGCAGACGAACCTTGTCGGCGTCGACGGATTCCGGACGGTGATCTGATGGGTACGAGCACGCGGACCGCACAACCCAAACTCGGTCTCGTCGGCACCCTGCGCTGGTTATGGCGCCAGCTGACCTCGATGCGCACGGCGCTGTTCCTGCTGTTGATGCTGTCGGTGGCGGCGGTGCCGGGCTCGATCTTCCCGCAGCGCTCGATCAACGCCCAGCGGGTGACCGAGTACCTCGACCAGCACAAGACCACCGGGCCCTGGCTCGACCGGTTCGGCTTCTTCGACGTCTTCTCCAGCCCCTGGTTCGCGGCCATCTACATCCTGCTGGTGATCTCGCTGCTCGGCTGTGTCATCCCGCGGATGCGCATCCACTACAACTCGCTGCGCTCACCCATTCCGCAGGTGCCCGCGCGTCTGGGACGCCTGCAGGCGAGCGCCGACGAAAGGGTTGCGGGTGACCCTGCGAAGATCATCGCCACCGCGCGAGAAGTGTTGGGGCGCAAGCACTATCGCCTGAGGGAAGACTCCGGCGACGACGCCCGCACCCAGGACACCCACGAACTCGCGGCAGAGGGCGGCCGGATGCGCGAGACCGGCAACCTGCTGTTCCACCTGTCGCTGGTGATCGTCATCGTGGCGGTCGCGATGGGTTCGCTGCTCGGTTGGCGCGGCGATGTCATCGTGCCGGAGAAGAGCGAGTTCTCCTCGACCATGACCCGTTACGACACGATCGACCCGGGCCCGTGGGTCGACCTGGAGAAGCTGACCCCGTGGTCGCTGACTATGGACAAACTCGATGTCGCGTTCGAGGAGAACGTGCCGCAGGACTCCCCGCAGTTCGGGCAGCCGCGCAGCTTCATCGCGTCCGTCACCACCCAGGACGGCGAAGGCGGGTCGCCGCAGAAGTCGCAGATCTCGGTCAACCATCCGCTCAGCATCGGCGGTTCGGACGTCTTCCTGCTCGGCAACGGGTACGCACCGAAGGTCGTCGTGCGAGACGCCCGAGGCAACGTCCTGTACGAGGACGCCACGCCGTTCCTGCCGCAGGACAACAACTACCGCTCGGTGGGCGCCATCAAGGTGACCGGTTCCGCGCCCAAGCAGCTGGGTTTCTTCGGGCTCTTCCTCCCGTCGGTCGACTTCGACGACAAGCAGGGCCCGTACTCCACCTTCCCCGACCTGCGAAAGCCCGCGCTCGTCCTTGGTCTCTACGAGGGCAATCTCTTCCCGGGCGGACGCCCGCAGTCGGTCTTCTCGCTCGACACCCGCGAGATGACCCAGGTGAAGGCGCAGAACGGTGAGCCGCTGCGGATGATGATCCGCCCCGGTGAGACCATCCAGCTGCCCGGCGGCCGCGGTTCGATCACCCTGGAATCGGTGCCGCGCTGGGCCGGACTGTCGGTGCGCTCCGATCCCGGCAAGCTGCCGGCGCTGATCGGCGCCACCTTGGGCCTCATCGGCCTGGTCATGTCGATGGTGCTTCGCCGTCGCCGCATCTTCGTGCGGGTCACCCCGGACGGCGAGGGCACCAACCGCGTCCAGGTCGGTGCCCTGGCCAAGGGTGACGACCCACGCCTGCAGCTCGCGGTCGACGAGCTGATGCAGACGCTTCGAAGTGGCTCCACGGACGCCACGTACCCTGAACAGGTGAAGAAAGCAGGTGCACGATGATCACGTCCTTCGTAGCGAGCGAGGTGAACGAGTCCCTCGCTGAGATCGGCGTCGACCTGCTGTGGTCGTCCGCGCTGGTGCTGACCCTCGCGATGCTCGCCTTCACCCTCGACCTCGCCGGGCACCCCGGACGCGTCGCCCGGGCGCAGGCCCGTCGCACGGCGCGCACCCACGAGCAGATCGAGGAGGCCGGCGACACCGCCGTCCTGACCGAGGTCGACACGCCTGGCGCGCCTGAGAAGCGCCAGTGGGGCGGCATCGGCATCTCGCTGGCCTGGCTCGGCACGTTGCTGCTCATCGGCTCCGTCGCCGCACGTGCGTTCTCGGTGCACCGTCCGCCGCTGGGCAACATGTACGAGTTCGCGATCGTCGGCTCGGCATTCGTGATGCTCTGCTACCTGCTGTGGGCGCTGCGCCACGACGTCCGTTGGCTCGGCGCGTTCGTCACCGGCACCGTCGTGCTGTTCGAGATGCTCGCCGCGATGGTGTTCTTCACCGAGGCCAGCCAGTTGATGCCGTCGCTGCGCAGCTACTGGCTCTCGATCCACGTCTCCGTGGCGACCCTGTCCGTCGCGCTGTTCACCGTCGCGTTCGTGCTGCACGCGCTGTGGTTCATGCAGTCCTGGCGTGAACGTCAGCCGGGCAAACTGGCCTTCATGGACGCCGTCCCCGGCAAGGACACGCTCGACCGCCTGGCGTACGGCGTCCTGATCATCGCCTTCCCGCTGTGGACGTTCACCCTCATCGCAGGTGCGATCTGGGCGCAGGAGGCCTGGGGCCGCTACTGGGCCTGGGACCCCAAGGAGGTCTGGACGCTGGTCATCTGGGTGCTCTACGCCGCCTACCTGCACGCCCGCATGACCGCCGGTTGGAGCGGCCGCAAGTCGATCTACGTCGCGCTCGCCGGGTTCGCCTGCGTGCTGATCAACTACGGCATCGTCAACGTGTTCTTCGTCGGTCAGCACTCGTACTCGGGTATGTGATGGCGCGCTACACCGTCCTGCGCCTGCTGATCTTCTTCGGCGTCCTCTGCGCGCTCTGGCTCGCCCAGTTGCGCGGCTGGCCGCTGCTTCTGCTGTCGGCGGTGGTCTCCGCGATCATCTCGGTGTTCGTGTTGGCCGGCCCGCGCGAGCAGGTCGCCCAGAAACTCGAGGAGAAGGTCACCGAGCGCCGCGAGCGCACCGACGACCACCGTACGGCCGAGGACGAAGAGGACGAGGAATCGCAGGAGTACACCGACCGCTGAGTGTCTCGGACGCGAATGTGGCGCGAATGTGGCGCGAATGTCATGAAGGGTGAGGCGTCAGCGCCTCACCCTTCATGACATTCGGAGTGCGTCAGCCGAGGCGAAATGCGAGGTAGAGACCGAGACCGAGCGCGAGGCCGTAGGTGAGGCTGGTCAGTCCGGCACCGGCGAGCGCGGGGACGAGGTCGCGCCCCTTCTTGCCCGACAGCACCGTGCGGACCGGCAGGATCGCCGGCAGCAGACCCACGAACCCGAGCGCCGCGTACGGGTGGCCGATCGCGATGAGCACCACGACGACGGCGGCGACGGCGTACATCGCCACGAACAGCGTCCGGGTGGCCTTGTCACCGATGCGGACGGCGAGCGTGCGCTTGCCCGAGACGGTGTCGCCGGGTATGTCGCGCAGGTTGTTGACCAGCAGGATCGCGACGGCGAGCGCACCTACTCCGATCGCCCCGGCGATGGAGGCGAGGTTGAGTTCTTTGGCCTGCGTGTAGGTCGTGCCGAGCGTCGCGACGAGCCCGAAGAAGATGAAGACGAACAGTTCGCCCAGACCCATGTAGCCGTAGGGCTTGTCTCCGCCGGTGTACTTCCACGCCGCCCAGATCGACGCGACACCCCCGAGCAACAGCCACCAGGTGCTCGACAGGGTGATCAGCGCGAACCCGCAGAACGCTGCCCAGAAGAAGGCGATGAACGCGGCCAGCTTCACGTTGGACGGGGTGGCGAGCCGTTGCCCGACCAGGCGGACGGGGCCGACGCGGTCCTCATCGGTGCCGCGGATGCCGTCGGAGTAGTCGTTGGCGTAGTTGACCCCGATCTGCAGCAAGGCCGCGACCAGCAGCGCGAGCAGCGCGTACCCGAGGTTCGCGCCGCGTGGCAGCAGGTAGGACGCACCGGTGCCGACGGCGACGGGCGCGACGGCGGCGGGCAGGGTGCGCGGGCGGGCGCCGGCGATCCACTGGTTCAGGGTTGCCATGGGCGGTGCGTGCTCCAGGAGGGCAGGCCGAATCAGGGTTCGGCGACGGGAGGGGTCATCCAATCTTGCCACTGATCGGAGGTCCGCAGCGCCAGGCGGTCGGGCTTGCCGGGGCCGCGCAGGGGGAGTTTGTCGAGCACGAGCAGGCGTCGGGGGAGGGCATACGGGGGCAGGTCCGCGGCGAGGGTTTCACGGATACCGGCGAGCGTGATCGGCGAACGGGCGACCACGGCCGCGCTGACGACCTGCCCCCATTCGGGGTGGTCGGTGCCGAGCACGACGGTTTCGCGGACCTGTGGAAGGTGGGACAACGCGTCCTCGACGAGGCGCGGTGCGACCTTCATACCTCCGGTGTTGATGAGGTCGTCGGCGCGTCCGAGCACCTGCAGGCGGCCGTCGGCGAACCGGCCGAGGTCCCCGGTGCGGAAACCACCCTCGGTGTCGAAGACCTCGGTCGTGAGTTCGGGTTCACCCAAGTAGCCGAGGGCAACGGTGTTGCCGCGCAGGGTGATTCGGTCGTCGTTCAGTTCGACAGTGGTGCCCTCGAGCGGAACTCCGTCGTACACGCACCCACCGGCGGTCTCACTCATCCCGTACGTCGTGTGCACGCGGACGCCGGCATCAGCGGCTCGTTGCAGCAGCGCCGGTGCGCTCGCCGCGCCGCCGAGCAGGATCGCGTCGTAGGAGCGCAGTGCTGTCAGGGCATCGCTGTCCAGCAGCCGGACCAGTTGGGTCGGCACGAGCGAGGTGTATCGGCGCTCGCCGGTCAGTTCGGCTGTGGCGCGGACGAATTCGTCGGTACCGAACCTTCCGAGACCGACGGGTTCGGTGCCGGCCACGATCGAGCGGATCAGCACCTGGGTACCGGCGATGTGTTGCGGCGGCATCGGCAACAGCCATTGGCCAGGGCCGCCCAGCCGTTCGTGTGTCGCGGTCGCACTGGCGCGCAGGTTGCCGGCGGTGAGCATCGCTCGCTTGGGTCGTCCGGTGGAGCCGCTGGTCGAGACCACGAGGGCGACCCCGGCCGGCACGTCGGTCTCCCCGGGTGCACCGGCGTCCGTCAGTGGCGCGATCGCGTCCCCGCCGTTCAACGCCTCGTGCAGCGCTCGCCGGTAGTTGCGCAAGTCGCGTGGATCGACGACGAACGGGAGGAGGCGGGTCACGGTCCGACCCTACGACCCGCGTCCCGCCGCTTCTCCCTAGCCTGTGCCCATGGCTGACAAGCGACTGGCAGTGGTGACCGGGGCGAGCAGCGGCATCGGACGGGCGACGGCCCGACGGCTCGCGGCGGACGGGTTCGAGGTGATCTGCGCGGCGCGCCGCACCGAGCGCATCGAGGAACTCGCGGCGCAGATCGGCGGCCGAGCCGTCACCTGTGACGTGACCGAGCCCGAGGACATCGAGCGATTGGCCGACGAGGTCGGCGACCGGCTCGACGTCCTCGTCGCCAACGCCGGCGGAGCGATCGGTACCGAGCATGTCGCCGACGCCAAGCTCGAGGAGTGGCGGGCGATGTACGACACCAACGTGATCGGCGTGGCTGCGTCCATCCAGGCCCTGTTGCCGGCTCTGAAGAACGCGCACGGCGCGATCATCACCATCGGCTCGGTGGCCGGGCTGGTCGCGTACGAGGGCGGCGCCGGCTACTGCGGTGTGAAGGCCGCCGTCCGCTCGCTGATGATGGCGCTGCGCCTGGAGCTGGTCGACCAGCCGGTGCGGGTCTGCGAGATCGATCCGGGCATGGTCAAGTCGGACGAGTTCTCGCTGGTCCGTTTCCACGGCGACGCGACGAAGGCCGAAGCGGTCTACGACGGGGTCGAGGCACCGCTGTCGCAGGACGACATCGCCGACACCGTCGTATGGGTCGCATCCCTGCCCGAGCACGTGAACATCGACCAACTCGTGGTCCGCCCGCGGGCGCAGGCGGCTGCGCACAAGGTCCACCGCACCGGCTGATCCGGCCGACCGGCACAATGGCCGCGTGGACAACGACCAGTTGCTGGGCCTGTTGCAGGAAGTCGCCGCCGAGATCGTCACCCCTCGATTCAGATCCCTCGCCGCGCACGAGGTGATGGAGAAGAACCCGGGCGACCTGGTGACCGTCGCCGACCGCGAGTCGGAACTGGCGATCGCCGCCCGCCTCACGGACGCCTACCCGGACGCGTTGATCGTCGGCGAGGAAGCCGTCGCGGCCGAGCCGTCGATCCTCAAGCGCACCCCGGACGCAGATCACTGGTTCACGGTCGACCCGATCGACGGCACGAAGAACTTCGTCAACGGTTCTCCCGATCACGCGTTGATGGTCGCCGAGATGCGCGGACGCGAGGTGGTGCGCGGGATCATCTGGCAGCCGGAATACCGGACGGCGTACGTCGCCGAGCGCGGGGTGGGAGCCTTCCGCAACGGCATTCGACTGGAATCGGTGGAACGCGACCAGGAGACGCTTTCCGGACACACGTCCCGACGCTCGCTGCTGAACGAGCAGATCGGTGACCTGCCGCCGCTGAAGCTGTCGTGGGTCTGCTGCGGAGTCGACTACCCGCAGCTGGCGGCCGGTGACGCCGACTTCCTGCTGTACGGCGGCTCGATGCCCTGGGACCACGCGCCCGGCTCGCTTCTGCTGGCCGAGACCGGAGGAACCGTCGGGTATGCGGACGGTTCGCCCTACGACCCGACCTCTTTGCAGACCCCGCTCCTCGCGGCCGGCGATCGCACCACCTTCGACCGGGTGCGCTGCGAGCTCGCCAGGCACTCGGCCGCGACAGCCTGACCGAAAGGCCGCAGAACGCGCGGGTCAACGCGCCCTTCTTACCGACTTTGGGGTTGCTCAGCTTACGCTGAGGCCGGACGCTTTCAGCCAGTCAACCGGCGTCCGGACGTTCGGTGCGGAAGAAGACGAACGACTTTCCGCCCACCTGGTAGACGCGGCCGTCGGTGCAGGTCGTGTGCGGCATGCCGGCGGCAATCTCGTGGACGTCGGTGACCTTCGCCTTGCGTGAGCGAGCCATCAGCGGGGCAGATGCATGTAGGCGTCCTGGACGCGTCGCTTCCACCACTGGATGCGGTCGGGAGACGCCGCCCACCGGTCGAGCAGTTCCGGTTCCGGAGTGACTGTCCGGACGGAAAGCGAACCATCGTGCGGCACGACGGAATCGGTGACCACGTCTGCGTCGAACAGTTCGATCGTTCCCAGGCCGCACGCGAACGGCAGGTCCGGAAGCGCGGCTGCGAATGCGACTCCCGCCGACATGCCGACACTGCTCTCGAGCGCCGACGACACGACGACGGGCAGCTCGATCTGTTCGGCGACCCGGAGGGCGTTCCGGACGCCACCGAGCGGAGCGACCTTGACGACCGCGACGTCAGCAGCGTCCAGTTCCTTGACCCGGAACGGATCCTCGGCCTTGCGGATCGACTCGTCCGCTGCGACCAGGACGTCGATCCCGTTGCGGGCCAATGCCACTCGCAGAGCGGCGAGGTCCTCGACCCGGGTGCAGGGCTGCTCCACGTACTCCAGGCCGTACGGGGCGAGCTGGGCGATCGCGTCCAGGGCGTCGTCCACCGTCCAGCCGCCGTTGGCATCGACCCGGATGCGGGCGTCCGGACCCATCACCACGCGGGTCGCAGCGACGCGGGCCAGGTCGTCGGTCAGTGACTGACCGCGTTCGGCGACCTTGACCTTCGCGGTGCGGCACCCGTCGTACCGCGCCAGCACGTACTCCACCTCGTGGTCGGCGACGGCGGGAACGGTCGCGTTGACCGGTACCGAATCGCGTACCGCCTCAGGGAATCCGTGCCAGCCCGTCTCGATCGCCGCAGCCAGCCACCTGGATGATTCCTCGGGGGCGTACTCCAGGAACGGACCGAACTCGCCCCACCCGGAAGGTCCGTCGAACAGCGCGACCTCACGGTGGTCGACCCCGCGGAACCGTGTGTTGAGCGGGAGTGACACGACGTGCAGTGCCGCGATGAGGTCGTCGGGGCCCGGAAGGTTCACCTCATCATCATGACAACATCGCGGCATGCGTGAACAGGGGAGGCAGCCGCACAGTCATCGGTACGTCCGCACGGTGGTGCACCGGCGATCTGCGGGATCGCGATGATGGCTGCCGGTTTCGTGGCGATGACGGGCCTGCCCGATGGTGGTTCGCCCCCGCCGGAACCCCGGCCGGAGTATCGATCCTCTGGCTGGTGATCCTTGCTGGGTGGATCCGCGCGGCGCGAATCACCCCTTAGTCGCTCCCTGCAGTCGTGGCCGGCAACATCCTGTGCGCCGGCGCCGGCCTGTACGTGAGGCACAGCCGCCGTCGGTGACCGGAATGACTAGGGTCGGTCGGGTGAGTGAGCAGACCAGCGCCAACCCCTTCCGTCCCGAACTGTGGGAGCCGGTCGACGGGTTCGACTTCACCGACATCACCTACCACCGCGCGAAGGACCTCGGTTGCGTGCGCATCGCGTTCGACCGTCCGGAGGTGCTGAACGCGTTCCGGCCGCACACCGTCGATGAGCTGTACCGGGCTCTCGACCACGCACGCCGCACCGCGGACGTCGGCGTCGTCCTGCTGACCGGCAACGGGCCCGGCCCGCAGGGATCCGGTGCTGCCGGCAAGTGGTCGTTCTGTTCCGGCGGTGACCAGCGCATCCGAGGTCGTTCGGGCTACCAGTACGCGGACGGCGAGACCGCGGACACCGTCGACGAACGCCGCGTCAAGGCCGAGGGCGGACGTCTGCACATCCTCGAGGTGCAGCGCCTGATCCGCACCATGCCCAAGATCGTCATCGCGGTCGTCGGCGGCTGGGCGGCCGGCGGCGGTCACTCGCTGCACGTCGTCTGCGACCTGACGATCGCCTCCCGCGAGCACGCCCGCTTCAAGCAGACGGACGCCGACGTCGGCTCCTTCGACGCCGGCTACGGGTCGGCGTACCTGGCCAAGATGGTCGGCCAGAAGTTCGCCCGTGAGATCTTCTTCCTCGGCCGGCCCTACAGCGCGCAGGACATGCACCGCATGGGCGCGGTCAACATCGTCGCCGACCACGCTGAACTCGAGGACGAAGCGCTCCAGGCGGCCCGCGAGATCATGGGCAAATCGCCTCAGGCACAACGGATGTTGAAGTTCGCGTTCAACCTCACCGATGACGGTCTGATGGGCCAGCAGGTGTTCGCAGGTGAGGCGACCCGGTTGGCGTACATGACCGACGAAGCGGTCGAGGGGCGCGACCAGTTCCTGGAGAAGCGGGACCCGGACTGGTCACCCTTCCCGTGGTACTTCTGATCAGGCCCGCGCTTGCCGATAGTGCTGCGGGCTCACGCCGTACTCCTTCTTGAATGCGGCGCTGAGGCTGTACGGGCTCGCATAGCCGACCCTTCGGGCGATCGCTGCGATCGTCATCGATGGTTCGTGCAGCAGGTCGGCAGCGAAGCCCAGGCGCCACTGACGCGCCGGTAGCGCCCCCGTCCGACCCCGTGCCGCACAGTTTTCCTAGGGTGTTCACATGGGGGAGATCATCGAGGCCACAGGCCTGTCCAAGAGGTACGGAGATCATCAGGCCGTCGACAACGTCGACCTGACCGTCGAGGAGGGATCCTTCTTCGGCATTCTCGGCCCGAACGGTGCCGGGAAGACCACACTGCTGGAGATCATCGAGGGCATCCGCAAACCGGACGCCGGGACGGCGCGCATCGCCGGGGTGGAGGTGTGGCCGCGCAACACCGAGATCCTCACCAAGATCGGCGTCCAGTTCCAGTCGGCCGCTTTCTTCCCGAAACTGACTGCAAGAGAACAGATCCGGGCGTTCGCCGATCTGTACGGTGCACCCGAGTCGCGCTGCGACGCTCTGCTCGAGCAGTTCGGTCTGACGCAGAAGGCGGGCACGCTCACCGAGGACCTGTCGGGTGGCCAGTCCCAGCGGCTGTCCATCGCCTGCGCTCTGGTGCACGACCCGCAGGTCGTCTTCCTCGACGAACCGACCGCAGCGCTCGACCCACAAGCACGCCGCAACCTCTGGGACGCCCTGCGCGGCATCAACGCCGAGGGCCGCACCGTCGTCCTCACCACGCACTACATGGACGAGGCGCAGTCGCTGTGCGACCAGGTGGCGATCATGGACCACGGACGCATCCTCACCGTCGACAGCCCACGCGCTCTCATCGCGCACATCAACGCGCCGCACAAGATCACCATCGACCGCGATCTCATGTCCGTTCCGGATGCGGCCGCGATCGGTGGTGTCCACTCGGTCGAGGACACCGGTGAATCCCTCACGATGATCACCGACGATCCGGCGCCCGTGCTCACCGCCCTCGCCGAACGCAAGGCACTCGCCGGCGTCGGGGTCAGCGGAGCCAGCCTCGAGGACGTCTTCCTCGAACTCACCGGACGGGAGTACCGCGCGTGAACTCACCCCACGAAGTTCTCCGCTCGTACCTCGCTCCGATACTTCGCGGGGGCCCCGGCACCGATGGTGGAGTGACCGGAGAAAGGGAGTGCTGCTCATGAGTCACACCACCGAAGAGACTCGGGCTCCCGAACAGACCGGCCGCACCCAGCTGGGCAAGCCCAAGGGTTTCGCCACGCTGGCTCGGGCGCAGTGGAAGGCGTTCATCCGCGACAAGCAGATCCTGTTCTGGATGCTGGCGTTCCCGCTGGCCTTCCTGCTGCTGTTCGGGGTGCTGAACGGTTCGTCCGGTGATGCCCCCAAGACCGAGATGACGCAGGTCGGTTCGGTGCAGTTCGTCGACCGTATGCCGGCCGACGCCAAGAAGCAGTGGGACGAACTGTTCGAGGTCACCAAGACTTCCGATCGTGATGCCGCTCTGGCCAAGCTGAAGAAGGGCGACACCGACGCCGTCCTCGAACAGACCGGTGGCGGTCTGGTGCTGCACTACTCCAGCGCCGACCAGGTGCGGGCCGCCACCGTCCAGGGCACGGTGAGTTCGTTCGTCGACCGGTCGAACCTTGCGATCGCCGGCGTGAAACCAGCGGTGTCGCTGCAGGCTCAGCCGGTCGAGGACGCCTCCCTCAAACCGATCCAGTACCTCACCCCCGGCCTGCTCGGGTTCGCGCTCGCGATGGGTGGCACGTTCGGCGGCGCCATGACCCTGGTCAACTGGCGCAAGACCAAGCTGCTGCGCCGGATGCGGCTGACCCCGACGAACACCTGGGACCTCGTGGCCTCCCGTGTCGTGGTCTCGATGGTCATCGCGGTGCTGCAGTTCGTGCTCTTCATCGCGGTCGCCATGGCGGTGTTCGGCCTGAAGCTGACCGGTTCCTGGTACATGGCGCTGCCGCTCGCGCTGTGCGGAATGCTTGTGTTCATGGCGATCGGACTGATCGCCGGTTCGGTCTCCAAGAGCGAGGAGGCGGCGTCCGGCCTCGCAAACCTCATCGTCCTGCCGATGTCCTTCCTCGGCGGAGCGTTCATTCCGCTCGACTTCGCGCCGGCATGGCTCAAGACCGTTGCGAACTTCCTGCCGATGGGTCACCTCACCGAAGGAATGTTGGACGTGATGGTGCGTGGCGAGGGACCGACCGCCGCGCTGATGCCGATGGCGATCCTGCTCGCCTTCGCCGCCGCCTTCACGCTCATCGCAGCGAAGATCTTCCGCTGGGAGGACTGAGCCATCGGCGTCGAAGCATCCGGTCGGCGTGGCCCGCCCCACACCGGTCGGACGCTTCGTTGTGGACCGTTGTGCACCCGTGCTGCGTAACCTCGAACGCGTGGGAAACACGATCCTCTACGTCATTCTCGCGCTGTGCGTCCTCGGACTCGCAGCGATCGGTGTACGTGCCCTGATGGATCGGCGCGCCGAGCACCGCCAACATGCCTACCGGCCCGAACGCCCGGCGGCCGAACGTCGCAGGCGCCGCACTCCCACCGAGTAGGTCCCGGCGTCGGGGAGCGCGCAGCTTAGGCTGGTTTCGCGGAACGGATTCGCCACTGTCGCGTCCGACCGCAGGGCACAGAGTTGCCCCGATGCGACCAGGGAGGAAGTCATGTCTAACTACGCCGGAGAACCCAAGCGCCGAGGTCTTGCCCTCACCATCGTGGGCGCCGTGATGATGCTGGTGCTCGCTCCGGCGGCGTTCGTCGTCGGCACCGTGTTCGGGGTGAAGGGTGCCGTCGACCTGGTGCAGTCGGCCCCGATGGTCACCAGCGGTGGGAGCGTCCCCATGTCGGCCGGACAGACCCGCGACATCTACGCCTACGTCGGCGCATCGTCGTCGGACTCCGGCATCGAGACCGACTCCACCCTCGGCGACTCCGTGCCCGCGTGCAAGGTCACCTCACCGTCCGGTGCCGACGTGCCGGTGTCGAGCGCGACCGGCAACACCAGTTGGACGCGCGACGGCGGCCGCTACGGCTCGGCCGGTAGCTTCACCGCCCAGGAGGCGGGCGATCACGCCGTCGACTGCGGCAGCGCCTCGGCCATCGTGCCGGACGGTGACCAGGCCAGTGAAGCCGCCACGAAGGCTGCCTGGGGGATCGGCGGCGGCCTCATCGGCGCCACCATCATCGGGATCCTCGGCCTCATCATGCTGATCATCGGCATCGTCAAGCTGGTCAACTCCGGCAAGGAGCGCTCGCAGTTCCGCATGCAGCAGCAGATGGGCCAGTGGAACAACCAGCCGCGCTGGTGATCCGCCGTTCGTCCGTCCGGCGACGGTGAATCGAGTTCGGAGGAAAGGCGCCGGACGCGTTAACCTTTGGCCGTCGGCCCTGCGCGCCCGCAGGCGACGCATTTTCCGAAACTGATCAGCAAGCAGGTGTGACGTGCCCAGCGGCAAAGTGAAGTTCTTCGACGCGGACAAGGGGTTCGGATTCGTCTCCGGCGACGACGGCAAGGATGTCTTCCTGCCCTCCAGTGCCCTGCCCGCCGGCACGACCACCCTGAAGAGCGGCACCCGCCTGGAGTACTCCATCGTCGAAGGGCGACGTGGTGCGCAGGCGATGACTGTCACCCTGCTCGACCCGGCGCCGTCGCTGGCCGCCCGTCACCGCAAACCGGCCGACGACATGGCGATCATCGTCGAGGACCTCATCAAGCTGCTCGACGGTGTCGGCAACGGTCTGCGCAAGGGCCGGTACCCCGACAGCTCCCACTCGGCGAAGGTCGCCTCGGTGCTGCGCGCCGTCGCGGACAACCTGGACGTCTGATGCCGGCCGACACCACGACCAGGGCAGCGGCCCCGCGCCGAACGGCGCGCAAGAGCGCCGCGCCGAAGCCGGACAAGGTGCTGTTCGACGCCGTCGACCTCGCCCGTGAAGCAGCCGTCTCGATCGCGACCCCGAACACGGTCGGCGATCACGAGGGCGCGGTCATGCTCGGCGAGCGTCTGGCGATGCATTACTTCACCTGCACCAACAAGGGCTACCGCGGGTGGCGCTGGGCGATCGCGGTCGCTCGTGCGCCGCGGGCGAAGGTCGCGACCGTCTGCGAGACCAACCTGCTGCCCGGTGACGACGCGGTGCTGGCGCCCGAGTGGCTGCCCTACGCCGAGCGACTGGCCCCCGGTGATGTCGGCCCGGGCGATGTCATGCCCTACATCGCCGACGACCCCAACCTCGAGCCCGGCTTCGAGGCGACGGGCGACGAGGACGTCGACCACATGGCGTTCTTCGAACTCGGCCTCGGCCGTCCGCGCGTGCTGTCGCGTGAAGGACGCGAGGCTGCTGCCACCCGCTGGTACGACGGCGAGCACGGCCCGCGCGCCGCGGTCGCGGCACAGGCCAAGGGCAACTGCAGCGGATGCGGTTACTTCCTGCCGATGGCCGGCGCGCTGCGTCGCTGCTTCGGTGTCTGCACCAACGAATGGTCGCCGAGCGACGGCACCGTCGTCTCCCTCGACCACGGGTGCGGTGCCCACAGCGAGATCCACGAAGAGGCCCCGACACCGGAGAAGATCGAGCCGCCCGTGCTCGACGACTTCGCCGTCGATGTCGAACAGGGCTGAGCAGCAAGCAGATTCACCTGAGAAGGGCGACCTGGGATTGCAGCTCGCCCTTGCTCGTTGCTGGTCCGTCTCGAGTCAGGCCGTCGGCTCGCGCCACTCCCGCTCGAACGGCAGGCGCCACGCAGTGGGTGCGACCAGTTGGTGGATCTGGTTCGGACCCCAACTGCCCTGCCCGTAGGGGCGCACCGGGGGCGGGTTGTCCAGCAGCGGCTGGCTGACCTCCCAGAGACGTTCGATGCCCTCGGACGTCGTGAACAGCGTGTGGTCGCCGCGCACCGCGTCGTAGATCAGACGCTCGTAGGCCTCCAGTGCTGCCGCCGAACCGGTCGACTCCTGCATCGCAAACTGCATCGAGTGCTTGTCCAGACGGAAGCCGGTACCGGGTCGTTTTCCATAGAACGACAACGACATTCGCGATTGGTCGGCCAGGTCGAAGGTCAGGTGGTCGGGGCCGTGCTGGCTCACTCCGGAGCCGGCCGGGAACATCGACTTCGGCGGCTCCTTGAACGCGATCGAGATGATGCGCTGGCCCTGCGCCAGGCGCTTGCCGGTGCGCAGGTAGAACGGGACGCCGGCCCAGCGCCAGTTGTCGATGTAGCACTTGAGCGCGATGAAGGTCTCGGTCTCCGATTCGGGGGCCACCCCGTCCAGATCGCGGTACCCCTGGAACTGACCGCGCACGACGTTCTCGGGCTGGATCGGCATCATCGACCGGAAGACCTTGTTCTTCTCCTCGGTGATGGCTTGCGGTTCCAGTGACGTCGGCGGCTCCATCGCGGTGAAGGCGAGCACCTGGAACAGGTGGGTGACGACCATGTCGCGGTACGCACCGGTCGCCTCGTAGAACGCCGCGCGGGTTTCCAGGCCGAGGGTCTCGGGCACGTCGATCTGGATGTGGTCGATGTGGTTGCGGTGCCAGATCGGCTCGAACAAGCCGTTGGCGAACCGGAAGGCCAGGATGTTGAGCGCCGCCTCCTTGCCCAGGAAGTGGTCGATGCGGAAGATCTGTTCCTCGGCGAACACCTCGTGCAGCTTCTTGTTCAACTCCACCGCCGTCGCGAGGTCGGTGCCGAACGGCTTCTCCATCACCACGCGGCTGTACGCCACAAGATCGGCGGCGGCGAGCGTCTGGATCACCGAGAGCGCAGCCTTCGGCGGGACGCTCAGGTAGTGCAGTCGACGCGGGCGCGAGTCGCCGTCGTACCCCTGTTCCGCTTCTGCGACAACGGCTTTCAACGCTTCCGGGCCGGCATCGCTGCGCACGAAGTAGAGCCTCTTCGCAAACTCCTGGAAATCCTTCCGTGCCTCCTTGCGGGAGGAGAACTCGGCGATCGCCTGCTGCGCGAACTCGACGAAACTCTCCCGCGTGTGGTCATCGAGCGAGGTGCCGACGACGCGCACATCGTTGAGCAGTCCGCTGCCCCACAGGTGCAGCAGGCCGGGAAGCAGCTTGCGGCGGGCGAGGTCTCCGGTGGCTCCGAACAGGACGATGGTTGTGGGCCGTTCCGACATGCCGCCCAGTCTGCCCCTCCCGGCACGGCTGTCGCGAGCCCGCAGCAGGTGAAATGCGTCGCTGCGTTCTCGGAGGTGTCGGGCTGCCCCGACACAGCGTTGGCCAGAGCACGGGATGTGGCCGCCGCTCGGCGGTCCATAGCGTCGATGACATGATGACGACACAGTTACCGACCTCGGCCGAGAAGACACTCATGTCGACGACGCACCATACTCGTCAGCGGATTCCGACCCCTCGCGACGTGCTGCGGCGTCTTCCCGGTGACGCGGCGTACCTGTTCCTGTCTTGGCCGGTCGCGCTGCTGGCGTTCGCGCTCGCCTGCATGTTCTTCGGAATGGTCAGCAGCGTCGTCCTGGCGCCGGTCGCCGTCCCGGTGGCGCTGCTCGTCGCGTCCTGGGCGGCACAGACCGAGCGGCGCCTGCTGCGCCGCTTCCAGGGGGTGGACGACGCCCACGGTGCGTACTACCCACTGCGCCAGGACGATTCGATGGTCGCCAAGGCGTGGACGCTGGTACGCGACCCGCAGCGTTGGCTGGACGCGGTGTGGTCCGCGGTCGGCTGGGTGATCTCGACGATCACCTGGATCATCCTGATCACCCTGTGGGGCACCGTCATCGGCCTCGTGTTCTGGCCGGCGTGGGGCTGGGCGTTGCCGCAGGACGGCAGCGGGTCGCTCGCGGGGTTGATCTTCGGGTTCACCTCCTACGGAGCTCAGGCGGTGGTCGAAGTCGTCTTCGGGATCCTGCTGCTGATGATCGCGCCCTACGTGACGGTCGGTCTGGCGCATCTGCAGAGCCTCGCCTCCCGCGCCATCCTGTCCAGCCGGTCGCAGCAGCAGGTCATCGAACAGTTGCGCTCCAGCCGCGACGCCGGGCGGTCGGCCGAGACCGATCAGCTGGCTCGTCTCGAGCGTGACATCCACGACGGACCACAGCAGCGGTTGGTCCGTCTGAAGGTCGACCTCGCCCGCATCGAACGACAGTTGGGCTCGGATTCACCTGCGGCAGAATCGATCCGGGCTGCAATCGTCAGCACGCAGGACACGCTGGAGGAACTGCGAGCGCTGTCCCGCGGTATCGCTCCACCCACCCTCACCGAGCTCGGACTCGTCGCCGCGGTGCGCCAGGCAGCCGCTCGTCCCACCGTCCCGGTCTCACTGACCACGAACCTTCCCGAGGAGCGCGGCGTCCTGCCGTCGCACGTGGAACAGGCCGCCTATTACGTGATCAGCGAGGCACTCACGAACGTCGCCAAGCACAGCGGCGCTCGCAACGCCTACGTCGAACTGACTGTCGATCACCATGAACTCGTCGTCGCCGTGACGGACGACGGTGTCGGCGGCGCGGACCTGGCCAAGGGCAGCGGCCTGCGGGGGCTGGCCGAGCGGCTGCGTTCGGTGGACGGCAGGCTGTCGGTGGACTCACCCACAGGTGGCCCGACCACACTGCTGGCTCTCATTCCCCACGGACGAAGGTGTACTGATGCGGATCGTGCTCGCCGATGACTCGACGCTGCTGCGCGAGGGCGTCCAGCTGATCCTCACCGATGCCGGTCACCAGGTCGCGGCCGACGTCGGCGACGCACCGACCCTCGTCGAGGCGGCGTTGCGGGAGCGTCCCGATCTGGTGATCACCGACGTCCGGATGCCGCCCACAGGTTCGGACGACGGTCTGCGTGCTGCGGTCGAGATCCGACAGGCGTGGCCGGAGGCCCGAATCGTCGTCCTGTCGCAGTACGTCGTGCAGGCGTACGCCGATCAGTTGCTGGCGTCCGGAGCGGCCGGCGTCGGATACCTGCTCAAGGACCGCATCGGCGACATCGACGAGTTCCTCGCCGCGATCGACCAGGTCGCCGCAGGCGGCACCGTCCTCGACCCGGACGTCGTCTCGCAGCTCATGGTGCGGGCGAAGGACCCCGTCCAGTCGCTGACCCCGCGTGAACGACAGGTGCTCGAACTGATGGCGCAGGGGCTCTCGAACGGTTCGATCGCGGGGCGGTTGTTCGTCACCGGGGGAGCGGTGGAAAAACACACCCAGCGGATCTTCGCCAAGCTCGGTCTGTCGCCGGACGACTCAGCCGGGCACCGACGGGTGCTCGCTGTGTTGGCTTACCTGCGCGGGTCCGACTGACCTTTGGTCAACGAAACCGCCTGAAACGTGACCCCACGAAAGCGAGGGACGGGTCAGGCGGCGGACGCGTTGCCGCGTCCGCGGCGCACGTAGAAGTAGCCGATCAGGCCGAGTGCGATGCCGAACACCGGCGTCCAGGGCCACCAGCTGCGCTCGCCGGAGCGCAGACTCGGCACCACGAGAATGACGATCAGGGCGACGGTCCAGACGGCCACTCCGCCGAGGGTCACCTTGTTCATGTCGACCCGCATCGGTTCGACCGCGATCGGCTCGTCGGATGCGTCGTGGGTCACGATTAGTAGCGTACCGGTGACGCGGACCGGCGCCCGGGCCTAGTCTCGCGGGCATGTCGACCAGCACCCCCGTGAAACCCGCCCCGGTCAGCGGTTTCGACCGCTACTTCAAGATCTCCGAAAGAGGTTCGACGCTCGCCCGGGAGGTGCGGGGAGGATTCGTCACCTTCTTCACGATGGCATACATCATCGCGCTGAACCCGTTGATCATCGGCACGGTCAAGGACGGAACCGGCCAGTTCCTCGGTGGCGGCTCGGCTCCGAACCTGGCGATGGTCGCCGCGTGCACCGCACTGGTCGCCGGAGTCATGTCGATCCTGATGGGCGTGGTCGCGAACTTCCCGATGTCGATCGCCGCAGGCCTCGGGCTCAACGCGTTCGTCGCGTTCGGTGTCGCGGCGCTTCCCGACATGACCTGGAAAGCAGCGATGGGGTTGGTCGTCTGGGAAGGCATCCTAATTCTCCTGCTGGTCATCTCCGGCTTCCGGGTCGCGGCGTTCCGAGCCCTGCCGGGACAGATGAAGACCGCGATCTCGGTCGGTATCGGACTGTTCATCGCTTTCATCGGCCTGTTCGACGCGGGCTTCTCGCGCGCCGGCGCCGGTACGCCCGTTCAGCTCGGCATCGACGGGCGCCTGCAGGGTTGGCCGATCGTCGTGTTCATCGTCGGGTTCCTGCTACTGCTCGCGCTGTACGTCCGCAAGGTGACCGGCGCGCTGTTGATCGCGATCGTCTCGGCCACCGTCCTGGCGATCATCATCGAGTCGATCGCCAAGATCGGCCCCCGCTCCGTCGACGGCAAGCCGACCAACGACCGCACCTGGTCACTGAACGTCCCGGCCGTTCCGGACCAGGTCGTATCGACACCGGACTTCTCGCTCGTCGGTCAGGTCGACATGTTCGGCGGCTTCGCCAAGATCGGTGTCATCGCGGCCGCGCTGATCATCTTCTCGCTGATCCTCGCCGACTTCTTCGACACCATGGGCACGATGACCGCCATCGGGGCGAAGGGTGACCTGCTGGACGAGGACGGCGCCCCGCACGACACCCAGAAGATCCTGGTCGTCGACTCCGTGGCCGCTGCCGCCGGCGGTCTGGGCGGAGTCAGCTCGAACACCGGCTACATCGAATCGGCGTCCGGCGTCGGCGACGGTGCCCGCACCGGCCTGGCGTCCGTCGTCACCGGCGTCCTGTTCCTGTTCGCGACCTTCCTCGCGCCGCTGGTCGAGGTGATCCCGCACGAGGCGGCCGCCCCGGCACTGGTCTTCGTGGGCTTCCTGATGATGCAGGAGGTCGGCGAGATCAACTGGCGCGACATCGATATCGCGCTGCCGGCGTTCCTGACCATCGCGCTCATGCCGCTGACCTACTCGATCACCGTCGGTATCGGTGCGGGCACGCTCGCCTACCTGCTGATCAAGATCATCAAGGGCAAGTGGCGTGAGATCCCGGTGATCCTGTGGATCATCTCGTTCTGCTTCTTCCTGTACTTCGCGATCGACCCGATCCGTCAGATCTTCGGGGTCAACTGACCGCGCGACCGAGTGTCATGAGGGACGGGGCAACCATGCCCCGTCCCTCATGACGTTTACAGGTCCTCGGCGTCGGTGATCCGGTAGGCGTAGCCCTGTTCGGCCAGGAAGCGCTGCCGGTGGGCGGCGAAGTCGGCGTCCACGGTGTCGCGGGTGACGACCGTGTAGAAATGCGCGGTGCGTCCGTCGGTCTTCGGGCGCAGCACGCGTCCGAGGCGTTGCGCTTCCTCCTGGCGTGAACCGAAGGTGCCGCTGACCTGGATCGCGACGGACGCCTCCGGCAGGTCGATCGAGAAGTTCGCCACCTTGCTGACCACCAGCAACGAGATCTCACCGTCGCGGAACTGCTGGAACAGCTTCTGCCGCACCGAAACCGACGTCTCGCCGGTGATCAGGTCGGCGTCCAGGCGTCCGGCGAGCGACTCCAGTTGGTCGAGGTACTGGCCGATGACCAGGGTCGGTTCACCGCGGTGCTTGTCGACGAGCTGCTGGACGACCTTGTCCTTCACCGGTGCACAGGACGCGAACCGGTAGCGCTCGTCCGCATCGCTGGACGCGTACGCCAAGCGCTCGCTCTCGGACAGACTGACCCGCACCTCGACGCAGTCGGCGGGCGCGATGTAGCCCTGCGCCTCGATCTCCTTCCACGGCGCATCGAAACGCTTGGGGCCGATGAGGCTGAAGACGTCCTCTTCACGCCCGTCCTCACGTACCAACGTCGCGGTGAGACCGAGGCGGCGACGGGCCTGCAGGTCAGCGGTCATCCGGAAGATCGGCGCGGGCAGCAGGTGCACCTCGTCGTAGACGATGAGCCCCCAGTCGCGGCAGTCCAGCAGTTCCAGGTGCGGGTGCACGCCCTTCCGCTTCAGGGTCAGCACCTGGTAGGTCGCAATGGTGACCGGCCGGATCTCCTTGCGGGCCCCGCTGTACTCGCCGATCTCGTCCTCGGTGAGGGAGGTGCGGCGCAGCAGTTCGTCCTTCCATTGCCGAGCGCTCACCGTGTTGGTCACCAGGATCAACGTGGTGGTGCGCGACTTCGCCATGGCACCCGCGCCGACGAGGGTCTTGCCGGCGCCGCACGGGAGCACGACGACGCCGGAGCCGCCGTGCCAGAAACCGTCCACCGCGTGCTGCTGGTAATCGCGCAGACTCCAGCCGTCCTCGGCCAGTTCGATCGGGTGCGCCTCGCCGTCGACGTAGCCGGCTTCGTCCTCGGCGGGCCAGCCGAGCTTGATGAGTTGCTGCTTGATCGCGCCTCGTTCGGACGGGTGCACCAGAACGCTGTCGTCGTCGATCCGGTCGCCGACGAGTGGCTGAATCTTCTTGTTGCGCAACACTTCCGTGAGCACTGCCCGGTCGGTCGTCACCAGCACGAGCTTCTGTTCGCCGGCGATGTCCTGCTTGCGCAGGGTCAGGCGTCCGTAGCGGTCCATAGTCTCGGCGAGGTCGATGAGCAGCGCGTTCGGCACCGGGTAGCGGCTGTACCGGACGAGCGCGTCCACCACCTGTTCGGCGTCGTGTCCGGCGGCGCGCGCGTTCCACAGGCCGAGCGGCGTCACCCGGTAGGTGTGGATGTGCTCGGGCGCACGTTCCAACTCGGCGAACGGCGCGATCGCAGCGCGTGCTTCGCGGGCGAGCGGGTGGTCGACTTCGAGCAGGACGGTCTTGTCGCTCTGGACGATGAGGGGTCCGGGGACGTCGGTGGGCACGTTTCAGGCTAACCAGGCGGGAAGCGCGCCGATTCCCGACGGGTTCAGGGCGCGGACGGTGGGTGAGACGATGCTCACATGAGCCTGCCGATGGTCGAACCAGCCGACGGATTGCCCGACAGCATCACGATCTACGAGGTCGGTGCTCGCGACGGACTGCAGAACGAGAAGAGTGTCGTGCCCACCGCGGTGAAGGCCGAGTTCATCCGCCGGATGATCGACGCCGGCCTCGACACGATCGAGACGACCAGCTTCGTCCCGCCGTCCTGGATCCCGCAGTTGGCCGACGCGACCGAACTGGTGGACTCGCTGGGGCAGGAGGCACGCCGTCCGACCCGGCCGGTACTGGTGCCGAACGAGCGGGGTCTCGACAACGCGCTCGCCGCCGGGGTGAAGTCGATCGCGGTGTTCGGCTCGGCCACGGAGACCTTCGCCCGGAAGAACCTCAACCGCTCGATCGCGGAATCACTCGACATGTTCGCGCCCGTGGTGAAGCGGGCCAAGGACGACGACCTGTGGGTGCGCGGGTACGTCTCCATGTGCTTCGGCGACCCGTGGGAAGGGCCGGTGCCGATCGAGCAGGTCGTCGACGTCTGCGCGCGCCTGATGGAGCTCGGCTGCGATCAACTCAGCATCGGCGACACCATCGGAGTCGGTACCCCGGGTCATGTTGCTCGGCTACTGGATGCGTTGGGAGACAGCGGAATCGGGGTCGACCGGATCGGCGTCCATTTCCACGACACCTACGGGCAGGCGCTGTCGAACACGCTCGTCGCGCTGCAGCACGGGGTCCGCGTGGTGGATGCGTCCACCGGCGGACTGGGTGGGTGCCCCTACGCGAAGTCGGCGACCGGCAACCTGGCCACTGAGGACCTCGTGTGGATGTGTCGCGGACTCGGCATCGAGACCGGGGTCGACCTCGACAAACTCGTCGCCACCAGTGTCTGGATGGCCGACCAACTCGGCCGCCCGTCGCCGTCCCGCGTCGTCCGCGCCCTCGGCACTGCCTGACCCACCGAGTGGCCGGGCTATGAACAGGTGGCCGGGCGATATCCCGGCCACTCGTCCATAGCCCGGCCACTCGGCGGAGTTAGGGTCGACGTATGCGTTCTGGCCTGACTTCGACCTTCGATTCCGAAACCCGCGTGCAGGACGACCTGTTCGGGTTCGTCAACAATCACTGGGTCCGCAGCACCGAGATTCCCGACGACCGTGCGCGGTACGGCACCTTCGACGCGCTGCGCGAGGCGTCCGAGGCAGCTGTCCGAGTGATCATCGAGCGGGCCGCCGCCTCCGACGCCGAGCCCGGCACGGGGGAGCGCAAGGTCGGTGACCTGTTCACCTCGTTCATGAACACCGAGTCGATCGAGGCCGCCGGTGCCGACCCGATCCAGCCGCGGCTGGAGCAGATCCGCGGTTTGCGGTCGACGAGCCAGCTGGCCGGGCTCATGGGCGAACTCACCCGTCGCGGAGTGTGGAGCGCGATCGCCTTCTACGTCACCGCCGACGCCAAGGACCCGGACAAGTACATCGCCTACCTCACGCAGAGTGGTCTCGGCCTGCCGGACGAGTCGTACTACCGCGAGGACAAGTACGCCGAGGTGCGCGAGAAGTACCAGGGGCATCTCGAGCGGATGGCCGAGTTGGCGCGCGTCCCCGATCCTGCCGATTTCGCGCGCTGTGTGTTCGCGCTGGAGACCCGCCTCGCGACTCATCACTGGGACGTCGTCTCGACCCGCGACGCTCTGAAGACCTACAACAAGCACTCGTTCGCCGAACTGAAGGATCTGGCCCCCGAGTTCGATTGGGATGCTTGGGTTTCCGGGATCGGGGCGCCGTCCGGAGCATTCGCGGACGTGGTCGTCGGAGAACCGTCGTACCTGTCCGGTCTGTCCACCGCATTGGTCGACCACGACCTGGACGACTGGAAAGCGTGGCTGTCGTGGATGGTCATCAGCGACCAGGCGGCGTACCTCCATCAGGACATCGTCGACGAGAGCTTCGCGTTCAACGGCAGGGTGCTCAGCGGCACCCCGAAATTGAAGGAGCGGTGGAAGCGCGGCGTCGCGGTCGTCGAGTCGTGCATCGGTGAGGTCGTCGGGCAGTTGTACGTCGACGAGCATTTCCCGCCGCGCGCCAAGGAGCGCATGGAGGAACTCGTCGCGAACCTCATCGAGGCGTACCGCCGCGACTTCGAGAGCCTCGAATGGATGTCGCCCGCGACTCGTGAACGCGCGCTCGGAAAGCTGGCGCAGTTCACCCCGAAGATCGGTTACCCGGACAAGTGGCGTGACTACTGCGCGCTCGAGATCGACGCGGACGACCTGCTGGGAAACCTTGCTCGGTCGGCCGAGTTCGAACTCAACCGTCAGCTCGGCCGCATCGGTCAGCCGATCGATCGCACCGAGTGGTTGATGACCCCGCAGACGGTCAACGCGTACTACCACCCGATGATGAACGAGATCGTCTTCCCGGCCGCGATCCTGCAGCCGCCCTTCTTCGACGTCGACGCGGACGACGCGGTCAACTACGGCGGCATCGGTGCTGTGATCGGTCACGAGATCGGGCACGGCTTCGATGACCAGGGTTCGCGCTTCGACGGCGACGGTTCGCTCACCGACTGGTGGACCCCGGAAGACCGCGAGCGTTTTGAGGAGCGTGCCCAGAAGCTCATCGACCAGTTCGACCAGGAGTCACCGGCCGATGCCCCCGACATCAAGGTCAACGGCGAACTGACCGTCGGCGAGAACATCGGCGACCTCGGTGGTCTGACGATCGGCTACAAGGCGTATTCCATTGCGCAGGAGGAGAATCCGGCTCCGGAACTGGACGGATTCACCGGTGATCAGCGTTTCTTCCTCGGGTGGAGCCAGGTGTGGTGCGGCAAGGCGCGTCCGGACGAGGCGAAGCGTCTGATCGCGATCGACCCGCACGCGCCGGCCAACTGCCGCGCGAACGTCGCACGGAACCTGCGCGAGTTCCATGAGGCGTTCGACGTGCAGCCGGGCGACGGCATGTACCTCGCGCCCGAGGACCAGGTGCGGATCTTCTGATGTCGCGCATCTTCACCACCAGCGTCGCGTCGGTGTATCCGCACTACGTGACGAAGGTCGAGAAGAAGGGCCGTACCGAGGCCGAGCTGCGCGAGGTGATCGAGTGGCTCACCGGCTTCGACGCGGCGTCTCTCGACAAGCACCTCGCCGACGAGACGACCTTCGAGGAGTTCTTCGCTGAGGCGTCGGTCAACCCGAACGTCTCGCAGATCACCGGCTCGGTGTGCGGGGTGAAGGTGCAGGAAGTCGAGGACCCGCTGATGCGCGAGATCCACTACCTCGACAAGTTGGTCGACGAGTTGGCGAAGGGCCGGCCGATGGAGAAGGTGCTCAGATCTTAGCGATCGCGCCGCTCGACGTGCTGGACGATCCGGCTCCGTGACCCGCCCCGCGAGGGTCTCGGCATCAGTGGTGAGCCACACGGGAACGAACCGCGCCTGCCCGGCTGCGGCCAACGCGCGCACCCGCTCGACCAGTTCGGAGTTCTCGGGCTTGTAGGCAGCCAGTGGGTGAGGACGTAGCTGAACCGCGTCGGTGCGAGCCGGATCGCTTCGTGCACGATGTCGAGAACGCGTCCTCGTAGCTTGTTCGTCGCTTCGATGCCTTCGCCGCGGTGCACGCCCATCGGCACGAAGACCGGGTCGTTGATCAGGTGGTTGTCGACCACGATCGCGCCGGTGCGCTGTTCGAGGCACCGGGCGACCGTGAGTTTTCCGACAGCGGGCGGACCCACGAGGTAGAACAACGAAGCCATGCGGGCCAGTGTTCACCACCGCCGTGGGATCAGACCTTCCGGCCGGTGCGGGCGAGCACCTTGGTGGTGCGGTCTGTGTCCTCGGGCACCTTCACCGGGTCGGCGAAGATTCCGGGAACGTACGCATGATCACCGAATCCGTCCACAGCAGAGTCGATCTCGTCGAGCTCGGCGTCCGTGAACTGCTCGTCGGTGCCCTGCGATCGGGCGAGATCCCAGCGGTGCACGAGCAGGTCGAAGCCGTAGAAACGGGCGAGGGTCTCGCCGACGGTGGTCGGTCCGAAGTAACCGTCGAACTGCTTGTCCGCGACTGACTGATCGCCGAGCAGGTCGGTCACCGCCTGGTTGTGCTCGCGCCACGCAGCGGCGGGATCCTCAGCCGTTGCCGCTGCGGGGAGTTCGTGGCCCTGATTGCCGAGGAAGTCACGCTCGGTCTCCATGACGTGGTGCAACACATCGCGGGCGCTCCACCCCTCGCACGGGCTCGCGGCGTCCCAGTCGGTGACCGAGGCGACGACCTTGCTGAACGGTTCTTCGTGCCGGGTCCAGGTCTGCTGGATCTGTGTCATGACCTTCTCCTTCGTCGATCTTGATCGTGACGTTAGGGCAGCGTGCGCGGGCCGGTCTTGATAATTTCCGACACATGGCCAGAGCCGCGGACGACATTGAGCGCGCTCACCTGCGCGACCCGTCCGACCGCTCGTTCACGATTCATCGCTACGGGGCGCCTGAGCATCTGCGCGGTCTGCTGCGTCGCTTTTGGATTCCGGTGTGGGACGTGCCGGCGCCGGAGCAGTCGGTGCAGAAGGTGCTGCAGTACCCCGTCTGTCTGCTCATCACGACGCCTGCGTACTCGCGCTTCGGCGGCCCGACGCGTGGTCTGTCGAGGACGGTGCTGGAGGGCGGATCGTGGGGGTTCGGTGCGATGTTCACTCCGGCCGCAGGGTCGCTGCTACTCGGCCGCCCGGTCAGCACGATCACCGATCAGTCCATCGAGTTGGATGAGGTGTTCCCGGGACTCACGGTGAAGCTGCGCGAACTGATGGCTGCTGACCCGGACGATATCGGCGCCCATGCGGAGGGACGAACGCTGGTGCAGGAGCGGCTCGAGCCACTGCTGCCCCTCGACGAGGAGTCATTGCTGATCAACGACCTGACCGAGGCCGCGGAGACGGACCTGTCGATCACGAGCGTCGTGGAACTGTGTCGCCGCTTCGACTTGAACGAGCGCTCGCTGCAGCGTTTGTGCAACCGGCGGCTGGGGTTGACGCCGCTCTGGTTGATCCGTCGTCGCCGGTTGCACGAGGCGGCCGATCGCCTGCGTGAGAGTTCGGGGTCGTTGGCGGACGTCGCCGCCGTGCTCGGTTACGCCGACCAGGCGCACTTCTCGCGCGACTTCAAGACGGCGACCGGAATGACGCCTGGCGAGTTCGCTCGGATGAACGCAGCCGCCGACTAGCTGGGTCACCGCGCATCGCTGACAGGGGCGCGGGGTCTCGAGATCTGCTCGCATCCCGACCCGCGCGGACCTCGACACCCCGTGCGTCTGACCGACTACCTGCCGTCGTTCCGCATCAAGCGGGCGCGACGGCAGTGATGCGGTGCACGCTGATCGTCCGGACGTTCTCGCCGACGGTACCGGTCACCCGTCCTGCGTCCACCGAGCGCGGACGCATTGTGATCCGTCGGATGTTGCCCGATGTGTCGACATAGCCGACCCGGACGGGCACGCCGGTGGCCGCCGCGTCCAACAGCACGTCGACGGTCACTGCCGGGTCGCCGGTGGCCGGGGCTTCGGTCCCGGACGTCTGCAGTAGTTTCTCGACGAACTGCTCCGCGGCCGACGCCTCGACCGTGGTGCGGGTGACGGACGCGGACGGACGGGGCGACGGCGCCCGGGCGGGTTCACTGCCGATGACGGTCACGGCGCCGGACGCGTCCTCGGCGAGGGTGGAGTAGCCGATCTCGCGCAGGAGATTGAGAAGTCGAGCAGCCGGCAGCCGCGAGACCAGGACGGTCGGGGCAATTCGCAGCAGTTGCAACGGTTCTGCGGCCGAGTCGGCCACGAGCGCGTTCAGTAGTGACTCGTCATCACTACGCACGTACGACGATGCAGCCCCAACGCGAGTCACGCCGTGCCGTCGTGCGGCGTCGTCGATCAGGTACTCGAGCGACTGCGGCAACGGGGTGAGACTCGCGGAGCGCAACTGTTCGCGCAGGCCGGCAGCCGAATGCCCTGCATCGAGCGCTCGGTTCATCGAGCGGTCGGTGATCCGGAAAACAGTTGCCCCACCGCGAGATTCGACGTCGCCCACGGTGTGCATGAGGCGTCGCAGATCGTCCGTCAGCGGGCCGGGCGCGATCGCCGTCAGATCAGCCTGCACGAGAACGTGATCGATCAGTGCGGGCAACAGCGGCGCGGCCACGGAGTCGTCCAGCCGGTCGGCGGCCAGGGCTCGTCCGACCGAACTCAGTCGTCCGTCGGCGACCAGTCCCAACCATTCCGCCTCTTGCACAGCGGCATCCGCGCGAGTCGGTACCCCGGGCGGCAGGCGCAGGGGGCGGTGCCAGCGCAACAGGACATCGACGTCGTCCACCGACACCGCGACCTCAGCGGACAGGTCGAGGAGCACCGACAGCACGTCGTGTCTGCGCTGGCGCATCATCGGCCACACGGAAGCATCCCCGAGCAGATTGACGACCGACCCGCCCGGGTCTCTGGACGCGACGAGGGACGGCGCGCGCAGCATTGTCCACCACGCCCGAGCGAGCGCGACCCAACGCGAGGCGGGCGGCTCCTGTAGCCAGTCGTCGTAGGCGGGGGTGGGCAACCAGGTCGGATCGATCTCTGCGTCGGGTGCGAGCAGCCCTGCAGCGTGGGCGAGTTCGGCGATGAATGCGCTGTGTTCGATCGTCGTGTCGAGATGCCCGGCGAGACCCTTGTGGTCGCGGACGGACACCCCGCCCTTGCTCATCACTCGTGGCGGCGCCGCTTCCCAGTGTTCGGCGAGCGCCTCGACCTGCCACACCAGGTCGAGCGCCGCATGTCCGGCGTGCGCGTCGGCGGCCTTCTGGCTGCCCCCGGGTGTCCCGACCACGGGGTGGTGGAACGGGGCCTGGTCCAGATCGACTTCGGCGAGGAGCTGGGCGACCTCGCGGGTTGCGGTCAACCGGTCACCGTTGCGCCACACCAGTGCCCGGGTCCACAGGTCGTCCGCGAAGTCGGTGATGGCATCGACCTCGACAGCCAGGCGGGCCGCTGCGCCCGCAAGCTCACCCGACGAAGCAACCAGGGCGTCCAGGACGCGCAAGGCGTCAGCGGGCAGGGCGTCCACGGCACGTTGCACACTGCTGCGGGTCGCGGCTCGTGCCGCCAGCCCGGTCAGGTCGGACGTGCCGGGGTGAAGCAGATCGGGCCGGGCCACGACAAGATCGCGCAGTTCTTGCGGTGTCCTGGACCGGACGTCGTCGGCGAGGCTGCGGTGGGTGGGCACCAGACCACGTTAGTCATCCCGTGCGTACGACGGCGCGATGTGCTTGATTGGGCGTCATGAGTGATCGCGCACCCAGCGGGCAGCAATGGACCCTGAAGGCCCACGACCAGGAACTCGTCGTCGTCCAGGCGGGTGGAGGAATCCGCGAATACCGCTCGGGTGGAAGGCCACTGCTGCACGGCTACCCGGTCGACGCAAAGGCCGATGCCGGACGGGGTCAGCACCTGATGCCGTGGCCCAACCGTATTCGAGACGGCAAGTACACCTACGCGGGCAAGGAGCAGCAGTTGGCGCTGTCCGAACCGGCACGATCGAACGCCTCCCACGGACTCACCCGTTGGGCGACCTGGCACCTGGTGGAGCAGAGTGACGATCGAGTGGTCGTCGGTTATTCGCTGCTGCCGCAACAGGGTTGGGATGGGATGCTCGAGCTGACCGTCACGTACTCGATCGGCGAGGACGGCCTCACCGTCACGCCTGCTGCAACGAACGCCGGCCGTGCAGCGGTGCCCTTCGGTTACGGCGCACACCCCTACCTCACGGCCGGGGAGGACACGGTCGACCAGCTGATCCTCGAACTGCCTGCCGGCACCGTCATCGACGTGGACGACCGCCTCATCCCGACGGGCACCGCGCCCGTGCCGGCCGAGCTCGACTTCTCGACCGCGCGGCCGATCGCCGATACGCAGCTGGATCACGCGTACACCGATCTGCGCGCGGAGGACGGTCACTGGCGCATCACGGTACGGACCGACGAACACGCGACGACGCTCTGGGCCGATGCGGACGCGTTCGGCTACGCGCAAGCCTTCACCGGTGACTCGCTGCCCGATGGTAACGCTCGGCGCACCGGCGTCGCGGTCGAGCCGATGACCTGTCCGGCCAACGCTTTCAACACCGGCGAGGGCCTCATCGAGCTGCAACCCGGACAGACCTGGTCGGCGTCGTGGGGCGTTACGGGAGAATGACGCCGTGAACCCCTCCATGGCCTTCGCGACCGTGCTGATCGACGAGCTCGTCCGGCACGGCGTACGTGACATCGTCCTGGCTCCCGGCTCCCGATCGGCGCCGCTGGCGTACGCCGCGCTCGAGGCCGAGAAGGCCGGACGACTTCGGCTGCACGTGCGCATCGACGAACGGTCGGCGGGGTTCCTCGCCCTCGGCATGGCGAAGATCCGTCGGATCCCGGTGCCGATCATCACCACCAGCGGCACCGCGGTGGCCAACCTGCACCCGGCCGTCCTCGAGGCGCACCATGCCCATGTGCCGATGCTCGTCCTCTCGGCCGACCGGCCGCCGGAGATGCGCGCTGTCGGTGCCAACCAGACCACCGACCAGGTGAAGATCTTCGGCAACTCCACCCGCTGGTTCTACGAGTTCGGCGTACCCGAAAGGCGTGCGGGTCAACAGGATTGGTGGCGTTCGATCGTCGGACGTGCCCTCGCCGAAGCGACCGGCATACCCGCGGGCGACGCCGGGCCGGTGCACCTGAACATTCCGCTGCGCGCCCCATTGGTGCCGGACGTCGACAGTGAGGGTTGGCCGGAGGACCTCAGCGGTCTGCCGCGCGGTGAGTCCTGGCTCAACATCCGCCAGGTCGACAGCCACCGCGCTGTGGCTGCCGGGCCCGGCATCGCCCCCGTGCCGCGCACGCTGGTCGTGCTGGGTGACCTGCCCGAGCCGTCGATGGCCGCCGAGGTCGCCGAGCTCGCGGACGCGGCGGGCTGGCCGGTCATCGCCGAACCGTTCGGTCAGTACCACCGTGGACGGGTCACCCCGCACGGGGCGCTGATCCTGCGTGCCACCGAATGGCTGGAGCGCAACCGGCCAGAACGCGTCCTTGTGGCCGGACGCACCACCCTCGATCGGGAGGTGGGCAAACTGCTGCGCCATCCGGACGTCTCGGTCGAGGTCGTCACCGCCGGCACCTCGTGGGCGGGCTCGAGTCACCACACCCGCCGCGTGCACGCGTGGGAGGACATCGAGCGCAGCCGGACGGCGGTCGCCAGTTGCGCGGACCGCGCGTGGAGCGCCCGGTGGCGTCGTGCCAGCACTGCGCTGTCCGAGGCCGCGACACCGCTCATCGAGGGCAGCTGGCCTTCCGGCATGACCGTCGCCCGGACGGTGGTGCACAACCTGCCCGACGGCTCTGCGATCGTGATCGGCCCGTCCAACATCGTCCGAGACCTCGATCTTGCGCGAAACCCCAATCGCATTGCGCGAGAGGTGGTTTCGGTAGCCAATCGCGGTTTGGCAGGCATCGACGGCATGGTGTCGACCGCCGCGGGCGTCGCGCTCTCGCGTCCGGAACGACCGACGTACGCACTGATGGGCGATCTCACGTTCCTGCACGACGGCAACGCGTTGCTGATCGGCCCGGACAACGACAAGCCGGACTTGACGATCGTCGTGCTGAACGACGACGGCGGTGGCATCTTCAGCACCTTGGAGCCGGGCCAGGACCACTTGACCGATTCCTTCGAGCGCATCTTCGGAACGCCGACCGGCGCCAACCTCGAGCTGGTGTGTCGGGCGCGCAGCACGCAGTACGAGCTCATCACCGACCGCGACACGCTCGCCGATCGAATCGCCAACCCCAGCAAGGGGGTTCGGGTGCTGGAGGTACGCATCGAGCGTTCTGCCGAGCGTCCTCTGCACGAACGTCTTGCGGAGGTCGCCCGACACGCGCTGGCCGAACTGGACTGATCGCGCTCAGTCGGCCGATGGCAGAGACGGGTGATCCGTCGGATACACGCCGATGGCGAATCCGTACACCGTGTCACCCGAGCGCGGCATCCGGTCGAACTCCTCGACGAGTTCAGCCATCCGGTGCCAGAACTGCGACGCCTGGTCCTGGGAAAGGCGGGCGTGCCGGATGAAGCCCCACAGCTTGCCGCGTTCGTAGGCGGGGCCGGATTCCTGCGCGGCGACCGCGAAATCGTTGAAGTCCAGCGGCATTGCGCCGCGATCGGCGGCGGGTTCGGCCGGTCAGACTAGCATCGTCGAACGTTCCAAAAATGTGGATCATTGCCTCGAGAAAGCTGCTTCTCATGACCGACGTGCTGCTCTACCACCACATCCAGGGCCTGACCGACGGCGTCCGTGCTTTTGCCGACGAGCTACGCGAGGCCGGGCACACGGTGCACTCACCCGACCTGTTCGAGGGGCGGACATTCCCCAGCATCGAGGACGGCTTCGCCTATGCGAAGGAGGTGGGGTTCGAGGAGTTGGGCGAGCGAGGCGTCGCTGCTGCCCAGGAGTACGGAACCGATCTCGTGTATGCGGGCTTCTCGTTCGGTGTGGCGATCGCCCAGCAGCTGGCCCAGACCCGATCCGGCGCACGCGGCGCGCTGTTCATGTACTCCTGCCTGCCGGCCAGCGAGTTCGGAGCGTGGCCGGCCGGGCTGCCCGTGCAGATCCACGGCAAGGAAGGCGACGAGTACTTCGACGAGGACCTGCCCGCAGCACGTGAGCTCACCGAATCTGAGTCCAATGCAGAGCTGTTCGTCTACCCGGGCGATCAGCACCTGTTCGCCGACAGTTCTCTCGACGCCTACGACCCGCAGGCGGCAGCCTTGCTCATGGAGCGGGCCAAGGCCTTCCTTGGCGGGCTTGACTGAGCGCTCCGGCAACGAAAAGTCCGCAGAACCAGTAGACCGACTCGCCGATTCTGCGGACTTTCGGGTTGTTCAGACGTGCTCGTGGTGATCCGAACTCTCGCTCGGTGCAAGGCGGACGGTGCCGCTGCCGGTGCGAGCGCTGAGCTTGACGAAGTCTTGGCCGGGGGCCGGTTCGCCGGCGGAAGGCAGCGTCGACTCCACCGGACGTCCGGAGACCACGTCCGTCCAGACCGGAGTGCCTTCGGGGACGTGCACGCTGACCGAACCACTGCCGGTCTTGGCATCGATCTCGCCGTGCTGGAGGCGACTTACGGACACGTCGCCACTGCCGGTGCGTCCCCGCACCTTGCCCCGAGCCCCCTCGATCGACAGGCTTCCGGAGCCGGCCTTGAACGAGAGTTCGCCGAACAAGTCGCTGATGCTGACGTCGCCGGAGCCGGTGGCGATGATCGCCTCGCCGTCGAGGCGTCCGGCTCGGACGCCACCGGACCCGGTGCGCAGTCGGGCGTCGCCCTGCAGGTGAGCCACCGTGATCCGGCCCGAACCGGTGTCGACGAGGGTCTCGCGTCGGACCCGGTCGAGCACCACGTGGCCTGATCCGGCCTTGCACTGCATCGAGCGCAGCTCACCCTGCTGGGTCACCGGCGCGCTACCTGACTGCACGATGACGTCACTGTCGCCCGGAACGTGGATGCGCAGGTCGACGGCCCATTCGCGTCCGCCGCCCAGGCCCCGCGGCCGCGGGGTGACCACGCGCAGCGAGCGACCGCGCTGCTCGACCAGCACCTCGTCCGCGTGAGTGCCTTCGATCTCGACCGAGACGTCGGTGGATCTCGTGGCGTCCAGGTGGACCGAGCCGCCCTGGATCTCCACGTACAGCTCGACAGGTTCGCGGGCCTCGAACTGTTCGTGTCGCATGATCAGTTCCACCCCTTCATGTGTCGGCTGCCCTTTCGTCCGGTGAACGGGTCCTGACCGAGGAAGTGGTTGATCAGTTCGCTGGGGTCCATCTGAAACCCGTCCTTGATCGTGGAAACGCGAATTGCGTTGACGATCCACGTGTTCAGCGACTGGTTGGCAGCCTCGGCGCGAGCCTCGGCCTTGGCCTTGACCGCCTCGGGCAGGCGTACCGTGACGCGGGCCAGGCCGCCTTCGTCCTCGGGTTCGGCGTCCTTGTCCAGGTGAGGGGGCGACGGGGGAGTGGGCGGACTCGGCAGCGGCGCGTTGATCGCGAAGTCGAGGTCGCGACCGACCAGTTTCACATCGACCGAACCCGACGGCATCTTGGCCGTGATCTCGGCGGCAGCGGCGCTGACCGCCTCCATGATGGCCAGTCGCGCGGATGCGTCGATGGCGTACGAGAGGCGTTCGGCGACGAACTTCTCGCCGTCCTCCCCGGCGGCACGGGCGGCAGCGAGCAGGTCCTGCCGCATTCCTTCGATGTACGGAGTGATGTCCATAGACATCACTATGACGTCAACATGGCGTCAGCATCAAGGGTTCGGGGGCGGCAGAAAAATCCGAGCCGCCGACGATCTGCTGGACGCGGGTCATCACGAGGTCGGCAGTCGAGGTGCGTGAGGGTCATGGGGCCTCGACCAGGCCGGTGACGCGGGCGTCGTGTGCCGCCAGCGTGGGAGGCAGCGCCGTCTCCTCGTGGTCGAGCAGCCAGTGCCCCAGTCCGAGCAACTCAGCCGCCGGTCGGGGATCGCTGCGCGCGAGAGCGGCGGCCGTTCCCACGCAGCACTCGCCCATGGCCGGGGCGGACGCGTAGAGCGGGGCCCGCCCATCGCCTCGGCGAACCACCTCGTGGCCACATCCACCCGGTCGAGTGCCAGCGCCGCCCAACCCGCGTACGTGGCGATCGTGGCCGTCGGCCGCACGCCGAGTCAGCCTGCCTGGCACGCGGAGTCCTCGAGCAGGTCGAGCGCCTCCTGCGGCCGGCCGGCGTGCAGCAGCAGCGCCAGGGCGGCCTTGGGATGGCAGTGACCCTATGCACCACGCCGGCACTGTGGCCTGCCCGGGCCATCGCCGCGTGCTCTTCGGCCATGGCTCCCTCGGTGTCACCGGCGGCCCGTGTCCTTGTCCGCGCCGCCTGGACGGTCCTCGTCCAGAGGGAAGCTCACCAGCGTGGTCCGAACGCCACGGCGTAGCTCGTCCAGCCGCACCCGCTCGGGGCCGACCAGGGTGGCAGACACGTTGTCGTAGGCGATGTCCCCCTGCCACAGGGCCAGGGCGCGGCGGCACAGATCGGGGTTCAGTGCGTACATCCAGGCCGAGGTGCGCCGCGTCGAGGAACGGGCCGAATTGAATGCCCAGGACCAGGCGGCGGGACGGCCCGCGACTCGTCCGGTCGACCTGGATCGGGTGCACCTGCAGCGTGTGTTGCGCGGCACCGCGGCCGGTTCCCCGACCGAGGCGGAGTGGTTGCGGAACGCGGCGATGGTCGGCTTCGAGCTGGTGCCCCGGTGGGGTAAGGGTGGCCGCGACGTCGTCACCGGGTACTCGGTGTCGTTGGCCGACACCGACTCGGTCGCGATCGCCGAATCGAAGATCGCGCCGGACCTGACACTGACATCGTTGCGGAAGCAGTGGGCACCCCACGAAACACCCGGAGACCCGGCGGGAAGCGCTCGCGCTGTGACGGGAAGAAGAGGCGGTTGTCGACCACCCCGCCACCGACGTTGAGGAGCACCTGGCCGAAGCCGAGCACCACGCAGAACGGTTCGCTGCCGAGGTCGAGGCGACCGACCCCGAAGACATTGAGCAGTGGCGATCGCACGCGGCCGCCGCCGGCGGGATGCTCGCCCTGGCCGCGGTGCATCACCCCGACCCGCACGAGGCGTCCCGGCTGGGGAAGGTCGCCGACGAGTACGCCCGAGTGTCTTCGATCCCCGCCCGAAGGACTACACCACCGGGGCCGGGATGTAGCACGGCAGCACTCTGCCCCGCTCCCGCTCAGCAGGGCTCGCAGCACGACACCTGAACCTCGCGACCCGCGCCGGCGGCCGCGACCGGACTCGCGGCTGGTACGCGGTGATGAAGCAGATCCAGCGCACCGTGCCCGCTCTGCAGGATGCGCAGGCCGCCCGCCAGGAACTCGTCGACCTTGGTCGCGGCCAAACCGTCACCCAGCAGCAGCTCGTGCCTGTCCGGGTCGGCGCCGGGTATAACGCCGAGGCCGGCCGCGTCCCCTCGTCGATGCGCACCACTCCCGCGCCGGAACTGCCGGCAGAGGCGATCGAGGCCCAACAGGCCGCAGCGCACGGCACTTCTGGGCGACCTCGGTTCCCGGCCGCCGGCACCGGTCCGGCGCACGGCTGGTCCAATGGGTGGCCGGCACCCCCCACGCCGCACCGGGCCGGCACCTGATCGAGGGTTCGGTCAGTAAACCTTCCACACACATCAGGATGAGGGGCTACAACCAGCGTTATGGCCCCCTTGTGTCACCCAGAGATCGCCCTACCCAGCCCCGTCAGCTGGTCGGCGAGTCGGGAGGGCGTCGCGTGAGAGACAGCGTCCCAAGGCCTGGGATCGCATGTCCCGACGTAGTCGATCACCGTTCGCCGCGATCCTTAGTATCGTCGCCATCTTCGATGCTGTTGAATAACACGCGAAAGTAGCGGACAACCCCCCATAATGTGACGATCGCAAGCGGGAGCGACAATATTTGGAGGAGCGACCCCAAGCCCTCATTCGATTGTTTGAGTTGCGATCCTCCAAAGGTAAGGGGCTCATCACAGATGAGGGTGTAGGAGTTCCTGGCGCGTCGGTCCGGGGGTGAGGGTCGAGGTCTCCCGATGATGAGAGTTCTGACGCAACTCATCTGGAAGACCTCGACGTGCACAACGCTACCTTCACGACGCCTGACCTGACTACGTTCTGCCGCCTGGATGAGCTTGGTCTCCTCGCGACGGGTCAACGTCTTGAACCAGGCCGGGCGGTGCTGACGTGCCGGGTCGTTGAGGATGACCGGTGGTGTCACCGGTGCGGCTGCGAAGGGACCCCGCGGGGCAGCGTGGTCCGCCGGTTGGCCCACGAACCGTTCGGGTGGCGACCAACGACACTGCTGGTCACGGTACGGCGGTACCGGTGCACCGAGTGTGGGCATGTGTGGCGCCAAGACACCAGCCTCGCGGCCGAACCGCGAGCCACCTTGTCGCGGCGTGCGATGGCGTGGGCACTTGCCGCGATCGTGTGTCAGCACCTGACCGTCGCCCGGGTCGCTGAAGGACTCGGCGTTGCCTGGAACACCGCGAATGACGCGGTCCTCGCCGAGGGGTACCGGGTGTTGATCAACGACCCGGCCCGGTTCGAAGGTGTCACCGCGATCGGGGTCGATGAACACGTCTGGCGCCACACTCGGCACGGCGACAAGTACGTCACGGTGATCATCGATCTGACCCCGATCCAGGACGGCACCGGGCCAGCACGGTTGTTAGACATGGTTCCCGGCCGATCCAAGGCCGTGTTCAAGACTTGGCTCGCCGACCGTGACCCAGCGTGGCGTGAGACGGTGCAGGTCGTCGCGATGGATGGGTTCACCGGCTTCAAAACTGCTGCTACCGAAGAACTCCCGGACGCGACCACGGTGATGGACCCGTTTCATGTCGTCCGGTTAGCCGGTGACGCCCTGGACAAGTGCCGGCGCCGGGTCCAGCACGAGCTGCACGGCCACCGGGGTCGGGCCGGTGACCCTTTGTACCGTGCGCGGCGCACGCTGCATACCGGAGCGGACCTGCTCACCGACCGGCAGCAGGACCGCCTCACCGCGTTGTTCGCGGTCGAGGAGCATGTGGAAGTTGAGTGCACCTGGGGCATCTACCAGCGGATGATCGCGGCGTACCGGCACCGCGACCGTGCCACCGGCAAGAAGCTCATGACCGCCCTCATCGATTCGATCAGTACCGGTGTGCCCAAGGCCTTGACCGAGATCACCACCCTTGGCCGCACCCTGACCAAGCGGTCCGCCGACGTGCTGGCCTACTTCGACCGGCCTGGCACCAGCAACGGACCAACGGAGGCGATCAACGGTCGCCTCGAGCACCTACGCGGGTCGGCCCTCGGCTTCCGCAACCTCGCCCACTACATCGCCCGATCCCTCCTCGAAACCGGCGGCTTCAGACCTCAGCTACACCCTGGTTTGTGATGAGCCTGAAAAGGGCTGTTGGAAGTCCTGGATCGGATTGCAGCCGAGCGTTGCATTTGCGATTACTCCTGCTCCACCACCATATGTGAAGCCGGCGACGCCACCGATGACGGTTCCTTCCGGCCCGACGACAGGCAGAGCCCCGAGCGCGGCCATGCCCAACTCGCGCAAGCGGCCCCTGCCGAGCGAGGTGTCGGTCGACGCGCCGCAGCATCGTCGGGTCGCTGGGGTCGGAGAGTGCGCCGAGACGGGTCAGGCAGGCCCGCATGCGGCGGTGCTCAGACAGTACGACCGCCGACAGCTGGCGGACGCCGGCGGCGTGCGCCGAGCGGGCTGTCTCGACGACGAGCGCTCGCCCCACGTCCTGGCCCTGCCAGTCGTCGACGATCATCACCGCGATCTCGGCCTCGTCGGTGTCCGATGACCGGACCCACATCGCGAGACCGATCGCCCGGCCGGTGCCGGACTCATGTGCCACGTGCGATCGCTGAACACCGTCCACCACCCGTGCGAGTGCGGTCGCCAAGCGGAGCGGAAGCCGCTGGATGCCGGTGTGAAGACGCAGGTACGCAGATTGCGCAGACATCCCACCCATGACCTCGTGGACGGTGAGGACGTCGCCGTCCGTGAGGGAGCGCACCGCGAAGGTTTCGGTGGGCGCCGGGAGGGCAGTGCCCCAGTGCTGAATCACAGGATCATGGTTGTCGTGGTCTGCATGACGCTCCTCGTGGTCTCGTTGAGACCAAGCTGCGCGCCCGGTCTGTCACCGACCTGGCACGGTCGGAGAACCTCCGAGAACGCTGGGCTTGCTCGACCAGCGTCGGGGTGTGGCCGCGTTGGCGTTCGCGGTCACCGTGGTTTCGGCCCATGCGGATTCACTTCGACACGTCGCTCGTGCCTCGCGACGGCTCAGTACAAGCCTTCGTCATCCGCAGGGCTCGACCAGCGGTGGTCAGTCGTCGGCGAGGGCGCTGCGCATCGGCAGCAGCTTGGCGTCCGACTCGGCCAGTTCGGCCTCGGGGATGCTTCCGGCGACAATGCCGCAGCCGGCGAAAAGCCTTATTCGACAGGGGTCCTCGGGGTCGAGCATGCCGCTGCGCAGGGCGATGCCCCACTCGCCGTCACCATCGACGTCGAGCCAACCGACCGGGCCGGCGTAGCGTCCGCGGTCCATCCGCTCGAGTTCGTGGATGACCTCGGCTGCCATGCCGGTCGGCGTGCCGCACACCGCCGCGGACGGGTGCAGCGCGGCTGCGAGCGCCAGTGACGGCGTGCCGTTGCGCAGCACGCCGGTGACGTCGGTGGCCAGGTGCATCACGTTGGGCAGGTGCAGCACGAACGGGGACTCGGGCACGTTCATCGACTTGCAGTGCGGACGTAGCGCCTCGGCGACCGAGCGCACGGCGTACTCGTGTTCTTCGAGGTCCTTGGAGGACCGGGCCAAACCGGCGGCCAGGCCGAGGTCGTGCTCGTCGTCGCCGCTGCGGCGGATGGTGCCGGCGAGAACACGCGAGGTGACCAGGCCCTTCTCGCGGCGCAGCAGCATCTCCGGGGTCGCCCCGAGCATGCCGTCGACGGCGAAGGTCCACGTGTTGGAGTAGGTCTGCGACAGGCGGTGCAGCAGCCGGCGCGGGTCGATCGGGGTTGCGCTGCGAGCCACGACGTCGCGCGCCATGACCACCTTGTCCAGGTCGCCGTGCTGGATGCGCTGCACGGACTCGGCGACCGCGTGCGCCCACTCGTCGCGGCTCAGGGACCCTGATTCGAAGGCCGTCTCACCGGTCGTGCGCGGCTCGTGGCGCTCCACCCGGGCGGGGGTACCGGGCAAGCGGTCGGCCGTCGCGATCTGGGTGATCCAGCAGCGGCCCTCCCGTCGTCCGACGACCACCTCGGGCACGACCAGCGTGCTGGTCTGACCCGAGCGGCGACTGAACGCGAAGGTGCCGAATGCGATGGGTCCCGTGCCCGGGAGGTCGAGATCGGTGCGGACCACGGCGCTCGCGGCGACGTCCTGCCACCACTGTGTGGCGGCGTCGAACCGGTCGGCACCGCTGGTGGTGATCGAGGCGGCCCGGCCCCAGCCGATGAGTCCTTCGCCGCCCCGCAACCAGCAGACGATGTCCTGCGGCGCGACGTCGTCGGGCACCAGCAGCGACAGGTCGATCGGGTCGGGGATCTGCGTCGTCCGGGCCACCAGGGTCGGCGGGGTGGCGTCGGCGAGCGGGAAGGTCACGAGCAAGGAGCGTACGCCGACCGGCGAGTAATACGGTCACTGCGTGCGTCAAGATGGGCACATGAATCGCGCCAGCCTCGACAAGCGCCCCTCCGACGTCGCCCGGATGTTCGATGACGTGGCAGCCCGCTACGACATCACCAACGACGTCATGTCGATGGGGCAGGACCGCCGCTGGCGCAAGCAGGTGGTGGACGCCGTCGCACCCAAGCGTGGCGAACTCATCCTCGACATCGCTGCCGGCACCGGCACGTCGAGCGAGCCGTTCGAGGCGGCCGGTGCACAGGTCGTGCCCGCCGACTTCTCGCTCGGCATGCTGCGCGTCGGCAAGAAGCGTCGCGCCGACATGGCCTTCACCGCGGCGGACGCGATGAACCTGCCGTTCCCGGACAACACGTTCGACGCGGTCACGATGAGCTTCGGTCTGCGGAATGTCGAGAACTCGGTGAAGGCGCTCGCGGAGTTCCACCGCGTCACCAAGCCCGGCGGACGCGTCCTCATCTGTGAGTTCTCGACGCCGACGAACCCGGTTTTCCGCAAGGTGTACTCCGAGTACTTGATGGGTGCGCTGCCACGCATCGCCAAGCCGGTCGGATCGAACGCCGAGTCGTACGTGTACCTGGCCGAGTCGATCCAGGCCTGGCCCGACCAGGCCGGGATGGGCGCGCAGTTGCAGCAGGCCGGCTGGAGCGACGTGGAGTGGAAGAACCTCGCCGGCGGGATCGTCGCGCTGCACCGGGGCACCAAGGCCTGACTTCTTCGCGGTCCGGAGCACGCGTGGTCGGGTTCTCGTCCCGTCGGCGCCTTGGTTTCGGCGCGCACGCCTTCCTTCGTCAGGCGTGGGCTCTGCCAGCGGCGTTCGCAGGGTGCGGCTCGACCAGCGGCGGTTGCGGATGTAGCTCGACCGGCGGTGTTTAGGATCGCCTTAGTAGGGAAATTCGAGGGCTGCGACGTAGAGTGCACGGGTTAGTGAACGTCTTCACAAGCAGACCCAGAAGCACCGAGGAACCCCACTGTGAGCCAGGCTGCCCCGCATCATGCGGCGGAGGGAACCGCTGACGTCATCGTCGTCGGCGCAGGCCCCGCAGGTTCGGCGACCGCAGCGCACCTGGCCCAGGCCGGCCTCGACGTGCTGGTGCTGGAGAAGGCCACTTTCCCCGACGACACCGACCGCGGCAACAACCGTGGCGAGGCTCTGTCTCCGCGCGCGGTTCGCGAACTGATCACCCTCGGCGTCCCCACCGACGGATGGGTGCGCACCAAGGGTGTGCGGATCATCGGTGGCGGCATGCGACTGCAGGTCGCCTGGCCGGACGAGGCCGCCTTCCCGCCGTACGGTTTCGTGCGCAGCCGGCGCGAACTCGCCCAGGCCCTCGCCGAGCATGCCGCGGCCGAGGGCGCCCGCGTGCTGCACGGGGTCGAGGTCACCGGGCCGATCACGGACTCGAACGGCAGGATCGTCGGCGTCGAGGCTCGGCGCATCGACGACGAGGGCGCGAAGGTCGGCTTCGACACGCCGCTGGTCATTGCGGCCGACGGCGCCGGGTCGGTCCTGGCGCAAGTGGCCGGTCTCGAGTCGGAGCAACCCGAGATGTACGCGGTCTGCGCCACGTACACCAGTCCGCGCAGCAACGACGACCACCTGGAATCCTGGGTCGAACTCCCGACGCCGGACGGCGGTGAGCCGATGCGTGGCCGCGGCTGGATCCATGGCCTGGGCGACGGCACGAGCACCGTCGGACTCACCGTTCGCGAGGACATTGCGCCGGCCGACGCCGCGAACGCCCTGAAGCGCTGGGTGGCGACGATGCCGTCCGAGTGGACCTTCGACGACTCCACGATGCAGGGCGAGATCGAGGGCGCGCGCCTTCCGGCGGGTCTGACCCGCGGGCGGTTGTACACCGACGGGCTGTTGCTCGTCGGCGACGCAGGAGCCTGCACCAACCCGTTCACCGGCGAGGGCATCGCTGCCGCGCTGGAGTCCGGCCGCCTCGCTGCGCAGGTTGTCGTCCATGCCTTCGCGCGCTGCGATGCCGCCGGTCGCGAGCAGGTCCTGGCTTCCTACCCGGACGCCGTGAGCGGCGCGCTGGGTGGGTACTACACAATGGGTCGTTGGTTCGCCAAGATGATCGGCAACCCGCACCTCGAGCGCTGGGCCGTGAAGTACGCGGTACCCCGCGCGACGACGATGCGGTTCGCGGTGAAGTTGATGGCAAACCTCGGTGACACCCACGGCCGCAACGCCGACGACCGGCTGCTGGCAGCCCTGACACGGGTGACCCCGGCAGCATGAGCGTGAATACCATGGAGCGTCGCTCGATCATGAGCGCCTGGAAGGAGTCGGCCCGATGCAAGGGATGACGAACTACTCGTATGCACCGCTGTTGTTCTTCGCGGCCATCGGTCTGTTCTTCGCGGTGTTCTCGGTCGTCGCCGGTGCACTCGCCGGCCCGAAGCGATACAACCGCGCCAAGGCGGACGCGTACGAGTGCGGCATCCAGCCCACCCCGCACGCGGACGGCGGCGGACGCGTCCCGGTCAAGTACTACCTGACCGCGATGCTCTTCATCATCTTCGACATCGAATCGGTGTTCCTCTACCCGTTCGCTGTCTCCTTCGACCGCATGGGCCTGTTCGCCCTGGTCGAAATGGTGCTGTTCATCCTGACCGTCTTCGTGGCCTACGCATACGTGTGGCGCCGCGGCGGCCTCGACTGGGACTGAGGTCCGAAACATGGGTATTGAAGAGAAGCTCCCCGCAGGCTTCCTGCTGTCGACCGTCGAGAACGTCGCCGGCTACATGCGCAAGAGTTCGATGTGGCCCGCCACCTTCGGTCTGGCTTGCTGCGCGATCGAGATGATGGCCGTCGGCACGCCCGACTACGACATCGCCCGCTTCGGTATGGAGCGCTTCTCAGCCACCCCGCGCCAGGCCGACCTGATGATCGTCGCCGGCCGTGTCAGCCAGAAGATGGCTCCCGTCGTGCGCCAGGTCTACGACCAGATGCCTGAGCCGAAGTGGGTCATCTCGATGGGCGTGTGCGCCAGCTCCGGCGGCATGTTCAACAACTACGCGATCGTGCAGGGTGTCGACCACATCGTCCCGGTCGACATCTATTTGCCCGGTTGCCCGCCGCGTCCGGAGATGCTGCTGAACGCGATCCTCGAACTGCACAAGCAAGTGCAGTCGAGCCCGCTCGGCGTCAACCGCGTCGAGGCCGCCCGTGCCGCCGAGCGCGCCGCCATGCAAGCCACCCCCACCCACCAGATGAAGGGCCTTCTCGCGTGAACGACAACGAGAAGAAGGACGTCCCCCAGGATCCGGTGAACGGCCCGGTCGTGCCGGCGCCCACCGAGCAGAAGCCCGAGACCGAAATCGCCCAGGAGGACGGCCGCGTCCTCGACACCCGCGAGGGCGGCGGTCCCGTCGTCGTCGCGAAGCGCCAGGGCATGTTCGGCTCGTCGATGGGCAACGACACCACCGGTTACGGCGGTCTTGAGCGCAAGGTGCTCTTTCCCGGCGAGGCGCAGCGTCCGTACGGCGGCTGGTTCGACAAGCTCGCCGACGATCTGGCTGCAGCGGTCGACAAACGCGGGGGAGCCTCGTTCGCCGACGCGATCCAGCGAGTTGTGGTCGACCGCGGGGAACTGACCCTCTTCGTGACCCGTGAGCACCTGCCGATCGTGGCGCAGACGCTTCGTGACGAGCCCTCGCTGCGCTTCGAGATGTGCGCCGGTGTTTCCGGTGTGCACTACCCGCAGGAGGCGGGTGCGGAGTTGCACGCGGTCTACCACCTGCTGTCGATCACCAACGGCAGCAAGCGAATTCGCCTCGAGGTGACGGCCCCCGAGAGCAACCCGCACATCCCGAGTATCACCTCGGTGTGGCCCGGTGCCGACTGGCACGAGCGCGAGACCTGGGACATGTTCGGACTGATCTTCGACGGTCACCCCGCACTGACCCGCATCCTGATGCCGGACGACTGGCCCGGCCACCCGCAGCGCAAGGACTACCCGCTCGGCGGAATCCCGGTGGAGTTCAAGGGCGCCACCATTCCGCCGGCCGACGAGCGCAGGAGCTACAACTGATGTCGACCGCCACGAACGAACGCGACCCCTTCGGCGCCTCGAACCACGACGTCGACGACGACACCCCGGTCATCAACGCGACCGGCGGCGACTGGGACTCCGTCGCCGAGGAGGCGTCCGCCCTCAACGAGGAGCGGATCGTCGTCAACATGGGTCCGCAGCACCCCTCGACGCACGGCGTCCTTCGCCTGATCCTCGAACTCGACGGCGAGACCGTCACCGAGGCTCGCGCCGGAATCGGCTACTTGCACACCGGCATCGAGAAGAACATGGAGTTCCGCACCTGGGTGCAGGGCGTCACGTTCTGCACGCGTATGGACTACGTGATGCCGCTGTTCAACGAGGCGGCTTACTGCCTCGCGGTCGAGAAGGTGCTCGGCATCACCGACCAAATCCCGGAGCGTGCCAACACCATCCGCGTGATGATGATGGAGTTCAACCGGATCACCTCCCACCTGGTTGCCCTGGCGACCGGCGGGATGGAGCTCGGCGCGACCACCGTCATGACCATCGGCTTCCGTGAGCGAGAGCGCATCCTGCGGATCTTCGAGATGGTCAGTGGTCTGCGCATGAACCACGCTTATATCCGTCCCGGCGGTGTGGCTCAGGATCTCCCGGTCGGCACCATCGACGCAGTGCGCGAGATGCTGCCGAAGCTGAGCAGGGGCATCGGCGAACTCGAGGCGCTGCTGAACGAGAACCCGATCCTCAAGGGCCGCATGGTCGACGTCGGCTACCTCGACCTCACCGGCTGCACGGCCCTCGGCATTACCGGCCCGATCCTGCGCTCGGCGGGTCTGCCGCACGACCTGCGCAAGACCGAGCCGTACTGCGGTTACGAGACCTACGACTTCGAGGTCGCCGTGCGCGACACCTGCGACGCCTACGGACGACTGCGGGTGCGCATCGATGAGATGTACCAGTCGATCCGCATCGTCGAGCAGGCCATCGAGCGCTTGGAGAACAACCCGGGCCCGGTCATGGTCGCCGACAAGAAGATCGCCTGGCCGGCGCAGCTGGCCGTCGGCAGCGACGGTCAGGGCAACAGCCTCGACCACATCCGCGAGATCATGGGCGAGTCCATGGAGTCGCTGATCCACCACTTCAAGCTGGTCACCGAAGGATTCCGGGTGCCGGCAGGACAGGCCTACGTCGCGATCGAATCGCCCAAGGGCGAACTCGGCTGCCATGTCGTCTCCACCGGCGGCACGCGTCCGCACCGGGTGCACTTCCGTGACCCGTCGTTCAACAACCTGCAGGCCGCGGCCGCGATGAGTGAGGGCGGCGCCGTCGCCGACGTCATCGTCGCCGTTGCCTCGATCGACCCTGTGATGGGAGGCGTCGACCGCTGATGAGCGCCGAGAGCCCGCTCCACGAGAAGACCCCACTGCACGCCAGCGCCGAGCCGTACACCGACGAGCAGCTGGCTCAATTGCACGTCGACGCCGACGCGATCGTGGCCCGCTACCCGCAGAAGCGGTCCGCGCTGCTGCCGATGCTGCACCTGATCCAGTCGGTCGACAGTTACATCACCGGCCGCGGCGTCACCTTCTGCGCCGAGAAGCTCGACCTCACCGACGCCGAGGTGTCGGGTGTGGCCACGTTCTACACCCAGTACAAGCGCCACCCCAACGGCGACTACACGATCGGCGTCTGCACCAACACGCTGTGCGCGATCATGGGCGGCGACCAGATCTTCGACGAACTGTCCGAGCACCTCGGCATCGGCCACGACGAGACGACGCCCGACGGCAGGATCACCCTCGAACGCGTCGAGTGCAATGCCGCGTGCGACTACGCCCCGGTGGTCATGGCCAACTGGGAGTTCTTCGACTACATGACCCCCGAGGCCACCAAGCAGGTCGCCGACGACCTGCGGGCCGGCAAGGACGTGCGTCCGAGCCGTGGCCCGAACAAGGTCTGCACCTTCAAGCAGGTCTCGCGTACGCTCGCCGGGTTCTCCGACGGCCTTGCGGACGAGGGTGTCGGCGCGGGCCCCGCGTCCCTGGAGGGTCTGAAGGTCGCCAAGCAGCACAACTGGACCGCACCGGGCAGCGCGCAGGACGTCGATTCCGACCACCAGGCCACTGCCGAGGCCGGCGGTCGCCAGCCGCAGCCGGGGGAGGCCCACTCGGGCGCCGAAGGTCATGGCACCGCAGAGTCCGCGAAGGGTGACAACTGATGGCCACGACGCTGACCCCGATCCTCACCAAGTTCTGGGACGCACCGCAGTCCTGGACCCTGGCGACCTACGAGGACAACGAGGGCTACCAAGCGCTGAAGAAGGCGTTCGGCATGAGCCAGGAAGAACTCGTCAACATGACGAAGGACTCCGGCCTGCGCGGACGCGGCGGCGCCGGCTTCCCGACCGGTATGAAGTGGGGCTTCCTGCCCAAGCCGGACGGCGGCCCCCGCTACCTCGTGGTCAACGCCGACGAGTCCGAGCCGGGCACCTGCAAGGACATCCCGTTGATGATGGCCGCGCCGCACTTCCTCATCGAGGGTGTGGCGATCACGTCGTTCGCTATCGGTTGCAACCACGCGTTCATCTACCTGCGCGGTGAGGTCGTCCACGTCTACCGGCGCCTGCTGCGCGCGGTGGAGGAGGCGTACGCCGCCGGGCACCTCGGCAAGAACATCCACGGCTCCGGGTTCGATCTCGATGTCACCGTGCACGCCGGCGCCGGTGCCTACATCTGTGGTGAGGAGACCGCGCTGCTCGACTCGCTTGAGGGCCGTCGTGGCCAGCCGCGCCTGAAGCCGCCGTTCCCGGCCGTCGCCGGTCTGTACGCGCGTCCGACCGTCGTCAACAACGTCGAGTCGATCGCGTCCGTGCCGCCGATCCTGTTGCACGGCAGTGACTGGTTCAAGGCAATGGGCACCGAGAAGTCGACCGGTTTCGGCATCTTCTCGCTGTCGGGTCACGTCACGCGTCCGGGTCAGTACGAGGCGCCGATGGGCATCACCCTGCGCGAACTCGTCGACATGGCCGGCGGTATCCGGGGCGGTCACAAGCTGAAGTTCTGGACGCCGGGTGGCTCGTCCACGCCGATCTTCACCGACAAGCACTGGGACGTCCCGCTCGACTTCGAGTCGGTGGCCGCCGAGGGTTCGATGCTCGGTACCCGCGCCCTGCAGATCTTCGACGAGACCGTCTCGGTCGTCCGTGCCGTCAGCCGCTGGATCGACTTCTACGCGCACGAGTCCTGCGGCAAGTGCACCCCGTGCCGCGAGGGCACGTTCTGGCTGAAGCAGATCATGACTCGCCTCGAGAACGGTCGTGGCACCCAGGACGACATCGAGAAGCTCCTCGACATCTGCGACAACATCCTCGGCCGGAGCTTCTGTGCTCTGGGCGACGGAGCCACCAGCCCGGTCACCTCCGCGGTGAAGTACTTCCGCGACGAGTTCGAGGCCGGTATGCACACGCCGTGGTGGGAGATGTTCCCGCCCGAGCGCTCGGTGCTGTTCAACACGAAGGAGACCGTGTCCGCATGATGACCGTCACCTCTCCCTCGGCCGGCGGCAACGCCGTCGACAAGGGCGGCAACGCTGCGCCCCCGATCGTGGCCGACGAGATCACCCTGACCATCGACGGCGTGGACGTCAGCGTGCCCAAGGGCACGCTGGTCATCCGCGCCGCGGAGAAGCTCGGCATCCAGATCCCGCGCTTCTGCGACCACCCGCTGCTCGACCCGGTCGGCGCCTGCCGCCAGTGCCTGGTCGACGTCTCGACCAAGGGTCCCGACGGCTCGCTGAAGCCGATGCCGAAGCCGCAGGCGTCCTGCACCCTCGAGGTCAGCGACGGCATGGAGGTCAAGACGCAGCAGACCAGCCCGGTCGCCGACAAGGCACAGCAGGGCGTCATGGAGCTGCTGCTGCTCAACCACCCGCTCGACTGCCCGGTGTGTGACAAGGGCGGCGAGTGCCCCCTGCAGAACCAGGCGATGAGCAACGGCCGCGCCCGGTCGCGCTTCGAGGACATCAAGCGCACCTACCCCAAGCCGATCAACATCTCCAGCCAGGTGCTGCTCGACCGTGAGCGTTGCGTGCTGTGCGCCCGCTGCACCCGCTTCTCCGACCAGGTCGCCGGTGACCCGTTCATCGCCCTGATCGAGCGTGGTGCGCTGCAGCAGGTCGGCATCTACGAGGAGCAGCCCTTCGAGAGCTACTTCTCCGGCAACACCGTGCAGATCTGCCCGGTGGGTGCACTGACCAGCGCGATGTACCGCTTCCGCGCGCGTCCGTTCGACCTGGTCTCGACGCCGAGCGTGTGTGAGCACTGCGCCAGCGGTTGCTCGCTGCGTACCGACCAGCGCCGCGGTGTGGTGCTGCGCCGCATGGCGATGGACGACGTCCTGGTCAACGAGGAATGGAACTGCGACAAGGGTCGCTGGGCCTTCCAGTACGCCACCAAGAACCGCCTCGAGACGCCGATGGTGCGCGACGAGAATGGTGAACTGCGCGTCGCCGGCTGGCCCGAGGCCATCGCCGCCGCCGCGGACGGTCTCGCCAGGGCCCGTGCCGCCCAGGGCGTCGGTGTGCTGACGGGTGGCCGCCTGTCGGCCGAGGACGCGTACGCGTACGGCAAGTTCGCCCGTCTGGTGCTCAACACCAACGACGTCGACTTCCGCGCCCGCCCGCACTCGGCCGAGGAGGCCGAGTTCCTGGCACACGCCGTGGTCGCGACCGGTCCCGCCGGTGGCGCGGTCACGCACGCCGACCTGGAGAACGCGAAGAACGTCGTGCTCGTGGGCTTCGAGCCCGAGGACGAGTCGCCGATCGTGTTCCTGCGCCTGCGCAAGGGCTTCCGCAAGAACAACGTCAACGTGCTCTCGCTGGCCTCCTACGCCAGCCGCGGTCTGGAGAAGATGGGTGGCACGTTGGTGCCGACCGCTCCGGGCACCGAGGCGGAGGTGCTGGACGCCCTGGGCGACCTCAACACCGAACTGGCCAAGTCGAACCCGATCGAGGGTGACGTGATCGTGCTCGTGGGTGAGCGCATGGCCGCTTCGCCGGGTGCGCTGTCCGCGGCCGCCGCATTCGCCGCGTCCAAGAAGGGCCGCCTGGCCTGGGTCCCGCGTCGCGCGGGGGAGCGCGGTGCGCTCGAAGTCGGTGCGTTCCCGACCCTGCTGCCCGGTGGCCGCGATGTCACCGACGCCGCTGCCCGCGATCAGGTCGCGACCGTCTGGGGCGAGGGCGACCTGCCCTCGACGCCGGGCCGTGACACCGGCTCGATGCTGGCCGCTGCCGCGTCCGGCGACCTGTCCGCGCTCGTCGTGGCCGGCGTCGACCCGCGCGACCTCACCGGTCAGGGAACCGTTCGCCAGGGTCTGACCAACGCGTTCGTGGTCTCTTTGGAGATCCGCGACAACGAGGTCGCGCAGTACGCCGACGTGATCCTGCCGGTCGCCCCGCAGCAGGAGAAGTCCGGCGCCTATGTCAACTGGGAAGGCCGCGTCCGCCCGTTCCAGCGTGCGATCGACACCCAGTCGATGAGCGACTACCGCGTGCTCGACCTGCTCGCCGCCGAGATGGGCGAGTTCCTCGGCACCCGCACGATCGACCAGATCCGCGCGGAGATGGACGAACTCGGTCCGTGGACCGGCACCCGCGCGGTGCGTCCGCGTGCCAAGGCCGGCGGCGCCCCGCGTCCGCTGGTCGGCGAGGCGATCCTGGCCACCTGGGCGCAGCTGCTCGACAACGGAGTGCTCCAGGACGGCGAACCGTTCCTGGCCGGCACCCGCCGTCCGGCGGTGGCTCGCATGTCGCAGGCCACCGCGTCCGGCGCGGGCGTGGTCGACGGCGATCTGGTGCAGGTCTCCACCAAGTCCGGTGCCATCACCCTCCCGGTGTTGATCACCGCCATGCCCGACCACGTGGTCTGGGTGCCGACCAACTCCGACGAAAGCACGGTGCGTTCGACGCTCGACGTCGACGCCGGTGCGGCCGTCGCACTGCGCAAGGCAGGTGCCTGAGTGAACTCCGTGGCTCACCTCCTGACGGCCGTCCCGGCCGCCACCGACAACCCGGTGGCCGACTTCAGCGACACCCCGTGGTGGCTGTCGCTGGTCAAGGCGGTCCTGCTGTTCGTGTTCCTGCTGGTGAACACGCTGGTCGTCATCTGGTTCGAGCGTCGCGTCATCGGCCGGATGCAGCAGCGTCCGGGCCCGAACCGTGCCGGCCCCTTCGGTTTGCTGCAGACGCTGGCCGACGGTGTGAAACTGGCGCTGAAGGAAGACGTCACCCCCAAGAACGCCGACAAGCTGATGTTCATGCTGGCTCCGATGATCGCCGGTGCGATGGCGTTCGTCGCGTTCGCGGTCATCCCGCTGTCGAACGAGGTGTGGATGTTCGGTCACCGCACCCCGCTGCAGCTGACCGACACTCCGGTGGCGGTGCTGCTCGTGCTCGCGGTGGCGGGTGTGGGTGTGTACGGCATCCTGCTCGCCGGTTGGTCCTCCGGTTCGACCTACCCGCTGCTGGGTGGCCTGCGTTCCTCGGCCCAGGTCATCTCCTACGAGATCGCGATGGGCCTCGCGCTGGTCGCGGTGTTCCTGTACGCCGGCTCGATGTCGACCAGTCAGATCGTCTACGCGCAGAAGAGCCTGTGGTACATCATCCCGGCGTTCTTCTCTTTCTTCGTCTACCTGATCACCATGGTCGGTGAGACCAACCGTCTACCGTTCGACCTCGCCGAGGGTGAGGGCGAGCTCACCGGTGGTTTCCACACCGAGTACTCCTCACTGAAGTTCGCGATGTTCTTCCTGGGTGAGTACGTCAACATGTTCACCGTCTCCGCGTTGGCGACCACGCTGTTCCTCGGCGGCTGGCAGGCGCCCCCGCTCATCTCGATGATCGGTGACGGCATGCTCAACGGCGGCTGGTGGGGCCTGTTGTGGTTCAGCCTGAAGCTGTGGACGTTCATGTTCTTCTTCGTCTGGCTGCGTGGTTCGTTGCCGCGTGTCCGGTACGACCAGTTCATGAAGCTCGGCTGGAAGGTTGCTCATCCCGGTCACCCTGCTCTGGGTCGTCGCGGTCGCGTTCATCCGCGCCTCCCAGCTCGGCTTCCTCGGTGACAACCGGATCTCCTTCGCCGGCTTCGACATCCCGCGGGCAACGCTGTTGGTCACCAGCCTGATCGCGCTCGCCGTCCTCGGTGCCGCATGGGCTTGGGATGCCAAGCAGGCACGCAAGGAGACCGAGGTCCGGCAGGTGCCGGACGAGATCGATCCGTTCGCCGGCGGTCACCCCGTACCGCCTCTGCCGGGCCAGCGCCTGGTCGAACCCGCGCCCAGCCTGACCTCCTCGAGCGTCCGGTCGAGCGCCCACAGCACCGACACCACCCTCCAGGAGGAGTCCCGTGGCTGACCAGAAAAAGCCTGACGACGACGGCGAGAAGGGCGGATTCCTCTCCGACCTGTTCGCGCCCATCGCGGGCTTCGGCGTCACCTTCGCAACCATGTTCCGCAAGATCGAGACGCAGGAGTACCCGGAGGAGAAGCGGCCGACCCAGCTGCGCTTCCACGGGCGTCACCAGCTCAACCGTCACCCGGACGGGCTGGAGAAGTGCGTCGGCTGCGAGCTGTGCGCGTGGGCCTGCCCGGCCGACGCGATCTTCGTGGAAGGCGCGAACAACAATGACGCCGAAGGTGAGCGCTTCAGCCCCGGCGAACGGTACGGCCGCGTTTACCAGATCAACTACCTGCGCTGTATCTTCTGCGGCCTGTGCATCGAGGCCTGCCCGACGCGCGCGCTGACGATGACCAACGAGTACGAACTGGCCGCCAACAACCGCGCCGACCTCATCTTCACCAAGGAGCAGCTGCTGGCTCCGGTGCTGTCGGGCATGCTGCCCGCGCCGCACCCGATGGTCGAGGGCATGGAGGAGCGCGACTACTACCAGGGCAAGGTGCAGGGCGCCACGGACGAACAGCGCGAGTGGGTCGAGCAGCGCGGCGGCGACACCGTCGTCGACGAGCCCCACGAAACCCCGGTCGAGCACCGGGAGGCCGGCCGCTACGCAGGGGAGGGACGCCCGTGAGCAACCTCGGTGGAGCCGAGTCGACGCTCTTCTTCTTCCTCGCACCGCTGACCGTCTTCGGTGCGCTCGCTCTGTTGTTCGCCCGCAAGGCGGTGCACGCCGCGATGGGGATGGCCCTGACGATGGTCGGGATGGGTGTCTTCTACATCGCTCAGAACGCCGAGTTCCTGGGTGTCATCCAGATCTTCGTGTACTCCGGCGCCGTGATGATGCTGTTCCTGTTCGTCGTCATGCTGGTCGGTGTCGACAGTTCCGACTCCCTGGTCGAGACGATCAAGGGTCAGCGGGTCGCCGGTCTGCTGCTGGGCCTCGCGCTGGCCGCACTCGGCGTCGCCGCGGTCGCCAAGGCGAACTTCGGTCCGTTCACCGGCCTGGACAAGGTCAACGAGCAGGGCAACGTCAGCAGTATGGCGAACCTGATCTTCGGCCAGTACGTGTGGACCTTCGAGGTCACCTCGGCGCTGCTGATCACCGCCGCCCTCGGCTCGATGGTGCTCGCGCACCGTGAGCGCCTGACCGCCAAGCCGACCCAGGCCGACTGGTCGCGAGCTCGCATCAAGAGCGGCAAGGACGTCGCGGGTCTGCCGGTGCCGGGTGTCTACGCCCGCCACAACGCGGTCGACACCCCGGCACTGCTGCCCGACGGATCGATCGCCGAGAAGTCGGTGTCGCGCGTCCTCAAGGCCCGTGGCCAGGTGGCCTCTACCAGTGAGCTGGTCGCCGCGAGCAAGGAGCTTGAGGGCGAGACCGGCGACATGACTCGTTACGACGGAGGTACGGACCGATGAGCCCCATGGTCTACATCTACCTGTCGGTGATCCTGTTCGCGATCGGCGCGACGACGGTGCTGCTGCGGCGCAACGCGATCATCGTCTTCATGGGCGTCGAGCTGATGCTCAACGCGGCGAACCTGGCGTTCGTCACCTTCGCGCGCATGCACGGCACGGTCGACGGGCAGGCCATCGCACTGTTCGTGATGGTGGTCGCGGCCGCCGAGGTCGTGGTCGGCCTGGCGATCATCATGGCGATCTTCCGGGCGCGCCGCTCGGCCTCCGTCGACGACGCGAACTTGCTGAAGTTCTAAGGGAACGGTGACTTGAGTTGAACTTCCTCACGACCTCTGTCCAGGGCGCCGTCCTGGCGTCCGGCGAGGCGCAGACCGCACACGCCGCCGAGGGCATCGCGTCCCTGGGCTGGCTGATGATCGCGTTGCCGCTGCTGGGTGCTGCCGTGCTGCTGCTCGGCGGACGCAAGCTGGACAAGATCGGTCCGCTGCTGGCGACCGTGCTGTCCTGGGCCTCCTTCGGCGTCGGCCTCGCCGTCCTGCTCGGCATGCTCGGCAAGGACAGCCACGACCGCGCAGCTCACCTGAAGCTGTTCTCGTGGATCGACGCCGGCGCGCTGAACGTCGACTTCGGCCTGCTGATGGACCAGCTGTCGATGACCTTCGTCATGCTGATCACCTTCGTCGGCTCGCTGATCCACGTGTACTCCCTGGGTTACATGGAGCACGACCCGGACAAGCGCCGGTTCTTCGCCTACCTGAACCTCTTCATCGCCGCGATGCTGACGCTGGTGCTCGCCGACTCCTACGTCGGTCTGTTCCTCGGCTGGGAAGGCGTGGGTCTGGCCTCCTACCTGCTGATCGGTTTCTGGAACTGGAACCCGGCGTACGCGACCGCCGCCAACAAGGCGTTCATCATGAACCGTGTCGGTGACTTCGGTCTGCTGCTGGCGATGTTCACGATGTTCGCCACCTTCGGCCGCGTCGACTTCGCCGGAGTCAACGAGCAGGTCGCCGGAGCCGGCAGGGGCGCGCTCACCGCGATGGGAATCTTCCTGCTGATCGCTGCCTGCGGTAAGTCGGCGCAGTTCCCGCTGCAGGCCTGGCTGGGCGATGCGATGGCCGGCCCGACGCCGGTCTCGGCGCTGATCCACGCGGCCACCATGGTGACCGCGGGTGTGTACCTCATCGTCCGCAGCAATGTCATCTACGACGCCACGCCGGACGCCCGTCTCGCGGTCTGCATCGTGGGTGCGATCACGTTGATGTTCGGTGCGATCGTGGGATGTGCCAAGGACGACATCAAGAAGGCGCTGGCCGCCTCGACGATGTCGCAGATCGGTTACATGATCCTGGCCGCCGGTCTCGGCCCGGTCGGGTACGCGTTCGCGATCTTCCACCTGGTCACGCACGGCTTCTTCAAGGCGGGCATGTTCCTCGGTGCCGGTTCGGTCATGCACGGAATGAACGATCAGGTCGACATGCGCCGCTTCGGCGGGCTGTCCTCGGTCATGAAGATCACCTGGATCACCTTCGGCCTCGGCTGGCTGGCGATCATCGGTGTGCCGGGTCTGTCCGGTTTCTGGTCCAAGGACAAGATCATCGAGGCCGCGTTCATCGGCGAGGGCTGGCGTCCGTGGGTCTTCGGCGGGGCGACGCTGCTGTGCGCGGGTATCACCGCGTTCTACATGTCGCGTCTGTTCTTCATGACTTTCCACGGCAAGCGCCGCTGGACCGACGACGTCCACCCGCACGAGTCGCCGCTGTCGATGACGGTGCCGATGATGATCCTCGCGGTCGGTTCGGCCTTCCTCGGTCTGGCCCTCACGCTGCTGGACTTCCCGCACTGGCTGGAGCCGGTGGTCGGCGCCCACCCTGAGGGTGAGCACCCGGTCATCGCGATCCCGGTGATCATGGCGCTGACGATCCTGTTCGTCGCCGTGGGTGTGGCCCTGGCGTGGATGCGCTACTGGCGCGACGACGTCCCCGTGACGCCGCCGGTCGGTTCGTTCGCCACGCGTGCCGCGCGTCGCGACCTGTTCCAGGACGACCTCAACGAGGCCGCGTTCGCTCGTCCCGGCCTGCACCTGACCCGCTCGCTGGTCTTCGCCGACAACAAGGGCATCGACGGCGCCGTCGGCGGCACGGCCGCGATGATCGGCGGCAGCTCCTCGCGCCTGGCGAAGCTGCAGAACGGTTTTGTCCGCTCCTACGCGACAACGATGCTCGTGGGCATCGTCGCGATCCTCGGTCTGCTGTGGGTGATCAACTGATGTCCAACTTCCCCTGGTTGACGACGATCGGCGTCGTGCCGTTGGTCGGCGCCATCGTTATCGGCTGCCTGCCGAAGGCAGCCGCGGCCTCGGCGCGCCTGGTCGCGCTGGTGTTCTCGCTGATCACCCTCGGTCTGGGCATCGCCGCGGCGACCCAGTTCAAGACCGGCGGCAGCGGTCAGCAGTTCCAGCTGACGGAGACGCACACCTGGATCAAGCAGTTCGGTGTCTCCTACGCGCTCGGTGTCGACGGCATTGCGCTCGCGCTCATCCTGATGAGCCTGGTGCTGGTGCCGATCGCGATCCTGGCCGCCTGGCGCGATGTCGAGGACGACACCCCCGGCCGGCAGAAGGCGTACTACGCGCTGCTTCTGGTGCTGGCCACCTTCATGGTCGGTGTCTTCGCCGCCACGGACGTCTTCCTGTTCTACGTCTTCTTCGAGGCGATGCTGATCCCGGTCTACTTCCTGATCGGCCAGTTCGGCGGCCCGCGCCGCCAGTACGCCGCAGTGAAATTCCTGATCTTCTCCCTCGCCAGTGGACTCGTCATGCTCGTCGCGGTCATCGGCCTGTTCCAGGCCGGTCCCGGCGGGGAACACGGCTTCCTGGTCAGCCGCCTGACCGGGATCGACATCCCGCTCGATACCCAGAAGTGGTTGTTCGTCGGCTTCTTCATCGCGTTCGCGGTGAAGGCCCCGATGGCGCCGGTGCACACCTGGTTGCCGGACGCCGCCGCCGAGTCCAAGCCGGCCGTCGCCGTCCTGCTCGTCGGTGTGCTCGACAAGGTCGGCACCTACGGAATGATCCGGTTCTGCCTGCAGCTGTTCCCGGACGCGTCCAAGTGGGCAACGCCCGTGGTCATCACGCTGGCGGTCTTCTCGATCATCTACGCGGCGATCGTGGCGATCGGCCAGACCGACATGATGCGCCTGATCGCCTACACCTCGGTGAGCCACTTCGGCTTCATCGTGCTCGGCATCTTCGCGATGACCAGCACCTCGCACGTCGGCGCGAACCTCTACATGATCAACCACGGTTTCACCACCGGTGCGTTGTTCCTGTTCGCCGGCTTCCTCGTGGTGCGCGGTCGCAGCCAGAACATCCCCGACTACGGCGGTTGGCAGCGGGTCACCCCGGTACTCGCCGGTGTATTCCTGATCGCCGGTCTGTCCGGTCTGGCGTTGCCGGGTCTGAACTCCTTCGTCTCGGAGTTCCTGGTCATGGTGGGCACCTTCGGCAAGTACTGGCTGGCTGCGGCGATCGCCGCGGTGGGCGTCATCCTGGCCGCGATCTACATCCTGCTGATGTACAAGCACCTGATGACCGGTCCGAAGCCGGAGGGGGAGCGGTTCGCCGCCGTGCGCGACCTCGACGTCCGCGAGAAGGTCGTCGCCGCAGTCCTGATCGCCTTCCTGATCGGTCTGGGTGTGTACCCCAAGCCGGCCCTTGACATGTTGAAGCCCGCCGTGACGCAGACGCTGCAGCACGTCGGGGTGACCGACCCCGCTCCGAAGACCGGTGCGGCCGTTGACGGGAGCGCCAAGTAATGGATCCCAATACCTTCACGCAGGCGCAGATCGAGTACTCGGCGCTGCTGCCGATGTTCGTGATCTTCGGTGCGGCGATGGTGGGTGTGCTGATCGAGGCGTTCGCGCCCCGCAAGGCCAGGTACGCGGCGCAGCTCGCCGTGACCCTCATCGGCCTGGTGGCCGCGTTCGTCCTGCTGGTGACCGTCGCGCGTGACCACCAGGGTGTGACCGCCGGTCGCGCCCTGGTGATCGACGGCCCGGCGCTCATGATGCAGGGCACGATCCTGGTGCTGTCGTTCCTGGCCGTCCTGGTCATGGCCGAGCGCTTCACCTCCGACGGTGCGGACGCGTTCACCCAGTCCGGTGCATCGGTGCCCGGTTCGCCGCAGGAGGCTCAGGCCGAGCGCCTGGGCGCCACCACCACCGAGGTCTTCCCGCTGACGCTGTTCGCGGTCGCCGGAATGATGATGTTCCCCTCGACCAACAACCTGCTGACGATGTTCGTCGCGCTCGAGGTGCTCTCGCTGCCGCTGTACATCATCACCGGTCTGGCTCGTCGCCGTCGCCTGCTGTCGCAGGAGGCCGCCCTGAAGTACTTCCTGCTGGGAGCCTTCTCCTCGGCGTTCTTCCTGTTCGGTTCGGCGATGATCTACGGCTTCGCGGGCACGCTCGACCTGGCGTCGATCTCCAACGCCGTCGGCACCCAGAGCGGCCAGGACTCCGTCCTCGTCCTCGGCATCATCCTGATCGCGGTGGGCCTGCTGTTCAAGGTCAGTGCGGTGCCGTTCCACTCCTGGACGCCGGACGTCTACCAGGGTGCCCCGACCCCTGTCTCGGGCTTCATGGCTGCGTGTACGAAGGCCGCCGCCTTCGGTGCGTTGCTGCGCGTCTTCTATGTCGCGTTCGACACGATGCGGTGGACCTGGCAGCCGGTCATGGTGATCGTCGCGCTGCTGACGATGGTCGTCGGTGCGGTGCTGTCGATCACCCAGACCGACATGAAGCGTCTGTTGGCCTACAGCTCGATCTCGCACGCAGGCTTCCTGCTGCTCGCGCTGACCGCGCTCGACAAGGATTCGGTCGCCGGTGTGCAGTTCTACGTCGCCACCTACGGCGCTGCGACCATCACCGCCTTCGCGGTCGTGGCGCTGGTGCGTAAATCGGGCGTCGAGGCGACGCACCTGTCGGAGTGGGCGGGCCTCGGCCGTCGCAGCCCGATCCTGGCCGGTGTGTTCGGTTTCCTGATGCTCTCGTTCGCGGGTATCCCGCTGACGTCGGGCTTCACCAGCAAGTTCGCGTTGTTCGCGCCGGCCGTCAAGCACGGCTCGGTGTGGTTGGTCGTCGTGGCCGTGATCGTCTCCGCGATCACCGCGTTCGTCTACGTCCGCGTCATCGTGCTGATGTTCTTCTCCGAGCCGGCCGAGGGTGTCCAGGTGGCGATGCCGTCGCCGCTGACCGCCGTAGCGGTGGCCGCCGGTACCGCGATCACGCTGGCGCTCGGTGTGCTGCCGGGACCGTTGCTGGACATCGCGGGCCACGCCTCGCAGTTCCTGCGCTGATCCGGTCATGAGCATGTCCACGAGCCCTACCGACACGTCCACCATCGGTGTGCCGGGCGCGAGCGAAGAGCTCGCGACCCGGCTCGCCGAGGGACTCACACAGGTCGACGCGCGGCTGCGGGAGGTCGTCCAGCATGACGACCCGTTCATCGCCGGGGCTTCCAAGCACCTGGTCGAGGCGGGCGGCAAGCGGTTCCGCCCGTTGCTGACGCTGCTGGCCTGCGAACTCGGTGACGGACGCAATGAGCAGGTGGTCGACGCGGCGGTGGGTGTCGAACTAACCCACCTCGCCTCGCTGTACCACGACGACGTGATGGATGAGGCCGACCTGCGTCGCGGTGTCCCCAGCGCGAACGCCGAGTACGACAACTCGACCGCGATCTTGATCGGCGACCTGCTGTTCGGCAAGGCGTCGGCGATCATGGCCGGGCTCGGACCGGATGCGGTCCGCATTCAGGCCGAGACGTTCGTCCGGCTGTGCACCGGTCAGATCGAGGACGACCGTCAGGCCCCGGCCGATGCCGATCCGATGGCGCACTACCTCGACGTGCTCGCCGACAAGACGGGCTCGTTGATCGCGACCGCGGCTCGCTACGGTGCGATGTTCAGCGGCGCTGCGGACGACGTCGTCGAGACGCTCACCAAGTACGGCGAGCTGGTCGGCATGGTCTTCCAACTGGCCGACGACGTGCTCGACGTGAGTTCGGACGTCTCGGGTAAACCCGCGGGCACCGACCTGCGCGAGGGCGTGCGCACGTTGCCGGTGCTGTACGCGTTGGCGTCGACCGACCCTGCCGATGATCGGCTCAAGGAGTTGGTATCCCGGCCGCTCACCGATCCCGCGGAGCACGCCGAGGCGCTGGCGTTGCTGCGTGCCCACCCGGCGCTGCAACAGGCGCGTGAGCACACCGTCGCCGTGGCGGCATCGGCTCGGGCGCTCTTGGACGGGCTGGGGGACAGCGATGCAGTGCAGACGCTGCGGGCGCTGCCCGAGGGAGTTGCCGAACGCTCTGCCTGAGCCGAGCGGACTCGGCCCGGTGGTCGAGCGGATAGTGCTACGCGCCGGTTCGGAGCCGGTTGACACCCGTCAAGATCAAGAGTGCTGAAATATCCGGGAATCACCGGGTATTGTCTTGAACGGCCGTTCAAGACCGGGAGAAGGAGAACCCCATGTCACGCACTCCCGCGGCCATTCGTCGTACCGAACTGGTCGAGGCGGCCATTCGGGTCTCGCTCAACGAAGGCCTGGAAGCGGCGACGGTCCGCCGCATCGCCGCCGAAGCAGGGGTCTCCCTGGGCACGGTCCACTACTGCTTCGGATCCAAGCGCGCGCTGCTGGAGGCCGTGGTCGAGTCGATCGCGCAGCCGACCCTCGAGGTCGACCTCAGCGCAATCGCGCCCGACGACTACACCGGGATCATCCGCGCGGCCTTCCGGGCGTACTGGGTCGAGGCCGGCGGCAACCGTGACCGCCAGCGGCTGATCTACGAGCTCGCAACCCACCTGGTGCGCCAGGAGGAGCCTGGCCCCGAGCTGGCGAAGATGATGTTCCAGCGTTCCTTCGCGACCGTCGCCCGGTTCATCGAGCAGCGCCTGCTGGATTCCGTGCCGGAGTTGCCGCTGCCGAGCCAGACGCTGGCCCGCATGATCATTGCCGTCACCGACGGTGTCGCCCTTGCTTGGATCGCCGACGGCGACGACGAGGCGGCCCTCGAGGTGCTCGACGGCTACGCCGTCATCTTCGGAATGACGATCGACACCTTGCTCGCGGGGTCCGATTGACCGAGCCCTGGAGAGCGCTGACGAAGGCCGGTGTCCCGACCGCTGTCGTCGATCTGGATCGTTTCGACGCCAACGCCGCGGGCATGCTTCGCCGTTCCGGTGGAATGCCGATCCGGGTCGCATCCAAGTCGATCCGGGTGCGATCGCTGATCGAACGCGCGCTGTCCTTCAAGTGCTACCAGGGAGTGCTGGGCTACTCAGTGGCCGAGGCGATCTGGTTGGTACGCAACGGAATCGACGATGTCGTGGTCGCGTACCCGACCGTGGACGAGGAATCGGTGCGGACCGTTGCAGCCGACCCCACGCTGGCCGCAGCGATCACGTTCATGGTCGATCTGCCCGAGCACATCGACTGGCTGGCCCGGTTCGCTCAGGACGTGCCGCTGCGGGTTTCGATCGACGTCGACTGCTCGCTGCGGCTGGTGGCGCTGTCGATCGGTGCGCACCGATCCAGCGTGCACACCGCGGACGAGGCGGGCCGCCTCGCAGCGCACGCGGCCGCAACTCCCGGTCTCGCGCTGGTCGGAATGATGTTCTACGAGGCGCAGGTCGCCGGAGTGCCCGACAACAAGGCCGGCATGCGGATCGTGAAGAAGCTGTCGCTCGATCAGCTCACCCGTGACCGCGGCGCGATCCGATCAGCGGTCGAGGAGCACGCGTCCCTGGAGTTCGTGAACGGCGGCGGCACCGGCAGCCTGCACACCACCCATCTCGACCCGGCGATCACCGAACTCGCAGCAGGCTCAGGCCTTTTCTCGCCCGCCAGTTTCGACGGCTTCGACGACCTACGGGTGGAACCCGCGGCATGGTTCGTCTCGCCGGTGACGCGCAAGCCGCGCGCCGACGTCGTCGTCACCTTCAGTGGCGGCTACCTCGCCTCCGGTGCGGCCGACCGCTCGCGCCTGCCCACCCCGACCCACCCGTCCGGACTGTCCTACTTCCTGCAGGAGGGCGCCGGCGAGGTGCAGAGTCCGTTGCGCGGCAAGGCTGCCCGCGATCTCGAACTCGGTGACCTGGTGTGGTTCCGGCACGCGAAGGCGGGTGAGATGTGTGAGCGTTTCGACGAGATCGTGCTGATCAGCGACGGGCAGGTGACAGGTCGCGTCCCGACCTATCGCGGCGAAGGGAAGAACTTTGGCTGAGTGGAGCAACTGGAGCGGTACCGCCACGGCCGACGTCGAGATCGTCGAGGTCTGCGACGTCGAGCACGTCCAGCAGATCTGCGCGCAGGCGCTCGCCTCGGGTCGCAAGGTCAAGCCGATCGGCGCGAGCCACTCCTTCACCGCGATCGGCCAACCGGTCGACATTCAGTTGCGGATGGACCGCATCAGTGGGCTCATCAGCGCGGACGCTTCCACCGGACGGGCGTGGGTGCGTGCGGGCACACGCCTCAAGGACGCCGTGGTCGCGCTGCACGAAGCAGGCCTCGGTCTGCCGAACCAAGGCGACTACGACCGGCAGACGCTCTCGGGCGCGACCTCGACGGGTACGCACGGCACCGGTGTCGGTTTCACCGGGTTCTCCGGCATGGTGCGCGGCGTGGAGTTGGTGCTCGCCGACGGCACGTTGCTGCGCGTCTGCGACTGCGAGAATTCGCAGCTCCTGCCGGCCGTCGCGCTGACCCTCGGCTCGCTCGGTGTGATCACCGCGATCGAGTACCAGTGCGAGCCCCGCTACCTGCTGACCGCGCAGGAAGGACCGGCTTCCTTCCGGACGGTGCTGGCAGAGGTCGACGAGCGCATCGCCGCCCACGACCACTTCGAGTTCTTCTGGTTTCCCGACACCGATCGCGTTCTGACAAAGACGAATTCGCGCCACCGCGAGGAGTCCAGGCGTGCGCCGATGCCCGCGTGGAAGGACCGACTGGACAACGATCTGCTGTCGAACAAGGTGTTCGAGGCGGTCAACCGGTTCGCCGGACGTGTTCCGCGGGCGACGTCGTTGATCAACCAGGTTTCCGCTCGTGCACTCTCGGCCAAGACCTACACCGATTGGTCGCACATCGTGTACCCGACCGAGCGTGACGTCGTCTTCCGCGAGACCGAGTTCTCCGTGCCCCGAGCCGACGCCGTCGAGGTGTTGCAGCGCCTGGACGAGTGGCACCGTGCGCACCCGTCGACCACCTGCTTCCCGGTCGAGGTACGTTTCACGGGGCCGGACGACGTCTGGCTGTCGACCTCCTACGACCGCGAGTCGGCGTACATCGCCGTGCACCAGTTCCGCACGCGTCCGCACGAGGAGTACTTCGCGGCGTTCTGGGACATCCTTCGCGATCACGAGGCGCGCCCGCACTGGGGCAAGATGCACGAGCTCGGCGCCGACGATCTGCGCAAGGTGTACCCGAAGTTCGACGACTTCGTGGCCGTGCGTGACCGACTCGACCCGCAGCGGGTGTTCACCAACCCCTACCTCGACCGCGTCCTCGGCGCCTGATCATCTCTGGTGGTTGAGCCGTACGCCTGAGCGACGAAGGCGTACGCGCCGAAATCTCTGCAGCGAACGAAGCGAATAGAGCATCGAACCGCTTCGGACGTGCAGGTCTCTCAGACGCTTGCGTTTCGCGCCGATCTCGCCGACCGTCGGGAGCGGCCTGCGCTGGCGAGCGAGTCGGCGCTGAGGACGGCGAGGGCCAGCCAGACGATCGCGAAGCCGATCCAGCGTGCGGTTGACAGCTGTTCGCCGAGGAACAGCACCGCACAGAGCAGTTGCAGCACCGGCGTGACGAACTGCAGCAGCCCGATGGTGACCAGCGGGACGCGTGACGCGGCGGCAGCGAACAGCAGCAACGGGATGGCGGTCGCGATACCGGACGACGCGAGCCACAGCGTGTGACCGGCGCCCTCGGAGCCGAACGTGGTGTCGCCGCGTGCGGCGAGCAGGAAGAGTGCGACCAGCGCGATCGGGGACAGGATGGCCGTCTCGGCCGCCAGGCTCTCGAACGCCGACAGTGATCCGCCGATGCGCTTCTTCGCCAGACCGTAGGAGGCGAAGCTGCACGCGAGCACCAGTGAGATCCACGGGAACGTGCCGCCCTCGACGGTGAGGTACAGGCAGGCCACCGCGCCGATCGCGACGGCGATCCACTGCAACGGGCGCAGCTTCTCGCGCAGCACGACCACGCCGAGTGCGATCGTCACCAACGGGTTGAGGAAGTAGCCGAGGGACGCTTGGCTGGTGCGTCCGGTGTTGACCGCGTAGACGTAGACCAGCCAGTTGGTCGCGATGAGCAGGCTGGCGATCGTCACCAGTGCCAATCGGCGCTTGTCGCGAATCAGCTTGCGGATGAACGCGGTTCGTCGCAACACCACGACGCCGATCGCGCAGACGACGAGCGTCCACAGGATGCGGTGGACCAGGATCTCCCAGGCGCCCGCCGGCAGCAGTCGGTGGAAGTAGAGCGGAAACGCGCCCCAGAGCAGGTAAGCCGCGAACCCGTAGACCGTGCCCTTGCTGACCTCGTCCCGTTCGTGCCTCACCAGTGAACGGTAGGGCATCGATCGGCTGCCTATCGAACCGTTTCAGCCGCTGATCACGGCGCGGCAGGATGGGCGCCATGACCGTGAACCTCACCATCGACGACCACGTCGAGGTGATCGAGTGGAACCGTCCGCCGGCCAACCATTTCGATCGCGAACTGCTGGTCTCGATCGCGGACGCGGGCGGGCGCGCGCAGGACGAGGGTGCACGGGCCGTCGTGCTGGCGTCCGTCGGCAAGCACTTCTGCGCCGACGTCGACTTCGCCGCCGGACAGATCCGGGCCGACCCGCACGGTGCGATCTCGGCGTTGTACGAAGCGGGCAAACGGATCTTCGCGCTCGAGATTCCGGTGGTGGCGGCGGTGCAAGGTGCCGCGGTCGGCGGCGGACTCGGGCTGGCCTGCGCAGCGGATTTCCGGGTCGCGACCGCGCGACTCATGCAGACCGCCGACGCGGCGGCGGGTATCGAGGCATCACTCGCGCGCGAAACGCCGAGGTTCGAGGGCCGCTGAAGCGTTGGTGACCGTGCGCTGAAACCCGGTGAGTTCGAACGAGAACCCCGGCAACGAGTGGTTCGGGCTGCGTGACGGTGCTGTTTCAGGCGGTTCCGTATCGCCTTCCGGCGGGGGCCTTTCGAGGTGTCCAGCTTTCAAGCAGGCTTTGGACGGGAGGGGCCGCGGCCTTGCTGTCCCACCTCACTACCTGACGGGCGCACGTCCGGAAAGTCTGCGCAGGAAACGTACAAGCGCCCAGGCTGCGTCCGGATGCGCACGTTATAACGTGCGCGTCCGGACGCAGCGCGGGCATGTGTACGCAACCTGCGCGCCTGTACATAAGGTGCGCATCGTTGACGACCTGAGGACGCGCGAATGCCGAAAACGCACCATCCCGCCTCCCTCAAGCCGCTTGAAAACCGGACACCTCGAAACGCCGGCCGCCGGAAGGCGATACGAAACCGCCTACGGGCAAACCACCCAGGACGCAACGAGCACCGAAAACCGGCCATCCCGTCTCCTTCGTAGCCGCCTGAAAACCCGACACCTCAAAAAGCCGGCCGCCGGAAGGTGATACGGAATCAGCAGAAGAGGTTCAGCGGGTGTTGACGTCCCAGGTGTCGGCACCGGACAGCAGTTGCTGCAGGTCGGCGTCGGCCACCTGTTCGCCGCCGGTGGCCTGGTCGATCTGGGCGCGTACACGGTCGTCGTACGTCGGCACCTCGACCTGGCGGAAGATGCCCATCGGTACGTGCGCGAACGACGGGTCGTCCAGCCGCGACAGCGCGAACGCGAGACCGAGGTCGGTGGGGTCGTGGTGGACGATGCGATTCGGATCGGCGTCCGACTCGGGAACGACGGCGAGAGAACCGTTCTCGGCGCTGACGACCACGCGCACGTCGTCGCCGGTGCCGGCACGGACGGGTTCGCCGGGCACGAGGTGCAACAGGCGCGCGGTCGCCTCGTCACGGTCCTTCAGCAGTTCGAAGGCGCCGTCGTTGAAGATCGGGCAGTTTTGGTAGATCTCCACCAGCGACGTACCGCGGTGTGCCGCAGCGGCTTTCAGCGTCTCGGTGAGGTGCTTGCGGTCGGAGTCCATGGTGCGGGCGACGAACGTGCCCTCGGCTCCGAGCGCCAGCGAGACCGGGTTGAACGGCCGGTCCACCGAACCGGCGGGCGACGACTTCGTCACGGCACCGACGTCCGAGGTGGGGGAGTACTGACCCTTGGTGAGGCCGTAGATCTTGTTGTTGAACAACAGGATCTTCAGGTTCACATTGCGGCGCAGCGCGTGGATCAGGTGGTTGCCACCGATCGACAGCGCGTCGCCGTCACCGGTCACGACCCACACCGACAGGTCACCGCGCGAGGTGGCGAGCCCGGTCGCGATGGCCGGGGCGCGGCCGTGGATCGAGTGCATGCCGTAGGTGTCGAGGTAGTACGGGAAACGGCTGGAGCAACCGATGCCGGAGACGAACACGATGTTCTCGCGCTTGAGGCCGAGTTCGGGAAGGAAGCCCTGGACGGCGGCGAGGATCGCGTAATCGCCGCAGCCAGGGCACCAGCGCACTTCCTGATCGGAGGTGAAGTCCTTCTTGGTCTGCTTCGCGTCGGTGGTCGGGACGCCGGCGGTGCCGCCGCCGATGGTGGCGGGCATGCCCAGGTCGATGCTCACTGCGAGACCCCCTCGAGGTGTTCGGTGATGACGGTGGCGAGTTCAGTTGCGGTGAAAGGCAATCCGCGAACGGCGGTGTGCGACTTGATGTCGACGAGGTACTTGCTGCGCAGCAGCATCGCGAGCTGGCCGAGGTTCATCTCCGGCACGATCACCCGGTCGTATGACTTGAGCACGGTTCCGAGGTTCGCCGGGAACGGGTTCAGGTGGCGGACGTGTGCGGTGGCCAGTTCGGCGCCGCCGGCACGCACCAGCCGTGCCGCGGCCTGGATCGGTCCGTAGGTCGAACCCCAGCCGAGCACCAGCACCTTGGCCTTGCCGCTCGGGTCGTCGACCTCGACGTCGGGCACCTCGATGCCGGCGATCTTGGCGGCGCGGGTGCGCACCATGTGGTCGTGGTTGGCCGGGTCGTAGCTGATGTTGCCGGTGATGTCGGCCTTCTCGATACCGCCGACGCGGTGCTCGAGACCGGGGGTGCCGGGCACGGCCCACGGCCGAGCGAGCGTCTCCGGATCGCGCTTGTAGCCGTGGAAGACCGGTTTGCCGTCGGCGTCCACGTCGTTGGGCTCGGTGGTGAATTCGACTGTCAGATCGGGCAGTTCGTCCACGGATGGCACCAGCCATGGCTCGGAACCATTCGCCAGGTAACCGTCGGACAGCACGATGACCGGGGTGCGGTACTTCGTGGCCATGCGAACGGCGTCCAGCGCGGCGTCGAAACAGTCGATCGGGGTGCACGGCGCGATGACGGCCACGGGGGACTCGCCGTTGCGGCCGAACATCGCCTGCAGCAGGTCTGATTGTTCGGTCTTGGTCGGCAGGCCGGTGGACGGGCCACCGCGCTGCACGTCGACGATCACCAGGGGCAGTTCGAGGGAGACCGCGAGGCCGATGGTCTCGGCCTTGAGCGCGAGGCCGGGTCCGCTGGTCGTGGTGACACCCAGCGACCCACCGAACGACGCGCCGAGTGCGGCACCGACAGCGGCGATCTCGTCCTCGGCCTGCAGCGTCATGACGTTGAAGCGCTTGAGCCCCGACAGGGTGTGCAGCAGATCGGACGCCGGCGTGATCGGGTAGCTGCCGAGTGTCAGCGGGATGCCCGCACGGTGCGACGCAGCCACCAATCCGTAGGCAAGAGCTACGTTTCCGGTGATGTTGCGGTAGGTGCCCTGCGGCATCGGGGCCGGCGCGATCTCGTACTGGACTCCGAACGCCTCGGTCGTCTCGCCGTACGCGTGACCGGCGTGCAATGCCTTGATGTTGGCGGCGAGGATGTCGGGCAACTTGGCGAACTTGGTGGACAGGAACTTCTCGGTGCCCTCCAGCGGACGCGAGTACATCCACGACAGCAGGCCGAGCGCGAACATGTTCTTCGCGCGTTCCTTGTCCTTGCGGCTCAGGCTCTCGAACTCCTGCAGCGCCTCGACGGTGATCGAGGTCAGCGGGACAGGGTGCACCTGCCATGAGGCGAGGGATTCATCGTCCAACGGGCTGGCGGTGTAACCGACCTTGGCCAGGTTGCGCTTGGTGAACTCGTCGGTGTTGACGATGACCGTCGCGCCGCGTGGCAGATCACCCAGATTCGCTTTGAGTGCAGCGGGATTCATCGCCACGAGCACGTCGGGCGCGTCACCCGGGGTGAGCACGTCGTGGTCGGCGAAGTGCAACTGGAAGCTGGAGACACCCGGCAGCGTGCCCTGGGGCGCGCGGATCTCGGCGGGGAAGTTGGGCAACGTCGACAGGTCGTTGCCGAGGGAGGCCGTCTCGGCGGTGAATCGGTCACCGGTCAACTGCATGCCGTCGCCGGAGTCGCCGGCGAAACGAATGACCACACGGTCGAGTGCTTGGGACTGCTTGCTGCTCACTGGACCCGTCTTCTTCGAGGTTCGCGTTCGCGGAGGTTGGTTCGCGAGTTAGGAGGTGCTAACCCACAACGGTACGCCTGTGTCCGAGAAACACCGGAATCCGTCCGCGTTATGAAATTCCTAACGCAACGTTATACATACGTCGAGGGTGAGTGCCGCACATAGGGTCAACGTGTGGGTTGGTGGGACACGTACGTCCCGGACGCGGGCAAGCAGCCGCTCGCGCTCTGCTTGATCGCGTTCCTGCTGACCTTCCTCGCCACCCGCGTCGTCACCCGGATGATTCGCGACGGTAGGGGACCGTTCAAGAACAACGTCCGGGACGACGGTCTGCACATCCATGGTTCGGTGATCTGGTGGCCGGCAGTCCGAGTGCCGACACCAAGGCGCCGGACGTCGACTGATCACTGCCAGCACGCGAAAACGCCTCGTCGCCGAGGCGATTCGTACGTGCGATGGATTGCTCCAGGGGTAGCGAGTTCGAAGATGTCGGTCGCCGGGGATGGGCGTCGGCCGACGATCGTGACCGTGTCGATCGTGCGGTGCTCGCCCAGATACCCGGGCAGGTCGCGATGGGAATCGTCGAGAACGAGGTGTTCCACAACGGCAGGCCGGGCGGCGTGCTCGATGAGGGTCTCGCAGTGCAGTTCGCCGCCGTGCTCACCGTGCCTGCCCAGACGGACGGCGTCGCGCATGAGTAGTTCGCCTCCTTCGGCCACGGCTGCATGCAATGAGCGGTGCACGATTGCACCGTCGCACACCACGAGCGGTTCACCCCACCAGTGCAGGCTCGCGCCGGATGCGACGGTGAGGCGCGTCGTCCAACGAGCGCTGTGTCCCTGGCCGTCGTACGCCACGGTGGCGGCGACGTCGGTGAGGTCGAGTCGTACACCCTCACCCACCACGACCTCGAGCACGACGTGGTCACCGCCGAGGAGTAGGGCCTCGGTCGCGACCAGGGTGATGCTCAGCCGGTGACCTTGCTGGTGGGTGATGCGCGGCGACAGGACACCGGTGCGCATCCTCGTCCGGACGGTGTCTCCAGCGGGGTGTACCTCGATGCGGGTGGTGCGCGGTTCAGTGACTGTGGGCACCGGCGCTCGCGTGTTCGTGGGTGGTGCCGTCGGCGTGCGAATGCGGAGCCATCGGACCCGGGTCGATCGCCTGGTGATCGCCCGCCCGGTAGGCGGCGAGGGTGGTGAGTACCCAGTCGGTGAGGGACTGCACGGACGCCGGATCGTTGCGCGACAGGGCGATCACCGGTTGGCCGTCGCGGGCTACCTCGCCCTCGCGCCGCATCAGGTGCGCATCGACGCCGACGAACGGCGCGAGGTCGGTCTTGTTGACGATCAACATGTCGGCACGGGCGATGCCAGGGCCGCCCTTGCGGACGACGTCGCCGCCTCCCGCGACGTCGAGCACGAAGATCTGCGCATCGACGAGGGCCGGGCTGAAGGTTGCGGTGAGGTTGTCGCCGCCGGACTCGATCAACACGAGTTCCATTCCGGGGTAATCGGATTCGAGATCCTCGACGGCGGTCGCATTGGCCGTGATGTCGTCCCGGATCGCGGTGTGCGGGCACGCCCCGGTCTCCACGGCACGGATCCGGTCGGCGTCGAGCACGCCGGCGGCGCGCAGCATTCGGGCGTCCTCGTCGGTGTAGATGTCGTTGGTGATCACACCGAGGTCGAGCTGGGTGCCGAGTTCGCGGCAGAGCAGTCCGATGAGTGACGACTTGCCGGTGCCGACCGGTCCGGCAACGCCGAGTCGCATTGCGCGAGAGGGGTTTTCAAGCATGATGTCAGGCACGGAAGAGTCTCCTGGTGTGGGTGGGATGGGCGTGCTGCCACAGCTCCAACAGCGGGGCGGTTGCAGCCGGGAGGTGGTCGGGCGAGGTCAGTTCGCGTACCGCGTCGACCACTTCGTCGATCTCGTCGGCAACGCCGAGCGACCAGCCGACGGTGTCGATCGGGTCGAGTGGCGCGAGTTTCAGGGCGGCGGACGCAACCGCCTGCACCTCGTCATGGCACACGACGCGGGCGGTCTCCTCCGCGTCCAGACTCCAATGTGCGGCGAGCAGACCGACGGCGACCGGACGAGGGACGTCCGTGCGGCGATTCCAGCGAGCGTCCAGCCCGCCGCGTACGCCGAGCCGAAGGTAGCCGCGGGCAGCCTGGCAGGACGCCTCGCGCACCACGTGGCTGGGCGTGCGTGCGTTCCAGGCGCTGATGACGTCCTCGACACGTTCAGGGTCGGCGCGGGTCACCACCGCCGTCGCCGCGTCCACCCGAATGCTGGTGCGCAGGCGAGCGACGAGGAAGTGTTCGATCTCGGCCTCGGGCATTCCTGCCAGAAGGGCCGGCTCGAGGGCGCCGGATTGGGTATGGCCGCCGGTGGGCAGACGCGCATCGGCGAGCAGCAGTGCGTGACTGGACATCAGAAGAGTGAATAACGCTGTGCGAGTGGGAGTTCGGTAGCCGGTGACGGCTGCACAACCGCGCCGTCGATCGCGATCGTGAAGGTCTCCGGATCGATGTCGATGCGTGGACAGGCGTCGTTGAGCACCATGTCGGCCTTGGTCACCTCGCGGGTGTTGCGTACGGGCTGGATCTCGTGGCGAAGCCCGTAGCGATGACCGATGTCCGTGGCCAGGGGGCCAACGAACGTGATGCCGTGGGCGGCCTCGGCGGTCAGTGCGGGCCGCATGAGAACGGGTTGCGGGGTCGGGATGGACGCGTTCGGGTCGCCGAGTGCGGCGCGCACGATGGCGCCGCTCTTGACGACCAGAGCAGGGCGGATGCCGAAGAAAGCCGGGTCCCACAGCACGAGGTCGGCGAGCTTGCCGGCCTCGACCGAGCCGACAAGGTGGTCGATGCCGTGCGCGATCGCCGGGTTGATCGTGTACTTCGCCACGTACCTGCGCGCTCGCAGATTGTCTGCCGCGCCGCCGAGGGATCCGACGCGGTGCTTCATCACGTGCGCGACCTGCCAGGTGCGGGTGATCACCTCGCCGATGCGTCCCATCGCCTGAGCGTCCGAGGAGGTCATCGACAGGGCGCCGAGGTCATGCAGCAGGTCCTCGGCGGCGATCGTCGTGGCCCGGATCCGCGACTCGGCGAACGCCAGGTCCTCCGGTACGGACGGGTTGAGGTGATGGCAGACCATCAGCATGTCGAGGTGCTCGGCGACGGTGTTGACGGTGTGCGGAAGCGTCGGATTCGTCGATCCCGGAAGGACATTCGGGTGTGAGGCGATCGACATGATGTCGGGCGCGTGACCGCCGCCGGCGCCCTCGGTGTGGAAGGCGTGGATGGTGCGTCCGCCGATCGCGCGCAGCGTCGAGTCGACGTACCCGGCTTCGTTCAACGAGTCGCTGTGGAGTGCGACCTGCAGACCGAACTCGTCGGCTGCTCGCAGGGCGGCGTCGATCGCGGCGGGGGTCGAACCCCAGTCCTCATGCACCTTGTAGGCAGCAGCTCCGGCCTCAGCCTGTTCGCGTAAACCGTTGTGGCTCACGGTATTTCCCTTACCCATGAGCAGCACGTTGATGGGCAGGTGGTCCAGGCCCTGCAGCACATTGCGCAGGTGCCAGGGTCCGGGTGTGACCGTGGTGGCCTTGGAACCCTCCGACGGCCCGGTGCCGCCGCCGCCCAGCGTGGTGAGTCCCGCGGCGAGGGCCTCGTGCACCTGGCTGGTCGACAAGAAGTGCACGTGCAGGTCGATGCCGCCGGCGGTCAAGATCTTGTGTTCGCCGCTGATGATGTCGGTCGAGGGGCCGATGCGCAGCGCCGGGTGGACGCCGTCCGTCACGTCCGGGTTGCCGGCCCGTCCGAGAGCGACGATCCGTCCGTCCTTGATGCCGACGTCCGCGCGGACGATGCCGGCGTGGTCGAGCACGGTGACGCCGGTGATGACGGTGTCGGGCGCGCCGTCGGCGCTGGTGGTCGACCCCTGCGCCATCGATTCCCGGATCGACTTGCCACCCCCGAAGACCGCTTCGTCGCCGTAGCTGATCGAGCCGTCGGGTCGTTCGGCGGTGAGGTCGCGTTCGATCTCGATCCACAGGTCGGTGTCGCCGAGCCGCACCTGATCGCCGGTGGTCGGTCCGTAGAGGTCGACGTACTTGCGGGCGCTGATGCTCGTCATCGCGCGTTCTGCTTCACCTGCAGGCCGGCCACCACGCGTTCGCCGCGCAGGCTGACGGCACTCACCTCGCGGGAAACGCCCGGTTCGAATCGGACGGACGTGCCGCTCGGCACATCGAGCCGGAACCCCTGCGCCGCAGCGCGATCGAACTCGAGTGCCGGATTGGTGTCGGGCAGGTGGAAGTGCGAGCCGACTTGGATCGGACGGTCACCGGTGTTCGTGAGGGTGAGCGAGATGCGCTCGTCGGCCGGACGCGGATTGATTTCTCGCTCGGTCTGCGCCGGTCTGGTTGCGCCGGGCGCTTCGGCCGACCCGCCTTGCACGGGATGGTGCAAGGTGACCAGCTTGCGTCCGTCCGGGAAAGTCGCCTCGACCTGGACGTCGTGAATCATCTCGGCGACGCCGTTCATCACCTGGTCGGCCGTGAGCACCTCGCGTCCTTCCTCCATCAATTGCGTCACCGACGCTCCGTCACGAGCGTGTTCGATCACCCAGGTCGACAGCAGTGCTACGGACTCGGGGTGGTTGAGCTTCACCCCGCGCGCGAGCCGGTCGCGGGCCACCATGCCGGCCACGGCCAGCAGCAGCTTCTCGGTGTCGGAGGGCATCAGGTGCATGACGGGTGACTCTGGCAAGCGGATATGTCAGGGATGTTTCGTGGTCGTTCCGGCGGTGGAAAGACTCGGCCGAGAGGTGGCGCGCGTGATCAGGCGCGTCTGTCAATGGCATGATTCGCGCTGTGGATAACCGCGTGCTCGGACGGGGACTGTGGATACCAGCGGGTAGCGAATGTCGTTGTAGGCGAGCGAAATTGGGGTTTGAGAAGCCTGCCGTGCGAGTTCGAACGGCGGACGCGATCGGCCGGGTTCTGTTGCTGGACGCGAGCCGGCGCCGTTGCGGTCGGGGATCGAGCCGGCGCACGCCGCCCGGATCAGCAAACTCGCCCACGCGTGCCGGTCACCGTTGAATCAGGTGTTGGCGGACGCGGTGTGCACCGCAAGCGTGAACACCACCATCGCCAAGACCGCGCTCGACAACATCGACACGATCAAAGCAGTGCTGCCCGCCGCGGACCGGGGTGAAGTGTTCTCCTGGTTCCTCGGCCTGGAACCCGGCTCCGGCGCCAAAGCCGTGCACGAACTGACCAAACGAATCATCGCCACGTTCGATGATGAAGTGTTGGACGACACGGAAGACGCCCCTCCGGGCACACGAATCATTGACCTGGATGAACCTGCCCGAGGGCATGGTCCGGTTGATCGCGGACCTGTCACTCGACCACGCAGAAATCGTGAAGCACGCCATCGGTGCGTTGTCCGCACCCGCGCCGGTCACCGATTGCTGTGACGAGCCGAACCACCGCCACAACGAGGGTGCTGCGAAGACGGGTGAACCGGACACCCGGTCCCCGGGGAAACGACGCGCAGACGCGCTACTCACGCTGATCGCCATGGGCGCTCAAGGGATCGACGGTGACGGCAGCATCAAGACGTTCGGGAGTGCCCGGTTGGTCGTGACCATCGACTACGAGGTGCTCGCCAAAGCCCTCGCCGGACTCGGGGTCACCGACACCGGGGTAGGTGTCACCCCCGGCACGATCCGGCAACTCGCCTGCGATGCGGAGATCATCCCGATGGTCCTCGGGTCCAAGTCTCAACCGTTGAACGTCGGACGCAAGGTCCGGCTGGTCGACAAAGAACTCCGAAGAACCGTGATCCATCGCGATGAACAGCGAGTCGACCACACGCCACTGGTGGCGCGCTGTTGGGAACTGCGGGAGGACCTGGCGATCTCGAGCGTGATCCAAGGAGAACGCGCCGGTGCGGGATTCTCCGTCATCCGTGGCGTTCATGGGGATTTCGGGCAACTTGGTTAGTCTGCTCGGGTGCGTTCCGGACTCAGTGGCTACCTCGTGCTCGGTGGGGTCGGTGTCGCCGGAATCCTGCTGTTCGTGGCCGCGATGATCGCGCGCCGTCTGCTTGCGCCGGTTGATCCGAACCCCGCGAAACTGGCGACCTATGAATCGGGCGTCGACCCGGTCGGCACGGGCTGGGCGCAGACCAAGGTCCGCTACTTGGCGTACGCCTTCCTCTACCTGGTGTTCGCGATCGACACCGTCTATCTGTTCCCTTGGGCTCTCGTGCTGCGCGACAGCCGCCTGGGAATGACCAGCCTGGTCGAGATGGGCATCTTCATCAGCGTCCTGCTGGTCGGGCTCGCGCACGCGGCCCGCCGCGGCGTGCTCAGTTGGGTGAGCGATGTCGACTGACCTGCCCATGCCCACGGTCGGACCCATGCAGTCGGCCGCGCCCAAGCCGATGCGCATCGTCCTCAACTGGGGACGCCGCTACTCGCTCTGGGTCTTCAACTTCGGATTGGCCTGCTGCGCCATCGAATTCATCGCTGCGTCCATGTCACGGCACGACTTCATCCGGTTCGGTGTCATCCCGTTCGCACCCGGACCGAGGCAGGCCGACCTCATGGTGGTCAGCGGCACCGTCACCGACAAGATGGCGCCCGCGATCCGCCGGCTGTACGACCAGATGCCGGAACCCAAGTACGTCATCTCGTTCGGTGCATGCTCCAACTCCGGTGGCCCGTACTGGGATTCGTACTGCGTCACCAAGGGTGTCGACCAGCTGATTCCGGTCGACGTCTACGTACCCGGGTGCCCGCCGCGACCGGAAGCCCTCCTGCAGGGAATCCTGGTGTTGCAGGAGAAGATCGCGAGTGAGCGGGTGAGCACGAAAGCGTTGCGTGCCAAGGCTGCCCGGTACGCCGACAACCGCACCGCGGCGAGCGCGCTGCAGCGCCCGGTCGTCAAACCGCCGACGGGCGGCGCTGATGACTGACGAATTGACCACCATCTGCGAACGCTCGACATGGGTGGAGCAAGCCGGCAAGCTCTGGGCCGAAGGCTTCGACTTCTTCGACTTCCTCACCGCGGTCGACCACCTCGACGACGTCGAGGAGCCGGGCTTCGACGTCGTGCTGCACGTGTACGACATCACCCCCGGCGCCCTGCGTGAAGCCTTCCTGCGCACCCGCGTCCCCGACGGCACGTCGCTGTCGAGCCTGACCTGGGTATGGCCGGGTGCGGCCTGGCACGAGCGCGAGACCCACGAGATGTTCGGCATCGACTTCACCGGCTTCACCGACGCCTCCGGACGCGGGATGCGTCCGCTGCTGCTGCCGGAAGGTTTCGAGGGCACCCCGCTGCGCAAGTCGTTCGTGCTGGCCAGCCGTGTTTCCAAGCCGTGGCCCGGCGCGAAGGAGCCCGGCGAGGGCGCGACCGCCCACGCCGCGAAAGCCGGTCGCGCGCCGCGTCGCAAGCTGCAACCGCCCGGCGTCCCGGACGAGAGCTGGGGACCCCGCTGATGGACGTCGCGATCGAGGTGATGCTGCGCAGCGCCGCCGTGCTGGCGGCGTTCCTCGTGCTGCCGCTGGTCGTCGGTCAGACCGAGCACAAGACGATGGGCCACATGCAGGGCCGGGTCGGTCCGATGTACGCCGGTGGTTTTCACGGCTGGGCCCAACTGGTCGCCGACGGGGTGAAGTTCGTCCAGAAGGAGGACATCACCCCGTACGCCGCCGACCGTGGAGTGTTCCGAACCGCGCCTGCGCTCGGGCTGGTCAGCTACATGATGGCGCTCGCGGTGATTCCGCTCGGGCCCGGCACGATCGCCGCCAACGTCCCGGCATCCCTGCTCGTGGTGCTCGCGGTCAGCGCGATCGGCACGGTCGGGACGCTGATGGCCGGGTGGGCGTCCGGCAACAAGTACTCCCTGCTCGGCGGGCTGCGCTCGGCCGCCCAACTGGTCTCCTACGAGTTGCCGCTCCTGCTCGCCTGCGCCTCCTTCGCGATGGCCGCCGGCTCGCTGTCCCTGGTGGAGATCGCCCACGCGTGGACCCCCTGGTGGCTGCTGTGGCAGCTGCCCGCAGCGATCGTCTTCCTCATCGCCGCCACGGCCGAGCTGCAGCGTCCCCCGTTCGACATGCCGGTCGCCGACTCCGAACTCGTGCTCGGTCCGTACACCGAGTACACCGGGTTGCGGTTCGCCCTCTTCCTGCTCGCCGAGTACGCCGGCATCGTCGTGATGTCGCTGCTGTTCGCGGTGCTCTACCTCGGCGGCTGGACCGGACCGTTCGACGGCGTCCTCGCCTGGGTCTGGACGCTGCTCAAGGGTTTCGTGATCGCGGTGTTGATCATCTGGATCCGTGTCTCGTGGCCGCGCCTGCGGGAGGACCAGCTGCAGCGGTTCGCCTGGCTCGGCCTCGTGCCGCTCGCCCTGTTCCAGGTCGCGATCACCGCGGTCGGTGTCGTTCTGATCGGAGACAAACTGTGACCGAGAAGAAGAAGTCCGGTTTCATCCCTGGACTCATCTCCGGGATGGCCACCACCGCCAAGACCGCCATGCGCCCGGCCGACACCCAGCACTATCCGGACGAGAAGCCGGCCCTGCCGCCCCGCTCGCGCGGAGTGATCGCGCTGCAGACCGACAATTGCACCTCGTGCATGCTCTGCGCCCGCGAATGCCCCGACTGGTGCATCTACATCGACTCGCACAAGGAGACGATCCCGCCGGCCACCGAGGGAGGTCGCGCGCGTCAACAGAACGTGCTCGACCGGTTCGCTATCGACTTCAGCCTGTGCATGTACTGCGGCATCTGCATCGAGGTGTGCCCGTTCGACGCGCTGTTCTGGAGCCCGGAGTTCGAGTACGCCGAGACCGACATCCGCGACCTGCTGCACGAGAAGGACCGGCTGGGGGAGTGGATGGCCACCGTCCCGCCACCGGCAGCGATCGACCCCGGTGCCGACCTGACGAAGACCGATGGACCAGAGGCGGATTCGTGACCACACACGACGTCTTCTTCACCATCGTCGGAGTGCTCTGCCTGGCCAGTGCGGTCCTCGCCGTGACGACCAAGCACATCCTGCACTCGGCCTTGTGGCTCGTGGTCAGCCTCGGCACCCTCGCCGGTTGCTACCTCGTGCTCGGTGCCGAGTTCGTCGCACTGGTGCAGTTGGTGGTCTACGTCGGCGCGGTCGTCGTTCTGATCCTGTTCGCACTCATGCTGACCCGCGCACCCATCGGTCGCTCGAAGGCGCACGACACCCCACGCGTCCAACGCGCCGCTGCGCTCGTGCTCAGTGCCGCCACCGCGACCCTCATCGGTGCCGCGCTGATCACCGGGTTCGGCACCGGCAAGGTCAGCCTGCGACCGAACACCACCGAGCAACTGGCCACCCAGATCTTCGCCACCTGGTCGTGGCCGTTCGAACTCTTGTCGTTGTTGCTGCTGATCGCGCTGGTCACCGCAATCATGCTGTCCCGCATGCAACTCGACGAGGTGTACGACGACGACGAGGTGGACGCGTGATCCACCTGTGGTTGCCGCTCGCGCTGTCGGCGGCACTCTTCGGCGTCGGTCTGTACGGCGTGCTCGCCCGGCGCAACGCCGTGCTGGTGCTGATCGGGGTCGAGCTCATGCTCGGTGCCGCGGGTCTTCTGCTGATCACCGCCGGGGTGAAGTTCTCCGACACCGTCCTGGCCGGTCAGACGCTCACCGTCTTCCTCATCACGATCGCCGCCGCCGAGATCGCCGTGGCGCTCGGGCTCGTCGTGCTCGCCTACCGCGCACGCGGCAACATCGATGTCACCGCTGCTCGAGGTGACGACGAGTGAAGACACCCCACGAAGTTCTCCACTCGTCCATCGCTCCGATACTTCGCGAGGACCCCTTACTCGACACCACCACGGGTGCGCTCGACCTGATGCTCCAACCCAGTCACCTGGCGATCCTGCTGCCCACCCTCGGCGCCTTGTCGGTGCTGCTGTTCCGCAGCCCGAACGCGGTCGCCGCGTGGATCGTCCGGATCACCGGTTTCCTCGGTCTGCTCGCGCCGGCCTGGCTGGTCTGGCAGTCGATGCGCGGTGGGCTGCGGTCGAGCGTGCCGACCGTCGGCGTCCCGATCAGTTCAGCCGAACTCACGCTGCCGCTCCAACTGCACGTCACCCGACTCGCCATTCTCATGGCCTGCGCGGTGGCGCTGGTGTCGCTGGTCGTGCAGATGTTCGGGCGTTGGTACCTCTACAACGACCCGCGGTACCGCTCGTTCGCTGCGACCGTCGCGCTCTTCACCGCCGCCATGCAATTGGTTGTGCTCAGCGGTGACGTGGTGCTGACCCTCATCGGCTGGGAGCTGATGGGCTGGTGCTCCTACGTCCTCATCGGCCACGAATCCGAGCGGGCGAAGGCCCGTCGCGCGTCCTACAAGGCGTTCCTGGTGACTCGTCTGGCCGATGCGCCGTTCTACATCGGGCTCGTCGCGCTCGCGAGTTGGGCGAAGACGACCTCCATCCCGGGCATCATCGAGTTCTGGAGCGCCCACCCGCAGCGCTCGCTCACGGTGGCGTTGCTGTGCATCGTGTGCGGCGTCGCCGGGAAGTCCGCGCTGGTTCCCTTCCAGGACTGGCTGGCCGACGCGATGGAAGGCCCGACGCCCGCGTCCGCCCTCATCCACGCGGCCACGATGGTCGCGGCCGGCACCTACCTGGTCAGCGTCCTGCACCCGCTCTTCCTGGTCGCCCCGAGGGCCACGCTCGCACTCGCGATCCTCGCCGGGATCACGACCGTCGTCGGTGCGCTGCTGGCCTTCTTGCAGCACGACCTGAAGAAGCTGCTCGCCTGGTCGACCGTCTCGCAGATGGGGCTCATGCTCACCGGCCTCGCCGGTCTTCCGGACGCGGTCAGGCCGGACGTCGTCGTGCTGCACCTGCTCGCGCACGCCGGCTTCAAGGCGTTGCTCTTCCTGATGGTCGGCTGGCTCGCGGTGCTGGTCGGAGGCACGATCGTCGAGCGCATGTCCGGCGCAGTCACCACCCACCACAAGACCCGTTGGCTCGTCGGCAGCGGCCTGCTGGCGCTCGCCGGCATCCCGCCGCTGTTCGGCTTCGTGTCCAAGGACCTCATCGTCGACGAGGTCTTCAAGGGCGTTGCCGACGGACGGCAGTCCTCCTACGTGGCCGCCGTCGCGCTCGTGCTGGTCATCCCGCTCACCGCCGCGTACGCGATGCGCGCCTGGCTGGTCCTGACCCACCAGACGGTGCTGCAGCGCCACTTCGTCATGGACGTGCTCGACGACTCGCACTCGGTGCAGGAAGTCGGCCTGATGGACCTGCTGGTCGAGGGTGAACCGGTGGACGAGTTCGGTCGCCCGCTGCGCCGCGAACCCGAGCCTGAGCCCGAACCGGAAGTCGTCCTGCCGCGTCCGCCGTGGCCGACCCGGATGGGTCTGGGCCTGCTGGCGTTGATCAGCATCGGCGGCGGCGCGCTCATCCTGAGCCCCTGGCTCGACATCGACTACATGCACCCGCAGTGGCTGATCGTGGCCGCAGGGCTGCTCGCGATCGCCGCCGCCGGGTTGCTGGTGCGGGCGCTGTCGGTACGCACCACCTTCGGGGACGCCGCCTCCCGCCTGCCGTTGTACCTGCGTACGTTCGCCTCCCGCGGCGCCGACGTCGACCGGCTCTACCTCGCGCTGGTCGCCCGGCCGGTCGAGATGCTCGCCGGCGTGGTCGCCCGCGCGGACGCGATGCTGGAGCGTGGGGTTCGCGCCCTGGGCACCGGTGCGCTCACCCTCGCCACCCGCAGCGGACGCGTGCACACCGGCGCCCCGTCGGTCGGTCTGGTCGCCCTCGCCTGCGGCGTCGTGCTGGCCGGAGTGCTGGGGGTGACGCTGTGGTGATCATCCTGCTGGCTCTCGTGCTGGTGCCACTCGTCACCGGATTCGCGCTCGTGGGCGGCGGACGCCGGCCGCGCGCCGTCGGCGAGACCTCTGCCTTCGCGATCGCGGCGCTCGCCGCGGCTGCGACCACCGCCCTCGCCGTCGTGGTGTCGATCCAGCGGCCGGATTTCGACCGGCAATGGGTGCCCTCGCTCGGCCTGCGCTTCCACCTCGGTGTCGACGGCATCAGCATTCCGCTGATCGTCCTCACCGCCGCGATCGGTCTGCTCGCGGTGCTGCACCGCCGGGTTGATGACCGATCTGGTTCGGACGCAACGTATTTCGGCTGTCTGCTGATCGTGGTCGGCGGCGCCCTGCTCGGCTTCCTGGCCCGCGACGCGATCCTGTTCTTCATCGCCTTCGAGATGGTCCTCGTGCCGATGTGGGTGTTGATCGCGGTCTTCGGCGACCAGCGGGACCGCGAGAGCACCCGCCGCGCGGCGCTCATGTTCGTGCTCTACACGGTGCTCGGCTCGACGCTGATGCTCGCCGGAATCCTGGCGCTCGTCTTCGCCTCCGGCACCGCCGACCTCACCGAACTCGCCCGGGGCGTCTCCCTCAATGCGCCCCAGCAGACCGCCATCGCCGCGATGCTGCTGGCCGGGTTCGCAGTCAAGGTGCCGCTGTGGCCGCTGCATTCCTGGCTGCCCGCCGCACACACCGCCGCACCCACCGGCGGCTCGATGCTGCTGGCGGCCGTCCTGCTGAAGCTCGGCACCTACGGCGTCATCCGGTTGCTCGTCGCACCCTTGCGCGAAGGCTGGCAGACGCTCGCACCCCTCGTCGGCGTGCTGGCGGTCATCGGCATCATCTGGGCCGGTCTGGTCTGCCTGGTCGAACCGTCACTCAAACGCCTGATCGCTTACTCCTCGGTGGCCCACATGGGCGTCGTGATGCTGGCGCTCGCGACCGGCACCGAACTCGGTCTCAAGGCGGCTCTCTTCGGCAACATCAGCCACGGACTCATCTCGGCGCTGCTGTTCGCAGTGGTCGGTGGGCTCAAGCAGCGCTGGCACGACGACCGCCTGGACGTGCCTCGGGAGGCCGTCCGCGACGTCAGCCCCCGCCTGGGTTTCGCTCTGCTCTTCGGCCTCGCCGCCTCCCTCGGTCTGCCGCCGCTGGCCGGCTTCTGGTCCGAGTTGCTCACCCTCCTCGCCGCTTGGCAACCGGCATCCGATCGGACGCTGTTCAAGGTGCTGGCCGCCGTGGCCGCGATCGGTGCCGTGCTCGGCGCCGCGTACGCACTGCGCGTCGCGCGCACCGTCTGGGGCGGCTCATCCGACCGCAGCGAACGCGTGGTGCCCGAGCCCGCGCCCTGGCGTGATGCGTCCGCGTTGGAGTGGACGGTCATCGCGACGCTGATCATCGCCATCGCGGTGCTGGGCGTCTGGCCGACCGGGCTGCTCGATCTGATGGCCCCTGCCGTCGATCAGTCGGGAGCAATCCGATGAACATCCACGTGTACTGGCTGCCGCTGCTCCCGGTGATCATCCCGGCGGTCACAGCCGTCCTCGTCCTGGTGATCGACGCAGTCGTGCCCCGCCGACGCACCGTCCACTTCGTCGTGGCGGCCCTCGCCCTGGCCGCGGCCACCGCGAGCACCGTCCCTTCGCTGACGCGGGTGTTCGACGATCCGGCCACCTCGTTGTGTCAGCCGGAGGGCAACTGCTTCTACGTCGTCGACAACGTCTCTGCGGGTCTGCAGGCAGCCGCGCTGCTCTCGGCACTCGTCGTCACGTTGCTCGCTGCGCCGATCCGGATCGCGAAGTCGCACAGTGTGATTCAGGTGTCGGCTCTGCTGTCCGTGACGGCAGGCGCCACGGGCGTCGTCGCTGCTCGCGATCTCCCCGCGTGGCTGGTGATGCTCGAACTCGCGACCGTCCCCACCATCGCGCTGGTCGCCGTCCGCGCCCGCCGCACGGCGGTGGACGGCGCGCTCAACCTGCTGACGACGTCGCTGGTCTCCTTCGCGGTGACAGCGATGGGTGTGGCGATGTGGTTCGCCGCCACCGGTTCGGCCACCTTCGACGCCGACACCGTGCAGGTCGCGATCGACAACCCTGACACCCGCCCGATGCTCGCCGTCGCGCTGATGCTGATCGTCGCCGGTGTCGGGTTCAAGCTGTCGCTCGTGCCCTTTCACGCGTGGACTCCCGAGGGGTACGCGGGTGCGTCCGTCCCGATGACCGCGCTGCTTGCGACGGTGTCCAAGATCGCTGCACTCGGGGCGTTGCTGGTGGTCGCCCGCCCGATCGCCGCGGTCGGGGGAGCGGCCATGGTCGCGCTGGCGGTCATCGCGGTGCTGTCGATGACGCTCGGCAACGTCATGGCGCTGCGTGAGAACGACACGCTGCGCTTCCTGGCGTGGTCCTCGGTCTCCCAGGCCGGCTGGATCGTGCTGCCGCTGGCCACCTCGTCCAGCCGTGCGGTGCACGCCGCGGCCGCGTACGTCGTCATCTACGCCGTCGCCACGCTCGGCATCTTCATCGCGCTCACCGCGGTCGCCCACCAGCAGGGACGCTCTGCAGTCACCGCGTTCGATGCTCTTCGCGGACTCGGACGACGACAGCCGTGGACCGGCGTCCTGCTCTCGCTCGGTCTGTTGACTCTCGCCGGTCTGCCTCCCGCGATCGGCGGAGTGCTGGCGAAGGTCGCGGTGCTGCACCCCGTCGCGGACGAGCGGCAGTGGCTCCTGCTGGTACTCGCCGCGATCAACGCGATGATCGGCGTCGCGGTGTACCTGCGATGGGTGTGGCAGATCTTCAGCTCCGGCGGTGACACCGTCGACCGTGGTCTGCGTGCCCACCCGCTGCACCTGATCCTGCTCGTTGCCGGGGTGCCCGCGCTGGTCGTCGTGAACCTCGCGCCCCAGCTGTTGTTCTGGCTGGTCGACTGAACGGACGCCTGCAATCCCGCGGTCGTTCGGCGTTCCGAGCGCGCGCACCTAGACTGCTCGCTCGTGCACCGGTTCGACGAGAAGACCCAGCAATTGAGCGACGCCATCGCGGCGTACGCCGACAACCGACTCAAGCTGAACCCGGTTCCGCTGGACGGGGTCGCGACCCCGCAGGAGCTTCAGGAGCTCGTGGGCCAGACGATCACCCGCGAGGGCATGGGCGGACTGCCCGCGCTGGAACTGTTCACCGAGCGGCTCGCGCCGAAGTGCCTGTCGATCGACCACCCACGCTATCTGTCGTTCATTCCTTCGGCGCCGACGCGCGAGGCAGCCATGTTCGACCTCGTCGTCGGTGCGTCCGCGCTCTACGCCGGTTCGTGGCTCGAGGGCTCGGGTGCGGTGTACGCCGAGAACCAAGCGCTGCGCTGGATTGCCGATCTCGTGGGCCTGCCCCCGACCGCCGGCGGTCAGTTCGTCCAGGGCGGCACGATCGGCAACCTCTCCGCCCTCGTCGCGGCGCGAGACACCGCCCGCGCGCTCACCGACAAGCGTCCGTACCGCGTTGCAGCCACCTTCGGCTCACACTCCTCGATCGAGACCGCGTGCAAGGTGATGGACGCCGAACTGGTCAAGGTGCCGGTCGACGACTGGCAGCTGACCGGCGAAAAGTTGCGAGAAGTGTTGGAGGAGAACGGTCCTGACACCTTCTTCGCCGTCGTCGCCACGGCCGGCACGACGAACTTCGGCATCATCGACGACATCGACTCCGTCGCGGACGTGTGCGATGAGTACGGCATCTGGCTGCACGTCGACGGTGCCTACGGCGGCGCCGGGTTGGCGGCGCCGAGCGTCCGGGAGAAGTACGACGGCATCGAACGCTGCAACTCCTTCATCGTCGACCCGCACAAGTGGTTCTTCGCGCCGTTCGACTGCTGTGCGCTGATCTACCGCGAACCCATGCTCGGACGAGCCGCGCACACCCAACACGCCTCCTACTTGGACGTGCTCACCGGCTCCACCGATTGGAACCCCTCCGACTTCTCCATCGGCCTCACTCGTCGCGCTCGCGGCCTGCCGTTCTGGTTCTCGCTCGTGGTCAACGGCACGGACGCCTACACCGAGGCCATCGAGCGCACTCTCGAGGTGGCGCGGTTCGCCAACGAGGAGATCAAGAAGCGGCCGTACGTCGAACTCGTGCGCGAGGGTTCGCTCACCGTCGTGGTGTTCCGGCGCCTCGGCTGGTCGGCCGCCGACTACCAGCGCTGGTCGGACGACCTGCTGGAGCGCGAGGAGGCGTTCGTGGTGCCGACCTCGCACGAGGGCGAGACCCTCGCCCGGTTCGCGATCGTCAACCCCCTCACCAGTGAGGACGACATCACCGCGATCCTCGACACCATGGCCTGACGGCCCGCGAATCTGCGCGGATTGTGTTGCTACCGGGCGGCGTGTACCTGCACCAGTTGGCCGTCGGGGTCGGTGATCTCGAGCATCGTGCCGAACGAGGTGTCGACCCGGACGTCGTGACCGGGGCCTGAGTCGCATCTTCTTTCGCAGGTGACGCGGTTGGTGTCGAAGAACGAAACCGCTGGGCTACTGGCGAGTCCGTGATTGAGTCGCCCTCATGAACACCAGCACAGGCGTCGTCTTCCCGGTCAGCAACACCGCCAAGATGGCGCAGGGGCAGGAGGAGCGCAGTTCGTCGGCCTTCGGTCGAGGGGTCGTCTCCGACGCGCTCGCCTCCGTGGACGAGCCGGGAGCTCTCGCTGTCCGTCGCGACACCGGGTGGCGCCGCGGCTATCCCCGACACTTCCGGCGCCTGGTCGAGGTGGGCGCGCGCGACCACCAGGCGGCGATGGCGATCGCCCGCGACGGACTGTCGGCGGTGCACGAGCGGATGTGCTGGCTTCCGGTGACCGGCGGGCACGACCGGCGCGTGGCCGAGGCCTTCGCGACTCCCAGTCCGCAGCCCGCCCTGGAGTCGGTGACGGTGCGCGGCGACGGCGATCCGGAGCGCGAATTCACCCTGCCCTACAAGGGAACTCGGCTCGCGGGGGCCAACCTGCGTCGCCGGTTGGACGACTGGGTCGAATCCGGCGTCATCGAACCGGGGGTGCGGGACGCGGTGGGTCAGGTGCTCGACCATCCGGAGTGGTTGGACGTCCGTGACCGCACGTTCGTCGTGTTGGGCGCCGGTGCCGAGATGGGTCCTTTGCGGTCGCTGCTTCGCTGGGGAGGACATGTCGTCGCGATCGACCTTGCCCGCCCGGGCATCTGGTCGCCGCTGTTCGACCTGGCCAGGTCGGGTGCGGGATCGCTCACCGCACCGGTCGGTCCGGCCGGGGTGGATGCGTCCGACCCGAGTCAGCATGCCGGTGCCGACCTGCTCCACGACACCGGCCGCATCGGCGACTACCTGATGGGCCTCGAAGGCCCGATGGTGCTCGGCAACTACGTGTACGCCGACGGTGGGGTGAACCTTCGTCTCTCGGCCGCCACGGACGCCCTTGCCGTGCATCTTTCGCAAAGGCCGGACGTCGCGCTCGCCTACCTGGCCACACCCACCGACGTCTTCGTCGCGCCGGACGATGCTGTCTCGCAAGCCAATTCAGGACTCGACTCGGCGTTCCTGAAGTCGGTGCGTCGTCCGCTGCGTGCGCTGTCGGGAGGCCGGTTGCTACAGCGGCAGTACCCGCCGATCGTCGACGGCCCCGCGATCAGCGACACGATCGTGCCGCAGCAGGGGCCGAACTACTTGCTGGCCAAGCGAATTCACCGCTGGCGCGCGACGGCCGCCGCGGCCGACGGGCAGCTGGTCTCGATGAACATCGCGCCGCCCACCCGCACCAAGAGCGTCACCAAGAACCGCGCCCTGGCTGCCGCGTACGCAGGCGCCCACCGGTTCGGCGTCGAGGTGTTCGATCCGTCCACCGCCAACACCCTCATGGCGGCGATGCTCGTCCACGATCTGCGCACCGGTGGCTACGCGGCCAAGGGCGACGTGTGGGCCGCCGAGGCGGCCGGCGCGGCCCATGGCGGGCTGTGGCGTTCGCCGTACGACCCGCGGTCCGCCCTCGGAATCGCGGCTGTACTCGGCATCGGAGGGGCCCGCTGAGGCCCTTTTTCGCCTCATTCGTCACATCCGGCACAGGCTCACCGCCACAAATGACAACCGTGTCATTAGGCTCCTAGAATCGGCGACGGCTCGGCTTGCCCCAGCGGGCGAGCCGAGCACCAGACGTCCACGAGGAAAGGTCACCGATGAGCGCGGCGGAGCAGACGAGTGCACCCCAGGGTGCAGAGCTGACCGACCGTGACCGGCGGATCCTCGAGCTCGAGCGAGACTGGTTCCGCGCCCAGGGCTCCAAGGAGGACGCGATCCGCGACCGCCTCGGCATGGGCTCGACCGCGTACTACCAGGCGCTCAACGCATTGCTCGACAACCCGGAGGCGATGAAGGCCGACCCGCTGTTGGTCAAGCGCCTGCGCCGACTGCGTTCCAGCCGGATGAAGCAGCGCAACGCGCGCCGGTTCGGTTTCGACACACCCTGAGCCTGCCCAGCCCCACAAATCGGCGTGAGTTTCTGCCCTTCGCCGGGCGTGGCGAAGGGCAGAAACTCACGCCGATTCTCGGGTGGGGTCGAAGTCAGACGCCGCCGTTGAGCAGCACGCCACCGTCGACGGTGAGGGTCTGGCCGGTCATCCAGCCGGAGTCGTCCGAGGCGAGGAAAGCAACCACGCTGCCGATGTCCTCGGGCTCGCCAAGGCGCTTGAGCGGGTAGGGCTTGGCCACCTGCTCCTCGCGTCCGGAGTAGAGCGCCTCGGCGAACTTCGTCTTCACGACGGCCGGTGCGACGGCGTTGACCCGGATGTCCGGGCCGAGCTCGATCGCGAGTTCCTCGGTGAGGTGGATGACGGCGGCCTTGCTGACGCCGTACATCGCGATGCCCGGGGCGGGTCGCAGGCCGGCGACGGACGCGACATTGACGATCGAGCCGCCGTGCTCCTGCATCCACGCCTTGTGCACCAGCTTGACCCACTCCAGCGCGGAAAGGACGTTGACCTCGAGGATCTTGCGCGACACCTCGGGCTCGACGTCGAGCAGCTTGCCGAAGACCGGGTTGATGCCGGTGTTGTTGATCAGCACGTCGATGCTGCCGTGCTTGTCGATCGCGGTGCGCACGACCTCCTCGCGGTGCGCGGGGTCGTCCGCCTTGCCGGCGACGTAGGACGCGCGCTCACCGAGTCCGGCGACGGCTTCCTTCAGGGCGTCCTCGCCACGTGCGGTGATGATGACGTTCGCGCCTTCGTCGACCAGGCGCTCGGCTATGGCCAGGCCGATGCCTCGGCTGGCTCCGGTGACGATCGCGGTCTTGCCCTCGAGACGGTTCATGGACACCTCTTCTGTTCGTTTCGGTGGTTGTGTTGTCATCTTGTCGCAATCCGTACGTCCGACGAAGGAGTGGTCCATGTCCAGCGCTCGCGGGAACCTCGACTGGCAGCCCCTGGAGGAGCACCCCGGCCTCGTGGCGCCGACGGTCGCGGACGCGAACGCGCCCGGTCTGCTGGTCGCGCCGGTCGACGCCTCGCTCTCCGACACCGCCGCGTTCTGCCAGGCGTACGACGTGACCCTCGAAGCGGCCGCGAACTGCGTTGTCGTGCAAGCGCGCCGGGGTGAGAACACCACGTACGCCGCCGTCGTCGTTCGGGGCACCGACCGCGCCGACGTGAACAAGACCGTCCGCAAGCACCTGGACGCCCGCAAGATCACCTTCGCCGACCAGGAGCACGCCGAAGCGGCCACCGGCATGAAATCCGGCGGGATCACGCCGGTCGGTCTGCCGGTGGACTGGCCGATCCTCATCGACCGGGCGGTCGCCGATGGCGGGGAGTTCGTGATCGGCGGGGGAGTGCGCACGTCGAAGCTGTTGATCACCGGCGAAGCCTTGGCAGCCCTGCCGAACCCCGAGGTTCTCGACCTGACGATCGCCGGTTGAGCCGTCCGGTTCGCGTGTCCGGGAGCCCGCCGAAAATTCCCCGGCGTCCCGTTTGCACTCGCCCCGCGCGAGTGCCAATAATGGCGTTAGCACTCTCGGCATGAGAGTGACAGAACAAGTGGCAGTACGGCGAGGGTCACATCGCGCGGACGACGTAGGTCCGCAGCCGGTGCGGCTCGTCCGTCGCGGGCGTCGTGCCGCCAACTCGATACGCAATGTGTGGGAGGAACCACCACATGGCCAAGACAATTGCCTTCGACGAGGAGGCCCGTCGCGGACTCGAGCGGGGTATGAACACCCTCGCCGACGCCGTCCGTGTCACCCTCGGCCCCAAGGGCCGCAACGTCGTCCTGGAGAAGAAGTGGGGCGCACCCACGATCACCAACGACGGCGTGTCCATCGCCAAGGAGATCGAGCTCGAGGACCCCTACGAGAAGATCGGCGCCGAGCTGGTCAAGGAGGTCGCCAAGAAGACCGACGACGTCGCGGGTGACGGCACCACCACCGCCACCGTGCTGGCCCAGGCCATGGTGCGCGAGGGTCTGCGCAACGTCGCCGCCGGCGCGAACCCGATGGCGCTCAAGCGCGGCATCGAAGCGGCTGTCGCGGCTGTGTCCGAGCAGCTGCTGTCGCACGCCAAGGAGATCGAGACCAAGGAGCAGATCGCTGCCACCGCGTCCATCTCCGCCGCGGACCCCCAGATCGGTGAGCTCATCGCCGAGGCCATGGACAAGGTCGGCAAGGAAGGCGTCATCACCGTCGAGGAGAGCAACACCTTCGGTCTGGAGCTTGAGCTCACCGAGGGTATGCGCTTCGACAAGGGCTACATCTCCGGCTACTTCGTGACCGACACCGAGCGCATGGAGACGGTGCTCGACGACCCGTACATCCTGGTCGTCAACTCCAAGATCTCCTCGATCAAGGACCTGCTGCCGCTGCTGGAGAAGGTCATGCAGTCCGGCAAGCCGCTGATGATCATCGCCGAGGACGTCGACGGCGAAGCACTGTCGACCCTGGTCGTCAACAAGATCCGCGGCACCTTCAAGTCCGTTGCCGTCAAGGCTCCGGGCTTCGGTGACCGTCGCAAGGCCATGCTCGGTGACATCGCCATCCTCACCGGTGGTCAGGTCATCTCAGAGGAGGTCGGCCTCAAGCTCGAGACCGCCGAACTCGACCTGCTCGGCCGCGCTCGCAAGGTCGTCGTCACCAAGGACGAGACGACCATCGTCGAGGGTGCCGGCGACGCCGACCAGATCGCCGGTCGCGTCAAGCAGATCCGCGCCGAGATCGAAAACAGCGACTCCGACTACGACCGCGAGAAGTTGCAGGAACGCCTGGCCAAGCTCGCCGGTGGCGTCGCCGTCATCAAGGCGGGTGCCGCGACCGAGGTCGAGCTCAAGGAGCGCAAGCACCGCATCGAGGACGCCGTCCGCAACGCGAAGGCTGCCGTCGAGGAGGGCATCGTCGCCGGTGGTGGCGTGGCGCTGATCCAGGCGTCCAAGGACGCTTTCGGTTCGCTGTCGCTCGAGGGTGACGAGGCCACCGGTGCGAACATCGTTCGCGTCGCGGCCGAGGCTCCGCTGAAGCAGATCGCCCTCAACGCCGGCCTCGAGCCGGGCGTCGTGGTCGAGAAGGTCCGCAACCTCACCCCGGGTGAGGGCCTCAACGCGGCCACCGGCGAGTACGTCGACATGGTGAAGGCCGGCATCATCGACCCGGCCAAGGTGACCCGTTCGGCGCTGCAGAACGCAGCCTCGATCGCGGCCCTGTTCCTCACCACCGAGGTCGTCATCGCCGACAAGCCCGAGAAGGCTGCCCCGGCGATGCCGGGTGGCGACGACATGGGCGGAATGGGCTTCTGACCCACGTCTGACCGACGCACGAAAGAAGGGGCGCAGCCACGAACGTGGTTGCGCCCCTTCTGTTACACATCGATTTCTGGTGCCGTCGGCGCTGCCGGACGCGATTTGGAAAGCCGGAAACGCTCCCGGATGGCACGTGCGTGTTTCGCAGGCGTGCCGTTCCCGGGCACGGCAGCCTCCGACGAAGCGGACGCCGGCGGGTCAGCGCGGCATGAACGCAGCCTTCACGTCGGACTCGGTCGTGGAGTACGCCCTGCTGGCCGTGCCGAGCGTGCGTCCGATGTCGGCGAGCGAATCCTTCATCTTGATCTGTGCGCGCTGCCACTCGCCGTGCAGCACGGCGTACTGCGTGGCCGCCGAACCCGTCCACGTGCCCTGAAGGGCCGTCAGCTTGCGGTCCATCAGGTTCATCGCCGTCTGGATCTGCCCGGCGATCGTGCCGACGTCCAATCCGTGCTGGGCCACGAGGTCGCTGTCGACCGCGTACTTGCTGGGGTGCATGGGATTCCTCCTGGCTCGGTCCACCCGACCGGTGGACGATGCGCAGGACGGTACGTCGAATCGCCCGAACGTATTCGAGTTATCCCCAACGGATCAGTTCGACGCCTTGCCGAGCGCGACCGTGACCTTCTTGCGGTCGCCGTCGCGGACGATCGTCAGCTCGACCTTGTCACCCACGATCTTGGCGCGGACGTAGCCCACGAGCGCGTTCGAGGAGACGATCGGACGTCCGTCGGCGGCAATAATCGCGTCGCCGACCTTGATCCCCGCCTTGTCCGCGGCGGAGCCGGACACCACCTCGGCGATCTTCGCGGCACTCTCGGTCGCGTCGCCGACCTTCACCGAGCCGGTACTGGCCTTCACACCGAGTTGGGCATGCTGGACCGCGCCCTTGCTGATCAGCTGCTGGGTGATGGAGTCGACGACGGAGACCGGGATCGCGAAGCCGATGCCGATGTTGCCCGACTGCGAACCGGCCGAGGAACTGCCGAGCGTCGCGATCGAGGAGTTGATGCCGATCAGCTGACCGCTCGCATTCACCAGTGCGCCACCGGAATTGCCCGGGTTGATCGCGGCACTGGTCTGGATCGCGTTGGTGGTGCTCTCGCTCTCACCGTCGCTGCCGCCTGCCGTGACGGGCCGGTTGAGCGCGCTGACGATTCCGGTCGTGACCGTGCTGGACAGCCCGAGCGGGTTGCCGATCGCCATGACCGGCTGGCCGACGGCGAGCGTCGCGTCGTCACCGAGAGAGATGGGCTTGAGGTTCGACGGCGGCTTGCTCAGCTTGATGACGGCGAGGTCGGTGCTCGGGTCCTTGCCGACGACCTTCGCCTCGTAGGTCAGGTTGTCGGTGAAGGTGACGGTGATCTTGGGATCGCTGCCGCCGCCTGCGGACACGACGTGGTTGTTGGTGACGATGTGGCCCTTCGTGTCGAGCACGACCCCCGAGCCCTCACCGCCGCTACCGCCGCCCTCGACCGTGATCGACACGACGCTGTCGGTGACCTTGGTGGCGGTTGACGACCAGTTCACTCCGCTCGCGTCCTTGTAGTCGGCGGGGTTGGCCTGCACGACCTTCGTCGTGGTGCTGGACGTGCCGGCGACGTCGTCGTCGGTCAACGCGTAGGTCGTGCCGCTGGCCAGGCCGGCAGCCAGCACGGCCGCGATCGGGACCGCGAGCCACGGAGCGCCACGGCGGCGGCGCGGTGCGGTCGCGGTCGATGCCTGCTGGTGCCCGTACGCGGGCATGCCGGGACCGCCGGCGGGGTTTGCCCAGGGGGAGCCGAAGGTGCCGGACGCCTGGGGTGCGGGCTGCTGGTGCGGGGAGTTGCCGTACGGACGGTGCTGACCCGGCATCTGGAAGGAACGGGTGTCACCGGCGGGAGGGCGGACATCCTGCCGGTCCACGTGAGGCAGCGGGCCGGTGATGTCGTCGTCCTGCTGCGCGGGTCGGGGTGCGTTGCGTCCTGCGTCGGACGGGTGCTTGTCGTGCGACATGGTCGCTCCTTGCTCGTTCGGTGCTCGTTCGGTTGTTCGTCTTCGTGCAGTCAACCGGCTGCTCTTGAGCGGTTGCTGGCCCGAGCCTGTGTGGAGTCTGTGCGTCCTGCCAGGCCCGGGGCCCGAGTCTGTCAGGCGCGTCGACGGTTGAACGCCCTACCGGCCACGCCGATTCCGGCAGGCCACATTGCACTGTCACCACGGATCGCCACGGGATCGCCACGGGATCGCCACGGGATCGCCACGGGATCGCCACGGGATCGCCACGGGATCGACGTGCGGCGAATCATTAGCTAAACTATTGAACTGAGCTAACTACCTTGCCTGGAGGCGAAACCCACCGAATGACCCCGGACGAACGTCGGGCGATGTCCGACGAACTGCGCATGACCTGCATGAAGATCAGTCGACGCACCCGCTTCGAGAACGTCGAAAGCGTTGCGCCGCACCAGTTCTCGGTGCTCTGCAAACTGATGGACGCCCCGCTGCCGATCGGCGGTCTGGCTGAAGCCGAATGCGTGAGCCGACCCTCGATGACCCGCACGGTCGACGGTCTTGTCGAGGGCGGATACGTGGTCCGTGTCGCCGATGGCGGCGACAAGCGCCGTACGTGGGTGTACATCACCGATGCCGGGCGTGAGTCGGTGCTGCAGACCAAGCGGTCGCGCGACGTCTGGATGAACGAACGCATCGCCCAGCTCAGCGACGACGAGTGCGAACTGCTGGCGCAGGCCACTGCGATCCTCGCGCGGGTGGTCGCTCGATGAGCCCCACCTTCGCATCGCTCTCGATCTACAACTACCGCGTCTACGCCCTGGGTGCGATCGTCTCCAATGTCGGCACCTGGATGGGACGCGTCGCACAGGACTGGCTCGTCCTCACCGAACTCACCGATCACGACTCCACCGCGCTCGGCATCGTCACCGGCCTGCAGTTCGCACCCGTCGTGTTGCTCGCGCCGCTGGCCGGTTCGTTCGCCGACCGGTTCGACAAGCGCAAGCTGTTGGCGCTGTCGCAGACCTCCCTGGCGATCACTGCCGCGCTGCTCGCGGTGCTTGTGCTCACCGATGTCGCCCAGTTGTGGCACGTCTACGTGTTGGCCGGCCTGCAGGGAGTCGCGACCGCGCTGGACAACCCCACGCGTCAGGCGTTCGTCTCCGAGATGGTCCCGCCGGACAAACTCTCCAATGCCGTCGGACTCAACAGTGCCTCGTTCAACGGGGCCCGTCTCGTCGGTCCCGCGATCGCCGGTCTGCTGATCGCCGCGGTCGGCACCGGATTCACTCTGGTGATCAATGCCTTCAGCTTCATTGCCGTCCTCGGGGCGCTCGCGATGATGCACGGCGCCGAACTCACCCGGCCACCGCGCGGCAAGGGGCGCGGGGGAGTGCGCGAGGGCCTCGCCTACGTCAGGCAACGCAGCGACATCAAGCTGCTGCTGTTCGTGGTCTTCATGCTCGGCACCTTCGGCATGAACTTCCAGATCACCATCGCGCTGATGTCGACGTCGATCTTCGGTCGCGGCGCGAGCGAGTACGGACTGCTCAGTTCGGTCATGGCGATCGGGTCGTTGGCCGCGGCGCTCATGTCGGCGAGGCGTCCGAAGCCGCGGTTGCGGGTGCTGTTCACCGCGTTGATCGGTTTCACCGTCTTCTCCGCGGCGGCCGGTCTGGCACCCACGTTCTGGTTCTTCGGGCTGATGCTCATCCCGACCGGCCTGTGCGCGCTGACAGTCGTCACCACCGCCAATGCCGCTGTGCAGCTGTCCGTCTCACCGCAGATGCGCGGACGTGTGATGGCGCTCTACATGGCGATCTTCCTCGGCGGTACACCGCTGGGCGCACCGATGATCGGCTGGATCGGGGACGCCTGGGGACCGCGTTGGACCATCCTGGTCGGCAGCCTGGCGGTCGGCCTTGCCGCCGTTGCTGCCATCCTCTACGTCATGCGCACCGACCGGCTCACCGTCACTCTCGAGCGCCACCCCTGGCACCTGAACGTGGTCTCGGCCCGTCAGGCCGCCGCCGGGATCCACCCCGAGCAGGTGCGATGACCCCGCACAGTCGCCGCCTGCTGGTGGTCGGCGTCCTGCTCGGGATGCTGATCGTCGCAGGCATCGCCGCGCTCACCGGCTGACGTCAGTCCTGCGTCACCTGCTGAGCCCGCAGCGCGCGCTCGGCGTGGTCGATCTGCTCCAGGACGATGCGGCGCAGCGCCGCGGGTGAACCCGGGTTGTCGTCGTACCAACTCCTGATCGCTCCCAGTGCGGCGCGACCCTCGTCGTCCGCGTCCACGTCCGGGAACAGGCCGATCACCAAGCGCTGCGCCATCGACTGCACACGGTCTCCCCACACGGAGTCGAGCAACTCGACGTACGGCTGCGCGTACTTCGTCCCCGGATCACTGATTCCCCAACCGGTGAGCAGCGCTCGCTGCGCGTCGTTCGTGAGTTCGTCCTCGACCAGGCGTCGCCAGGTCTCGTCCTGGGCCTGCGGCGCAGCGGCCAGGGCGGTCAGCGAACTGGTGCGACCGATGAGCGTGTTGTCCTGCTCGAGCAAGTGCTGCACCTCGGCCTCGTCCCAGGCGCCCTGCCGGACGAGCGACGCGGCGAGTTTCCAGCGCAGTTCGTCGGTCAGCGTCAGACCGTCCGGCACCTTCCCGTCGGCGAGCGCGGCCGCATCGCCGGCTAGCGTGTCGGTCTGCGACGCGAATTCCGCGAGCAGATCGGCCCAGGTGCGCTGCAGATCCGACTCGGGTTCGGCGCCGGCGAGAGCCACGCGTGCCACACCGCCCAACGCGTCCCACGCTGCTGTCCGGGTGCCGGCCGGCAGGAAATGGCCGACCGCGGTCTGCACCTGACCGGCGACGATGCGCAGGATCATCGCGTTGGACTCGGCGGGGGCCTGCGTGCAGAAGGTGTCGACGAAGCGGGACGCGGGGATGCGGGCGTCACGAGTGAGGTTCCACAATGCGGTCCAGACGGCGCCGCGGTCGAGATCGTCGGTGATGGACGACAGGTGCGTGCTCGCAACGTGCTGCGACTGCTCGTCGAGGCGGCCGATGCCGTAGGTCAGGTCGCCGGCGTTGACCAGTACCAGGTCGGCTCGGTTGCCGACGGCTTCGGGCACCTCCACCGATTCGCCCGTCAACGTGACCGGGGCGAGGAAGGTGCGCTCCAGCCCGGCCTCGCCCAGCGCGTATCCGGCGACCTGCAGTTGGTGCGGTCGGACGACCTCATCGCCGGTGATCCGGTCGGTGCACCGTTGCCGGACGACGAGTTCGGTCACGGCGCCGCCGTGACCGCGCGACGTGTCGGCGGTGAGTTCGGACGGGGACGTGGTGCGCAGCCAGGCGTCCGCCCAGCGCCACAGGTCGTGCTCGGTGTGCGGTTGCAGGGCGGTCAGCAGATCGTTGAAGGTCGCCGAACCGAATGCGTGCGCGGCGAAGTAGTCACGTGCGCCGGCGAAGAAGGACTCCGGTCCGATGATCGCCTGCAGTTGGCGCAGGACGGCTGCGCCCTTGGAGTAGGTGATGCCGTCGAAGTTCTGGGCCGCGGCCTCGAGATCCTCGATCCGGGCGATGACCGGGTGGGTGCTGGGCAACTGGTCGTAGGTGTACGCCCAGAGCTTGCGTCCGCTGGCGAACTGTAACCACGCCTGGTCGAACCGGGTCGCCTCCTGAGTGACCTGGTAGCCCATCAGGTCGGCGAACGATTCCTTCAGCCACAGGTCGTCCCACCACTTCGGGGTGACCAGGTCGCCGAACCACATGTGCGCCATCTCGTGCAGGATCACTGCGGCACGGGAGGTGCGCTGCATGGTGGTGGCGCCGCCACGGAAGAGATAGTCCTCGGTGAAGGTCACCAGGCCGGGGTTCTCCATCGCGCCGATGTTGTACTCCGGCACGAACACTTGGTCGTACTTACACCCCACGAAGTTCTCCGCTCGTCCCTCGCTGCGATCCTTCGCGGGGGCCGCGTAAGAAGAACCGCCCCAGGGGTAAGGGAATCCGTACGCGCGGTCGTAGAAGTCGAGCCCCGCCTTGGTGGTGTAGAAGATCTCGTCGGACTCCAGGTGCTCCAGCATTCCCCGCCGGCACATCGCGGTGAGTTCGATCGTCTGCGAACTGCCGTCGGCGCGCTCGACGCTCCAGGTGTCCTGGACCACGGCGTACGGCCCCGCGATGAGGGCCACGATGTAGCTCGACAGCGGCGGAGTCGGCGCGAACGTGTGGGTCGTGCACTCGCCCGCGGGCTCGGACGACACCTCCGGCTGGTTCGAACGCACCAGCCACTGCG